>NZ_JBELAU010000051.1:0-1102 GCF_040253585.1 Emticicia sp. W12TSBA100-4
GTATGTGCCTGCTGTTCTTACACTCATGCTGCTGCCTGTTGCATTCGTACTCCATTTCAAGCTACCACTGCAACCTGTCGCTGTCAACGTTGCTGTCTCTGCATTACACAAGCTGTTTTTGTTGCTGCTGATTACTGGAGCTGCTGGGCTACTGCCTGTCGTGATAACTACTACATTGCTCAATCCACTTTCGCCACAACTGTTGATACATGTCGCTGTGTAGGTACCTGCCGTGCTTACAATGATGCTTGCACTCGTCGAGCCTGTACTCCATTTCAAGCTACCACTGCAACCTGTTGCTGTCAACGATGCCGTTTCTGCATTACACAAGCTGTTTCTGTTCGTTGAAATTACTGGTGCTGCTGGGCTGCTACCTGTTGTGATAACCACTACATTGCTAACTCCACTTTCACCACAACTGTTGATACATGTCGCTGTGTAGGTACCTGCCGTGCTTACAATGATGCTTGCACTCGTCGAGCCTGTACTCCATTTCAAGCTACCACTGCAACCTGTTGCTGTCAACGTTGCTGTCTCTGCATTACACAAGCTGTTTCTGTTCGTTGAAATTACTGGTGCTGCTGGGCTGCTACCTGTCGTGATAACTACTACATTGCTCAATCCACTTTCCCCACAACTGTTGCTACATGTCGCTGTGTATGTGCCTGCTGTTCTTACACTGATGCTGCTGCCTGTGGCATTTGTACTCCACTTCAAGCTACCTGAACAACCTGTTGCTGTCAACGTTGCTGTCTCTGCATTACACAAGCTATTCTTATTCGATGAAATTACTGGAGCCGCTGGGCTGCTGCCTGTCGTGATAACCACTACATTGCTAACTCCACTTTCACCACAACTGTTGCTACATGTCGCTGTATAACTTCCTGCTGTGCTTACACTGATGATGCTGCCTGTCGCATTTGTACTCCATTTCAAACTACCACTGCAACCTGTTGCTGTCAACGTTGCTGTCTCTGCATTACACAAGCTGTTTCTGTTCGTTGAAATTACTGGTGCTGCTGGGCTGCTACCTGTTGTGATAACTACTACATTGCTCACTCCACTTTCCCCACAACTGTTGATACATGTCGCTGTGTAGGTA
>NZ_JBELAU010000052.1:0-1048 GCF_040253585.1 Emticicia sp. W12TSBA100-4
TACATTGACCGTAACAAATACGAACGGATGTACAGCAAGTGCAACTACAGTTGTTACGATAAATACGAATCCTGTTCCTAATCCAAGCTCTGATTCACCAAAATGTGTTGGTACAACATTAACATTCAACTCGGTGGCTGCAATGACAAGTTACGCTTGGACAGGGCCTAATTCGTTTAGCTCGAATATTCAAGCCCCTTCTATCAATAATGTTACAACTGCTGCCAATGGCACTTATACATTGACCGTAACAAATGCGAACGGATGTACTGCAAGTGCAACTACAGCTGTTACGATAAATGCGAATCCTGTTCCTAATCCAAGCTCTGATTCTCCGAAATGTGTTGGTACAACTTTAACATTCAACTCGGTGGCTGCAATGACAAGTTATGCTTGGACAGGGCCTAATTCGTTTAGCTCGAGTATTCAAGCTCCTTCTATTAGCAGTGTTACAACCGCTGCAAGTGGCACTTATACTCTTACCGTAACAAATGCGAACGGATGTACTGCAAGTGCAACTACGGCTGTTACGATAAATGCGAATCCTGTTCCTAATCCAAGCTCTGATTCTCCGAAATGTATTGGTACAACATTAACATTTAATTCGGTGGCTGCAATGACAAGTTACGCTTGGACAGGGCCTAATTCGTTTAGCTCGAGTATTCAAGCTCCTTCTATCAATAATGTTACAACTGCTGCCAATGGCACTTATACATTGACCGTATTAAATGCGAACGGTTGTACAGCAAGTGCGACTACAGCTGTTACGATAAATGCGAATCCTGTTCCAAACCCAAGCTCTGATTCACCAAAATGTGTTGGTACAACATTAACATTCAATTCGGTGGCTGCAATGACAAGTTACGCTTGGACAGGGCCTAATTCGTTTAGTTCGAGTATTCAAGCTCCTTCTATTAGTAGTGTTACAACTGCTGCCAATGGCACTTATACATTGACCGTAACAAATGCGAATGGATGTACTGCAAGTGCAACTACAGCTGTTACGATAAATGCAAATCCTGTTCCTAATCCAAGCTCTGATTCACCA
>NZ_JBELAU010000053.1:0-968 GCF_040253585.1 Emticicia sp. W12TSBA100-4
TGTATATTCCAGCGAAAGTGAGCCAGTGATTGTAGGCAAAGTGAGCCACCTGTGGATAAGTGAAAAGCGATAAAAAAAACCGTTGTTTGTAAGTAATATTTTATTAAAAATACTTACGACATGGCAAATCATCGCATCACAATGAAACAGTTACATAAACTTATTGAATATCAAATTAGCGGTAAAAGCAAACGATGGATAGCCCAAAGTTTAGGACTTTCTCGTAATACCGTTGATAATTATCTTGGCTACCTTCGGTCAGAAGTGGGTCAAGATTTAAGTTCTCTATTGGACTGGAATGAAGAAGCTCTGTATCGTTTAGTTAAAAAACAGAATTCGCCATCAACTATTGAAGCGTTAGATTTACTTTTCCCTTTGTATGCCAAAGAGTTACAAAAAGTAGGTGTAACACGATTAATGCTCTGGGAAAAATATTGCTTAACGACCCAAAATGCTATCAATTATTCGAGGTTTTGTCATTATTTTCGACATTGGCAATCTACTCAGAAAGTTACCATGCACCTCGAACATAAGGCAGGTGATAAACTATACGTTGATTTTGCAGGAGAAAAACTATACATAACAGACCCACAAAGTGGTGAAAAACAAGCAGTTGAAGTATTTATTGCAACTTTAGGATGCAGCCAATATACTTACTGTCAAGCCGTTTATAGTCAAAAAAAGGCTGATTTCTTATTAGCTCTGGCCAACGCCTTGACATATTTCGGAGGTGTTCCCCAAGCCATCGTTCCAGATAACTTAAAATCTGCTGTAAACAAAGCTGACAGATATGAGCCAGACCTTAATGAAAGCATCGAAGACTTTGCCTCACATTATGGTACTTGTATTTTCCCAACAAGAAGCCGTAAACCAAAAGATAAAGCCTTAGTTGAACGGACTGTTGGCATACTTTATACCCGCATTTATGCTCCAATAAATGAACAAGTATTTTCTTCTCTTTCTCAACT
>NZ_JBELAU010000054.1:0-928 GCF_040253585.1 Emticicia sp. W12TSBA100-4
GTTTGTAGTAGCACAACTTAGGTTATTAGAACCCGTGATTTGGACATTCGGTAAACTTCCATCGTTAGTTACGGTTGTAGTGGCTGTTGCCGTACATCCATTTAAACCTGTTACTGTGACGGTGTAAGTACCAGCTGCTGTGATAGTAGCCGTTGCGTTAGTACCAAGTCCGTTTGACCAAAGATACGAACCACCACCGCTTGCTGTGCGAATGACGTTTGTAGTAGCACAACTTAGGTTATTAGAACCCGTGATTTGGACATTAGGTAAACTTCCATCGTTAGTTACGGTTGTAGTGGCTGTTGCAGTACAACCATTTGAACCTGTTACTGTGACGGTGTAAGTACCAGCTGCTGTGATAGTAGCCGTTGCGTTAGTACCAAGTCCGTTTGACCAAAGATACGAACCACCACCACTTGCTGTGCGAATGACATTTGTAGTAGCACAACTTAGGTTATTAGAACCCGTGATTTGGACATTCGGTAAACTTCCATCGTTAGTTACGGTGGTAGTGGCTGTTGCCGTACAACCATTTAAACCTGTTACTGTAACGGTGTAAGTACCTGCAGCTGAGACATTTACGGTTGCATTAGTTGAACCATTCGACCAAAGGTAGTTTCCACCACCCGAAGCCGTTCTTGTAACGCTGCTAACAGCACAGCTTAGATTGTTAGTTCCATTAATTTGAGCATTAGGTAAACTTGCATCGTTGGTTACAGTTGTAGTAGTAGTGGTCGTACATCCATTAGATCCTGTTACTGTGACGGTGTAAGTACCAGCAGTTGAGATATTTACGGCTGCATTAGTTGAACCATTCGACCAAAGATAAGAATTCCCCCCCGAAGCAGTTCTAAGTACAGATGTTGTAGCACATGAAAGATTATCTGACCCCGAAATTTGAGCATTAGGTAAACTTGTATCGTTAGTC
>NZ_JBELAU010000055.1:0-904 GCF_040253585.1 Emticicia sp. W12TSBA100-4
AGAATATGTTTTGAAATTGTAGGGGTAAAAATTGCGAATTTTCAAATATAAGCATCGGCGTAGAAATTTGTGGTGTCAAATCATAAAAAACTACAAAGATGGCAAACAAAAAACTTGTAATTAAAACAGTTCAATTTACCGAACTAACCGATGCTCAATGGGCAATAATAGCAAAAAAGATTGATACAGGACGTAAGATTTCTAAAAATTTGAGAAGAGTCATAAACTGTATCTTAAAAGTTTGCCGAACAGGCTGTCAATGGCGAAATATTGACGAGTGTTATGGACCTTGGCAAAGTGTTTATTATTATTTCAGAAAATGGACTAAAAATGGTATTTTGGATAATATTTTGAATGATTTAGTAGCAAAAGAGCGAGTTAGACAAGGTAAAGAGGCAGAAGCTACCGCAGGGGCTATTGACAGTCAAAGTATTAAAAAAGTTGCTTTTATCAAGTTAGATTCGGGAATAGATGGGAATAAATATGTCAATGGTCGTAAACGTTTTTTAGTAGTAGATACATTGGGATTACCCCTTGCTATTTTTGTTTGTGCAGCCAATTTATTTGATAGTGTAGCAGGAATAGAATTGTTTCCTATTTTGGATAAATCTGCCAAAAAATTACGCCTAATTTATGCAGATAATGGATTTAGAGGGCAATTTATGCAGGCTGCTTATTGGTGCAAGTATGAAGTAGAAATCACTCAAAAGCCACCTTCACAGCAAGGATTTATTCCTCAAAAAGGGCGGTGGCAAGTAGAACGGTCGTTTGCTTGGTGCAATTTTTATCGAAGGTTATCCAAAGAATATGAAAAAACTACGGAATCTTCGGTCGCTTTTTTGCAAACAGCCTTTATTTCTATGATTTTGGCAAAATTTTGACTTTTTATTTCAAAACATATTCT
>NZ_JBELAU010000056.1:0-856 GCF_040253585.1 Emticicia sp. W12TSBA100-4
AGACCCTGTTTAAATTTTATTGAGTAAAAGTTTTATAGCTGATAGTTTTACCATCTCTTCGGCCGTTTCCATAAGTAATTCGTATTGACGACATAACCTTCGGTCATTATCGAACCAAGAAAATGTTCGTTCGATTACCCATCTTTTAGGTTGTACTTGAAAGATTTTTTTATCGGTTCTTAACTTTATTTGGAGCAAATAGCCAAAGTTTTTTCTTATTTGCTCTATTATTTCTCCTCGATAGCCTCCGTCTGCTATAATTACCTTCACACTACTCCATAAATTCTTTAAAACTCGCATCAACTGCAAGGCGGCTTGTCCATCATGAATATTAGCTACCGTCACCATGATTGCTATTAGAAATCCATTTTTATCTACTATCACATGTCTTTTTACACCTTTCACTTTCTTATTCCCATCAACCCCATTCAAAGAACGATTATTGCCCCAACGGACGCTTTGGCTATCCATGACACCAAGACTGGGTAGAGCGTTTTGCCCTATTTTAACCCGTACTTTTCCTCGCAACTTTTCTAATAACTCATCAAACTCTTCTAATTCAACCCATTTACGAAAGTAGTAATAGACTAATTGCCATTTGGGAAAATCATTTGGTAATAGTCGCCATTGACATCCTGTTTTTACAACATAAAGTACTGCATTCCATATAGTTCGTAGGCAATGTTTTCGTTTCCTATTTGGATACTGTAAGGTTTTTTTGATAAATTGCCATTGGGCATCGGTTAAATCTGTTGAATACATCTCTCTTTTTTGTTTAGTCACTTCAAAGAAAGTGTTTTTATAAGTTTTTCCTTTGCCCTTATTTATTTTTATTCAGTATTTTTAAACAGACTCT
>NZ_JBELAU010000057.1:0-855 GCF_040253585.1 Emticicia sp. W12TSBA100-4
AGACTCTGTTTAAATTTTATTAAGTAAAAGCTTTATAGCTGATAATTTTACCATCTCTTCGGCCGTTTCCATAAGTAATTCATATTGACGACATAGCCTTCGGTCATTGTCGAACCAAGAAAATGTTCGTTCGATTACCCACCTTTTAGGCTGTAACTGAAAGATATTTTTATCTGTTCTTAACGTTATTTGGAGCAAATAATCAAAGTTTTTTCTTATTTGCTCTTTTATTTCTCCTCGATAGCCGCCATCTGCTATAATCACTTTCACACTACTCCATAAATTCTTTAAAACTCGCATCAACTGTAAGGCAGCTTGTCCATCATGAATATTAGCTACCGTTACCATGACTGCTATTAGAAATCCATTTTTATCTACTATCGCATGTCTTTTTATACCTTTCACTTTTTTATTCCCGTCAATCCCATTCAAAGAACGATTATTGCCCCAACGGACGCTTTGGCTATCCATGATACCAAGACTTGGCAGAGCATTTTGTCCTATTTTAACCCGTACCTTTCCTCGCAACTTTTCTAATAACTCATCAAACTCCTCTAATTCAATCCATTTACGAAAGTAATAATAGACTAATTGCCATTTTGGAAAATCATTTGGTAATAGTCGCCATTGGCATCCTGTTTTTACAACATACAGTACTGCATTCCATATAGTTCGCAAGCAATGTTTTCGCTTCCTATTTGGATACTGTAAGGTTTTTTTGATAAATTGCCATTGGGCATCGGTTAAATCTGTTGAATACATCTCTCTTTTTGTTTAGTCACTTCAAAGAAAGTGTTTTTATAAGATTTTCCCTTGCCCTTATTTATTCTTATTAAGTATTTTTAAACAGGCTCT
>NZ_JBELAU010000058.1:0-833 GCF_040253585.1 Emticicia sp. W12TSBA100-4
ATGGATATGTTTAGGTAATAAATCTGTTATCTGAGTAAAAGAGTTTTCGATTTGTTTGCGAACCATTTTTTTGTAAGCGACCTCGTAAGGAAAATCTTTTCTTTTAGAATTTGATTTACGAATTGGACGGAGTGTAATTTCATCACATTCGTACATAAAATCCTCAATTTCATAGTCATTATAGGCTTTATCTCCAAATAATTGGCTATTTTTAGGTAAATTTACTTGTGTAGATTGCAAGGCTGTTACATCCCCTGTTTCTCCACAAAAAATATCGAATTGTACAGGTACACCCTCTTTTGTAGTAATTACCTGAACTTTGAAACCATAGAAATATTCTTTTTTGCTTACGTTATAACCACGATACGATTCTCCTTGAATCAAACGGCAATAAGGAATCCTGATATTTCGGCAAACTGACACAGGAAATGTGTCAATAATATACTCTTGACTTAGATTAAGTTCTTTGATAGTTTGGCTTAAATGATTGAAAATCAATCGAATAGTATTTTCCAAACGTTTTAATCGCATGGAAAATACGCCTCTATCTATTCGATAAAAACCTTCATAACTTGCTAAAAAATCTAAGGCAGAAGCATAATTGCCATAAAATTTCTTGGCAGCTATGATGGCCGTTGTGATAACTTGGGCATCTGTAAATCGCCTTTGTTTATCATCCGATATCCTGATTTTTTTCAAAAAGTCATCTACAAAACAATAGATTATTAAGGTTTTTTCCGATAGTGTTTCTGTTTGCATAATAATTTCGATTTGGTATCTCAAAGTTATTACACAGAAGCCTATCGGAAATTATAGGTTACAACTTAAATTAT
>NZ_JBELAU010000059.1:0-821 GCF_040253585.1 Emticicia sp. W12TSBA100-4
AAAGGTGATAAAGGTGACAACGGTTCTGTTTTGCCTACTCTTAGCTATTCAACAACCGTAAACTTACCAAACAACAACCCTGTAACAATTACGCACAATCTTAATCTTTCTAATCCTGACCGTATTCAGGTGCAGTTGATTGGTGCTGATGCAGGTAATGCAAACATTAACAATCAAAACATATATTGGTTTCAAATTTTGAACGCAACTTCTAACACTGTACAAATTGCGTTGAACGTTTTAAGTGCTAATTACTATGGTAATCATAAGGTAGTTATTTTTGCTTCAGCACCTGAAACATTAAGTATTCCAAATAGTATTTTGAAAAATGGTGCATTAGAGTTTGGTAACACTTTGTTTTGGAATGATATTATAATTGATAACAACAGATATTTAGGACGATTGTCGATTAAACGAGCCACACAAGGCATATCTATTCAAAATGTGAATACACCGATTTCAAAACAATGCTTGTATAGAGTAAATGGTTTTTTGAAATCAGCCGTTACAGGCAGTATAGTACTCAAAATGTTTGACCATCAAAGCAATCTTGTTATCAATACATCAGGGTTCAACTATGTTCCTGTTATTTCGATACAAATCACCCCAAATTTCACAGAATTCAACGCTTTTTTGGGTGGAGTTGGGAACACATTGATTAACTTTTCTGAATCTGCAATTTTCATTCGACCTCAAATTTTTTCAAATACAGATGGAGAAGTTTTAGTTAATAGTTTTAGAATTACGGAAGTTAGTCTCGGTGAACCAGTACCGTATAATATTGCTTGGTTGCCAAAAGGTCAAACAGTTTTCGACCCAAC
>NZ_JBELAU010000006.1:0-386116 GCF_040253585.1 Emticicia sp. W12TSBA100-4
ATTTGCTGTACCTGTGATTACTGCATTTGGCACGCTGTTATCAAGCGTGACATTGGTCGTTGCTGTTGCGGTGCAACCATTACTATTTGTCACCGTTACCGTGTAAATGCCTGAACTTGTGATACTTACCGTGGCATTTGTTCCAAGTCCATTTGACCATGAATATGTTCCACCGCCTGTGGCTGTGCGTTCTACCGAAGTAGTAGTACAAGTTAAATTCGTTGTCCCTGTGATGCCTGCACTTGGCACACTGTTATCAATTGTAACACTTGTTGTCGCTGTGGCGGTACAACCATTGCTATTCGTAACTGTTACGGTATAAACGCCTGAACTTGTGATATTTACTGTTGCATTTGTTCCCAAGCTATTTGACCATGAGTAGGTTCCGCCACCTGTCGCTGTTCTACTTACCGATGTGGTCGTACAAGTTAAACTCGTTGTCCCTGTGATGCCTGCATTCGGAACACTGCTATCAAGCGTGACATTGGTCGTTGCTGTTGCGGTGCAACCATTGCTATTTGTCACCGTTACGGTATAAATACCAGAACTTGTGATATTTACTGTGGCACTTGTTCCCAAACCATTTGACCATGAATATGTTCCACCGCCTGTGGCTGTTCTACTTACCGATGTGGTCGTACAAGTTAAACTCGTTGTCCCTGTGATGCCTGCATTCGGAACACTGCTATCAAGCGTGACATTGGTCGTTGCTGTTGCGGTGCAACCATTACTATTTGTCACCGTTACCGTGTAATTCCCTGAACTTGTGATACTTACCGTGGCATTTGTTCCCAAACCGCTTGACCATGAATATGTTCCACCACCTGTGGCTGTGCGTTCTACCGAAGTGGTCGTACAAGTTAAACTCGTTGTCCCTGTGATGCCTGCACTTGGCACACTGTTATCAAGCGTGACATTGGTCGTAGCTGTGGCGGTACAACCATTGCTATTCGTCACCGTTACAGTGTAAATGCCTGAACTTGTGATATTTACTGTCGCACTTGTCCCCAAACCATTTGACCATGAATACGTGCCACCGCCTGTGGCTGTTCGGCTGACCGAAGTTGTTGTACAACTTAGGTTTTCTGTGCCTGTGATGCCTGCATTTGGAACGCTGTTATCAAGCGTGACATTGGTCGTAGCTGTGGCGGTACAACCATTGCTATTCGTCACCGTTACAGTGTAAATGCCTGAACTTGTGATATTTACTGTGGCACTTGTTCCCAAGCCATTTGACCATGAATACGTGCCGCCACCTGTGGCTGTTCGGATTACTGATGTCGTTGTACAACTTAGATTCGTTGTCCCTGTAATTCCTGCATTTGGTACGCTGTTATCAAGAGTGACATTGGTGGTAGCAGTTGCCGTACAGCCATTGCTATTTGTTACAGTTACGGTATAAATTCCTGAACTTGTGATACTTACACTCGCATTCGTCCCCAAACCATTTGACCATGAGTATGTTCCGCCGCCTGTGGCTGTTCGGATTACCGATGTTGTTGTGCAAGTTAAATTTGTCGTGCCTGTGATGCCTGCATTTGGTACGCTGTTATCAAGAGTGACATTGGTGGTAGCAGTTGCCGTACAGCCATTGCTATTTGTTACAGTTACGGTATAAATTCCTGAACTTGTGATACTTACAGTCGCATTTGTTCCCAAACCATTTGACCATGAATATGTTCCACCGCCTGTGGCTGTTCTACTTACCGAAGTAACCAAACAAGTTAGGTTTGTAGCTCCAGTAATGGTCACGGTTGGTTTAGTAGGTTGAGGGTCAATGACAACAGGATTGCTGGCATAACTTATCACGCAAGCAGGATTAGAAGTATTCCTTATCGTTAAATTATAGGTTCCAGAAGTAAGCCCACTAAATGTATTACTGGACTGATAATTCATACCTCCATCTACGCTAAACTCTATTGCTGAGGAGCTTGTGGCATTGATTATAATTGTACCCGATGCTACGTCGCAAGTAGGTTGTGTTATGGTTGGAGCATTGACTGTTATAGCGATGTCATCGTTTTGAATAGTTCCAGTAGCATCAAGTGTAGTTCCACCACCATTGAATCGAATATTCCTTCCATTGTTTATTAAATTACTAAGTCGGAGAATGAGCGTTTCATTACTCTCAAATTTACAATCACCGTTGATGGTTACACTGACTTGCTTGGTTGTTTGGCCAGCCGCAAAAGTAAGTACTCCCGAAGTACTGGTGTAATCATTATCAGTAATAGTGGCAGTATTATCAACGGTAGCATAATTGACCAACACATCAGCATCCGAGGGATTACTCATTTGAATATCAAACGTCATGGTCGTCGTTCCAGTATTAGTCTCGGCTACCGTTGGATTATTGATTGAAATAGTGCTAATATCATCGTTAACAATTGTTCCAGTTGCCTGTGCATCAACAATATATATTCCAGTGGGAGCTCCCGATAAATTTACGTTAAAAGTCTCATCTAATTCAACCACATTATCACGATTGACTGAGCCTACAAAAATATTCGTAAGACTACCCCCAGCAGCAAAAAAGATTGTCCCGTTTGAAATAGTGTTATAATCAGATGTACTGACTGCTGTCCCATCAGCTGTATTTACTGTTAATGTGAATACTTCGTCATTGTCACTCCGTGTAACCGAGAAATTAAAGATAGTAACAGAACTATTATTACCTTCATTAACACTAAAATCACTGATAGATACCCTTGTGGGTGTTTTAAAACCAAAATCAACATGATTGATGGTAGCAGCAATATTAAATGCCTGTGTTGCTACCCCAAAGCCACTCACTGGATGGCCATTATCGTCATTATCTGTATTGTTGAAATCAGGGTCAGGGGGAGATGTAGTAGGGCTACTCACAAGAGGCTGACCTGTATTATAGAGAGGTCCCCCTACTGCGAAGTTTGAAGCAGCGACTTCAACGATGTAAGTACCTGCCACAACTTCAAAAAGATAAGTGCCTGCCTGCGTAGCCACAGTAGTAGTAGTGGTAGTAGCCACTGGAGTACCATCGCCCACATCTAATCTATTGTTGTTGTTGATATCTCGATAGATATTCATTATTACACCATCAATTCCCACATCCCCCACATCAAAAACTCTATTTCTGTTTATATCGTTATATACTAAATTACCTACCATAAAGACAGAAGTCGGTGCGTTGATGACAACATCAGCCGTAGGTGCCGATACACAATCCGTGCTGTTAGTAACCGTGAAGTTGTAAGTGCCTGCTGCCAAGTTAGTAACTGTTGTGCTGCTCCCAGTTCCCGAAATATTACCAGGATTAATAATCCAACTGCCCGATGGTAAACCACTCAGTAGAACACTACCTGTTGAGGTACTAAGGTAGGGTTGTGTAATTGTTCCTACGTTGGGTGTAGCAGGTGCAGGAGGGTCAGAAATTATCCTTGAAGTGACTAATGTAGCAGTACAACCGTTTCGAGTTACTGAGAAGTTACTGTAAGTTCCAGCTTTAAGCCCAGATAAAGTAAAGGCATTCCCCTCAACCGTTACATTCTTCGGACTTGTTGTTGCTCCCACGCCAGTTGCCGTGAAACTTAAAGAGTATGTCCCATCAGGTAAATTGGTAGAGTTAAACGGAATACTACCATCCCCCGTACAAGTAGTCGAATTTACGGCTGTACCAGCCACAAGCGTTGGGGGCGATGGATTGGCCACTGTTTTGGCGGGACTTAGGACTCCCGTACTAACTGCATTTCCCGAAACTGTTATCGAAAAATTATTATAATCACCTACTGACAAGCCCGTTAGCATAAAAACACCTCCATTAACCATTACATCCTTAGGACTGCTACTGCCCGTAGTACTGAAAGATAGCGAATAAGTACCATCTGGCACATTGGTTGTGGTAAATGCAATACTACCATTCGCTCCACCACAACTAGTGGTATTCGTTACTGCTCCTGCTGTAATGGTAGGTGGGGCAACATAATTATACGTAAACGGTACTACATAAAAGCACGCCCCACCACTTGGAGTTATTTTAGCATAAAGCGTTTGTGTGCCTGCTGGTAGCGAAGCATCTGGTTCAAAAGTATTCGGTGCGGTAAAGGTTCCAGCTAAGTTGGTAGCTGCCTGTTCTTTATAAATGCCATTTACTGTACTTGCACCCGTGCCGTTATATGTGCCACCGTAGGTAAAAATTGGAGTTGGTGTATTATTTACAACGATTGAAGCATTACCCGAATTGGTGATTGTACCCGTCAGGCTACCGTATTTTAGTATACCAGAATTGGTGAAAGTACCACCAGTATTATTTATGTTGTTCATGATTTGGATTAAGCCAGAATTATTGGTCGTACCAACTCCCAAATAGCTTCCCGAAGCCATGATGATTTTACCACACGAATTATTGTTAATGGTAGCTCCATTGCCCAAAATCCCTTTACTTAAATTCATATTAACCGTTCCAGTATTGGTAAATACTGTGGCTGCATTCATGGTCATTGATTCCCAATTAGTACCTAAGTCAAAATTTAATGTACCATTATTGGTAAAAGTTCTTGGATTCGACCCTAAAAAAGCAATCCCTCTTGTATCGTTTGTCCCTTTAAAATTTATAGTACCTGTACTATTATTTGTAAGATTAACAGTTGAATTACTTCCACCAAACGATATATCATCAACGGTAGATTTCAATGTAAGAGTACCATTATTGATTATTGAAATAACATCACTACCTTGAGTAACCATGGCAAATCCTGTAACGGGGTTTCCGCTGGCTGTTTCTACTCTAATGGTTCCATTATTTGTTAAGGTTGCCCCATTTAGTGTAATAGCAATTGTATTGGTACTAACACTTCTTACATTAAGCGTACCATTTACAGTAAGTGATGAATTAGCATTAATCCGTATTGAATTAATCTCGGCAATAGTAGCTAAACCAATAATTGGTTTGTTCGGAACATCTGGTATGATTGCATCCTTATTTGTCAAATCTGGTACCCAAGCAGGATTCCAGTTGCACGGGTCGTTCCAGTCGGTGCTAAATGTTCCTGTCCATGTTATATCAACATTTCCTGGAGAGGTTGCCAAAGGTGTACATGCTTCTTGAATATACTTAGCTGTAGAGCTGGTAAAGTTTGCGTAAGCAATACTGGCTTTATTGTCGATAGTTGTTAATGAAACAGCATAGGCCAAACCCGAACCGTTTGCTTCCAATATTAGTGGACTCCCCCATGTGTTGCCTGAGACATCAGAAGCTCTTAGATAGTATAAACCGTTACCAGTAAGATAGGCAATCGCAGGATTTCCATTTACAATCTCTAAGGAGCAACTTGAAACTGCTGTAGATGAGGTGGCACTTTGTAAAATGCGGTGGGTTCCCCATGTATTACCATTAACATCATTGGCTCTTATAAAAGCAAGTTCATTGCCTCCAGTTGAAAAAGCAATAGCTGGGTAGCCGTTTACAACTGTAAAAGAAAAACCAGCTACTTGCAAATAGTCTTCGAGTGCAATGACAGTACCCCACGAACTTCCTACGGCATCATTGGCTATCACGTATTCTAAATTATAACCGCTTCCATTTCGTAAAACAATAGCGGGCTTACCATTGACCATTTTCATAGCTTTCAGGTCTGCACTATGTGAAGTAACCACTACGGGGGAATTACTAAATGAAGTTCCTGCATCATTAGTTGCTCTCGAAAAATAAACGTTCGTTGCATCCGAGAATACCACCGCAGGTCTTCCTCCAACATCAAGCAAAGAAGGATTGTTGTACAAAGAATTGGGTGAAAAAACCGTGACAGTAGTATTCCAAGCACTTCCATTAATATCCGAAGCAGATTTGTAATTAACGTAGTATTGGGGCGAATTGAAGCCCGAATATACAACTGCAGGCTTCCCAGCTATTATAGCCATTTGAAAATCACTACCGACATTGAATCTATCTTCAAGTGTTACTGGAGTCCCCCATGTAGTACCTTCAGCATTGGTTGCTCGCACATACATCAAATCAAGTGATGAATTAAGATAAATAAAGGCGGGATACCCATTGACAATCAAATGAGAATGTTGCCTTGAAAAATTCGCTATGCCCGTCACGACATTTACTGGTGTTCTAAAAGTACTTTGTGCAAAAATTTGTTGGCTTATCAACAAAGCCATAAAAAGGTAAAATATTTTTTTCATGGTAGATTTCAATTTGGGTTATTCATAAGATTCAAACTGATATTTTGATGTTAAGTGACTACGATAGATTTATCATAGCCACTATTACTTTATTTCTTTACGCCATCGCACATGGCTTCCATGTTGAGTCTTACAATGTGAGGTATTTGCTTACGACCTTCGGTACTGCCATTTACGCCATAATTATCTTTAATTTTATCTTGTATTTGGTCGTGTACTTTATCAATTATATCGCCCGAAGTGATGATTTCGGTATGAAACGGGTCTTCTTCTTTCATCTGTACAAAGGCTTGTCCGTAGAATAGTTTACCAGAGGCATCAAAGCCCATTTGCAGCACTATGTGGTCATCTAAATTATCGCCTCTAATATGGTCTATTTTTACGGAAACCAACATTCCCGCATCGTGCGTAATCATCGAGCTTTCTTGATGCCAAGTGCGGTAGTTATGGTCGCCATCTTTTATTCTGTACTCCATTACTTGATTAAAAGCACTCGATTTATCATCATCTTTATAAAACCAACCGTAGTTTTCACCGCTATTTTTTACATCAATATCATTGTTTTCATTGCTATTCATTGCTTTACCAAAAGCATCATAATCGAATTTCATAGTTATAAGAAGTTTAAGATTGAAAAATTTAATTTGCTGAAACTGACGAACACAGACGATTGATAGTATGGCTAACCACCGCCACAAAATACAACTGACCACCATTATCATTGAATTTTACGATAGCAGTCGAAATCTCATTGAAAGCTTTGGCACAAAAATCAAAGGCCTCTTTGGCATCAAGTGCCAATTCTTCTGAAAGGCCAAAAGTTTCTAATGCTCCCACTGCACCAATTATTTCAAGTGTTCCATCGACAACTTTAATCAGCTTATCAGGAACCTGATAACCATCATCACCTTTTGTCCAATCATAATCTACTTTGTTGATTGTTCCAGTCGGGCTAAACGTAACGGTAAGCTCAACGTGGTCGTCGGTGGCGTCGGCTCGAATATGGTCAAGTTTAACATTCAGTACATTATCTGCCTTCACGGTCGGATTATAAACCCGATACTGAGAATCTTCGACTTTGTATTCCAAATACTCGCTGGAAGACTTTGAGTTTGGATACAAACTTTTGAAGGTATTTAAATTAAATTTTACGCTCATGGTTATAAATTTTAGAGTTGAGAAATAATACGTTTTTAGTTCAATTACACGCAGGCTGAATGACGATTTTAAGCTTAATAGTCCAGTATCAATTATTACAAACTGCCTGAATCATGGCTTGAAAAACAGCTCCTTTTTTTGCCTCAAAACCAGCGTCAAGCTCCACATATTTGCCAGTTTGGAAGGTCGCTTTTCCTGTCGTTTCGATTTTATTACTGGCCTTAATGTTGTTTCCTGCCAACAAAATCCCAGCATAGGCTGTAATATCATTCGTTGGGCTAACCAATGTTTGCGTAGCAACCGCATTCACAACCGTAATAGCCTGACTTACTCGATTGCTAAAACAAGCAGTGTTTTCGCAAGCGGCATAATAAGTCGTCGTAGCCGAAGGCGTAATCATAAAAGGTGAGCCTGTGGCAAGTGCCGTTCCGCCCGTTGCTTGATCATACCACTTTACTGACCCAACTGTACAAGTAGCTGATAATGAAGCACTAACACCACTACAAAGATTGTTTTTTGAAGTACTAACGGCAGTTGGGGCAGTAACTGAAGGCGATACAAACACTCTAAATACATCTGAAAATACTGACCCAGTATTATTTAAAGCGGTACATCTGATGTACTTATTAGCAAATGAGGCATTGCCCAAAATTGTAGTTGAACCAGCAGAAGTTGAAAGATTAGTTGGTGTGCTCATATTGGCAAAAGATGAACTTTGCCATTGATAACTTATGGCATCGGTTGCGGTAAGATTTAGCACTTCGCTTGCACCCGTACACAAGTTACGGTCGGTATATTGCGAAGTAAAAACGGGAAGAGGCACATACGTAATTGGGGCAACAAAGCTACAAGCACCATAAGTGATTTTAGCATAGAGTGTTTGCGAGCCACTCGGAAGCATGGCGGGCGTAAAAACATTAGTAGCAAGGCTATAAGTACCTGCCGAAACAGTTGTTGCTAAATCGGTATATATTCCATCCACGACCAAGTTATTGTTTGTTCCGATGGTCATAAAAGTTGCGTTTGCTGGATTATTCCTGACCCGAAGTTTATTATTTGTAAATGTCCCTGCTGTATTTCCAATTTTTATCAGACCGTCATTCACAAAATTGGTAGCCCCTGCGTTGTTGGTCAAATTATACTGAATATCAAAATAGCCATTGTTCTGAACCAAACCTGCTTGATTGATAATTTCTCCTCTATAAAAGTTGCTATACGTGATGAGTTTTATGATACCACAAGTTTCGTTAATAAGGTTATCGGTATATTTTTCGATACCACCCGTCAGATTCATTGTTCCGCTATTGCTGAGCATCGTTAAGGCTGTATTATCGCCTTGCATAAAAATCGCTTTCGCACCTGTGGCATTGATAACCCCGCCTGCTTCATTGATAATTCTTGATAAATTATAGAGTCTAATTCCATAAGCACCATTCACCACAGGAATGATTGAATTAAAAACTCCTGTGGTTTTATTGGTAAAGATTCCACTTAGTTCAAACCTACTACCTTCGTTTACATTGATAGTGCCGAAATTTTGAATACTACCACGGCAACTAAGCGTAGTAGTTATATTAAGCACTACTCCCGAATTCACGGTCAGACTTGCCAGTGTATTAACTAAAAAAATAGACTTGATAGAAGCGTTGGCAGCTACAATAGGATATCTGGTTAGGCCAATCGGAATCGTAACATCATCGGCAGAGGTAGGTAAACCGCCAGTCCAGTTAGCGACATTACCCCAGTCGGTGTTTACGCTGCCATTCCAAGTGATGGTAGCGGCAAATGATAATTGATTGATAAATAAAAGGATTACGAAAAGTCCTTTTGAGAAAATTCTTTTTTTCATGGTAGTGAAATTTTTGAGGTTATTTTTGAAAACAATAGGGTAAAAATCATGGCAAAAAAAGTAGGAGATAACTCCGAAGAGTTACCCCCAAACCCACTTCTTTCTACCACGAAAGGCCTTTTGATGATTTTGAAAAAATATTTTGGAAGGTTTTTAGTCTTCTCCGTGACGCAATAAATTCCTTCCCACCGTTGAGCCGAATGATTAGCTTATTGTTTTCATGGCGAAAAGCTGAGAGATGCGAAAGATTGATGATGTAGCTTCGGTTGACTCTGAGGAAAGATTTAGTATCAAGCCGTGACTCAATAACGCCGAGTGTAAGGGCGGCCAATATTCTTGCCTTTGAAGTAGTATAAATATTGGTATAATTCACCTCGCTTTCGAGGTATAAGATTTTGTCAGTTTCTATCTGCTGACGGCGTGTAAGGTAAAGTTCATTCATGGTTCTCGTGGTATTGAAAAGTTTCTACAAAACTCGTCCACGAAAAGCATTTCCATTTAACCCAAAATGAACTTTCTTTTGCTCTTTTTAAACAACAAAAGCCTCGAAAATCGAGGCTTTTATCAAAAAAACATGATATTTATTTGCTCAAAATGAACTTTCTTTTGCTCTTTTTGAAAAAATACGATTATTTTCCATATTCCGAAGGTGACTTCCCAAACTCATCTTGAAAGGCTTTCGTGAAATAAGATAGACTTTCAAAACCTACCTGATAAGCAATATTTGAGACCGTATCTGCACTATTTTGTAGCAAATTTGCAGCCTTTTGTAGGCGATATTTACGCACAAATTGTGTGGCAGATTGATTAGTAACGGCCTTGATTTTTCGGCGAAGAACCACCGACGACAGATTCATTTCTTCGGCAAATTGCTCTACATTAAACTCGCTTTCGGAGATATATTTTTCTACTACTTCTTTAGCCTTATTGATAAATTTTTCATCAATCGAAGGCAGAATCACTTCGGTTGGTTTCAAATCTACCACTTGTTTATCATATTTTTGGCGTAATATTTCCCTTTGGTTGACCAAATTCCTGACTCTAACCAGCAGTTCTTCTTTATTAAAAGGCTTTGTCAGGTAATCGTCAGCACCCAATTCAAAACCCTCAATGCGGCTTTCTACATTGGCTTTAGCTGTGAGCATCACTACTGGAATGTGACTCGTTTTCTCGTCACTTTTTAAAATTTTACAAAATCCTAAACCATCTAATCGAGGCATCATAAGGTCAGAAACCACAATATCAGGAATCAACTCTAATGCTTTTTCTATGCCTTCTTGCCCATCAATTGCTTCAATGATTTGGTAATCTTGCTCAAAAACACTCCGAATATACTGGCGGAGGTCTGAGTTATCTTCTATGATAAGAAGTATTTTTTCTTCATCGCCTACTTTATTTGTTTCGACAATGTTTTTACTTTCGCTACTGGCATAAAAAGCCCTTAAATCAGTATTTTGATATTCTTCCGAAGCTCCATGAAGTAATTCCTCCTTCCAGGTTTCTTTGTCGGTAGGAAGGCTTATAGTAAAGCTTGTCCCAATGGTTTCTTTACTCGAAACTCGTACCGTTCCTTTGTGCAATTGCACCATTTCTTTGACCAACGCCAAGCCAATTCCCGAACCTTCGTAGTTTCGCTGATGCGAGCCATCAATCTGATAAAATCTATCAAAAATCTGATTTATCTTTTCGGCAGAAATACCTATTCCAGAATCTTCAACAATTATTTCAACACCGCCAAAATCTTCGGTATAATTTACTTTCAAAGTGATTTTACCCGCATCTTTCGTAAATTTAAACGCATTTGAAAGCAAGTTCAACAATATTTTCTCAATCTTGTCCGCATCAAAATAAGCAATTGCTTGTCGGCGGTTCTGAATAATCTGGAAATCAATTCCTCGGCTTTCGGCCAGCGAACTAAACGAACTACCGAGTATTTGAATGTGTTTGGCTAAATCATCTTGCTTAATATTAGCTTGCATCTGCCCTGCATCAAGCTTACTCAAATCAAGCAATTGATTGATAAGCACCAACAATCGCTGGCCATTACGTTTCATTGAGTCAAAGAGTTTTTCGTGCGGATAACGCTTTCTCAAATCATCAATTGGACTCAAAATTAAGGTTAACGGAGTACGGAATTCATGCGAAATATTGGCAAAAAACTGAGTTTTTAGGTTATCAAGTTCTTTCAGACGTTCGTTTTGAATGACATTGAATTGAAGTTTTTCTTCGGCCAACATTTTATTTAATTCAACACTCCTAAAGATTTGCCCTAAGAAAACTACAAACAGAAAAATTTCGGCAATAAAAAGGAAAGTAGTAATTTCAAAAATTGGTTTAAATTCAAGCAACCCAAATAATCTAAGATTGAAAATAAAGTTGGCTATTACGCCCAAAATAAAAGGGAATGAGTAATAAATATGAACATTGTATCGCTTGATTATGCTATAAATGTAGACCATAAGTACAATTGCAGAAGAAGAAACAATGTTATAATGCCCTGCTTTTAGCCAATACCATTTATAATCGAACAATACTAAAATGTCAATAATAGCGGTTGAGATAATTGATATTTTGATTAATAAAACCATCCATTTTGGTAGTTTTTCGACTTCTAAAACGGCCAAAATTAAGATACCCGAACCAATAGCAAATGAATTATAGCAAAGAAAATCAATTTTTTGGGCGATATCTGGGTTAAAAGAAAAAAGTGGCCCAGGTACATTCATCATACCTAAAAACGAAAACGTTCGGATAGCAATCTGAATCGAATACGCTCTAAATATTCGGTCTTTTATGATAAAAAGGCCAAGTATAACAACTAAAAAAAACCTAAAAATAATTAAAGCCAAGTTGAAACTCTGATCAGAATAAATATCAATGTTTGAAAACACATAAGAAGGTGCAGAATGAAGTATAACAGCCCCATAAATGCCTCTTTGGTTCTTTAGTCGTAGATAAACTGTTTTGGTAGAATTGACAGGTAAATCAAGTTTAAATGTAATTTCTTCTTCTAAAAATTTCTTAGTTTTTTGGATAGTTAATAAACGTTGTTTTTGATAATCAATCTTTTTTCCTGTAGAATCCAATACATAAAATTCGAGCTGCTCGGTTAGCGGATTATTCCATTTAATTACCCATTTTTTAAATTCAGAGTCTTCGTTTTTGAAAGTAAACTTCATCCAATAAGCATTATTGGAATAGGGAAATATAAAATATTTTTTTTGATGTTTGATAAACTTATGCTTTGAAAGCTGCTCAAACGGCACTTTTGAAGTAGAATCTTTAAAAACCTCCATATCAGAGGTAATATTCAAGGGGATTTTGGATTTAGAAGTGAGTAGTACGGTCTGCGAATAGCTCTGTTTTTGTAGTATAAATAGTAGTGATATTAAAAAAAACAGTGTTTTTTTTATCATTTTCATAGCATATAAAGTTAATTAGTATCCTCTACAATACAACATCATAAAGGACATTAAGTTTTCATGTCACCGATAAATAAGCATCGGTTTAGGTTACATAGGTTGTAAATATACTTATTCCTAAGAATTAAAGCAAAAATACAATTTTCTGAAAAGAATCGACAAAGATGAATTCATAAAAAAAGGTTGCTCCCAGAGGTAATTAACCTCTAAAAGCAACCTATCAATAAATGTAGTAATTTGGAATTACTTATTTAAGAAATCAATTGTGCTTATGCCAAACAAAGCTTTGCCTTCAGCTTTAGGGTTTTTGAAAACAAAGTACAAGTTTTGTAGGCCAGTAGCATTTAAACTAACTTTTAGAGGCATCATATTAGATTCTGAAACCTCAGCTTCTGCCAATACAGCCCCTGTTGGCGAACCCGTACGAACTTCAACTTTTCCACCTACACTCTGGCCTTTTTGCGAAAACGCTCCAATCGTCAATCCTTTTACGCCAGTCAAATCAATATTTTTGAAGCCAAAATAGGCACCATCTTCGGTAGCGATTACAATTTCACCACCCAATGCCTCCACATTAAATTTCGATGTAGCTTTGGCTTCATCAAACGTAACTGCTTTCACTTTAGGGCTACGCAAAGCTACCGACTCTGTATTTGTCAAAGGGCCAATTACCTTTCCACCCTTATCAGTATAAGTAGCTTGAATGATATATGCTCCATCTTTTTTACCCTTATGTGCAGTAGTTTCATAAGCAGCCTTAATTGGTTGTGAAGCTTTTTTCTTATCGTTTAATGAAAGAATATAGTCAACCATGTCACGGGCATCAGCAAGTGAAACTTGCGGGTGAGCCGCCATTGCTTGTTCTCCCCAAACACCACCACCACCTTTGATCACTTTCTCAGCCAACTGATTAATAGCCGTTTGTCCACGACGGTATTTTTTAGCTACATCAATATATGCTGGCCCGATAGATTTTTTATCAACTGAGTGGCAAGCCTTACAATCGCTCAAATCAATCAAACGTTTTCCTGCCGCAAAGTTCATATTTTCTTTGTGTCCTTGCTCAATCATCGTTTTGTCATAACCTTCCAAATAATTGATATTTACAACCACATCAGCAGCATCAATACCTTTGGCGGTTGTACCGTCTTCTTTGTCAGCAACACTTACTTCGTAATCAATGTTTTGGTCATCGAAGAAGAAAGTTTTGTTGCTTTTCACGGCAATATTTACTTTTGGTTCGGCATTACCAACTTTCACTTTCAATGTTTGATTTGCTTTATTTCCAGCCACATCTGTTACCGTCAAAACAACATCGTATTCGCCAGGTTTAGCAAAAGTAACCTTCGGATTTTGTTGAGTACTTGCGGGAATGCCTTTGCCAAAATTCCATGAATATTTCAGAGCATCACCATCATAATCCATGGTTCCTGCTGAAGAGAAGGCAACTGTTAGTGGAGAAGCCCCTGCTTTTTTATCGGCTTTTGCCATCACTACAGGCTTACGATTACCGTAGTTATACTCAATGACCGAAAGCGTAGCTTCTTCGTTTTGAGCAAACCAGTTCATGCCATAATCTAATACAAACAAACGGCCATCTTTCGAAAATGCCATGTCCATTGGGTGATAGAATTTTGTGCTTGGCATAAAACGCTCCATACCCGCATAATTTCCATCTTTATCCATGCTTATCAAATAAATCCAGTCACGCATCCATTCGTAAGCAAAGAATTTTCCGTCTAAGTAGCTTGGTAATTTCTTTGGATGTTTGTCATAATCTTCTGAATAATAAACAGGTCCAGCCATCGGATTGCATCCACCTTTACCAAACTCAGGAAACTGTCTCGATTCACCATAACCATAATGAATCCATGCTTTTTGGGCTGGCGGAAGCTCAGTTAAACCTGTATTATGCGGTGAATCGTTGATTGGAGCTAAAGCATTGTATTTCTCGCCTGATTCTTTTTTAGCAAAATCATAATGATTGTAGGCAAAATTTGGCCCTGTAAAAATTGGCCAACCAAAGAAACCTGGTTTACGTGCTTGGTTAAATTCTACGATACCTTCAGGCCCACGATTTGGGTCCGTTTTACCTGCATCGGGACCAACGTCTCCCCAATACAAATAGCCACTACGCTTATCTACCGCAATTCTGTACGGATTACGCATACCCATTGCATAGATTTCTGGACGAGTTTTTTCTGTTCCAACTTTAAATAAATTTCCTTCTGGAATTGTGTATGTACCATCTTTTTGTGGTGTAATTCTGAGAACTTTTCCACGCAAATCGTTAGTACTACCCGATGAACGAAGAGCGTCCCAGCCATCACGTCCCTCACGAAAATCTATCGGAGCATAACCATTTGAAGCAAAAGGGTTTGTATCATCTCCTGTCGATAAATATAAATTTCCTTTAGCGTCCCAATCAATTGAGCCACCTGTATGGCAACATTCATCACGCTTTACGGGTACTCTGAACACTACTTTTTCCGAAGAAAAAACTACTGTATCTTTCTGATTATCGTACTCAAATCTTGATAAAAAATTGTCTTTCGTAGCTTCACGGCTTTCGTTTGGTGTATAGTAAAAATATACCCAGTTGTTTTGAGCAAAATTTGGGTCAATTCCAACGCCCATTAAACCATACTCGAATTTGGTATAAACTGGCATTTGTGCAACTACCTTCACTTTGTTAGTTGTGGGATTCCAAACCTTTACTAAACCTTTGCGTTCTACAAAAATAACCTTTCCATTTGGCATGGTGGCCAATTCTGTTGGTTCATCGAGATTCGTTGCTAAAATGGTACGTTCGTAGCGATTTTCTTCGGGAGCTCTTTGCGTTTTAGCTTTTGAATAATCCAATTTTTCGGCCATTGCCCATTTCAAACCTTGCCAAAAATGCTCAGTTATCAAAGGTTCCGTAAATGTTTCGGGTGTGTGTCCATAACTCGAATAAAATGCTTTTCCACCATCAAATTCATGGTACCATGCCATTGGGTGAAACTCACCCATTCTACCCATTTGGTAACTCGACTCGTCAACCTTTACGATAAATTTCAAAATATCTTTTTTCAAAGATTTGAAATCGTAAAATTCGTCAGTTTTTTCAAATGTTTCAGGAAAATGTGCCGATGCTGGAAACGTTTTGTCAAGCGTAACCATTTTACCCTTTTGCACATTCGATACTTTCCCACCTGGGTGGCTCGCAAAATATGCCCCAACTAAATCATTATACCATGGCCAGTTATATTCTGTATCTGTAGCAGAGTGAATACCCACATAACCACCACCTGCTTGAATATAACGCTCAAAATCGGCCTGTTGAGCAGGATTCAATACATCACCTGTGGTGCTTAGCCACACAACGGCATTGTATTTTTTGAGGTTTTCTTCAGTAAATTTGGCAGGATTCGTAGTTGTATCAACGCTAAAACCTTGTTTTTTCCCGAGTTCAAGAAAAAACTGATTTCCTTCTTTAATTGAATTGTGGTGAAAACCTCTTGTCAAGGAAAACACCAATACTTTTTTTTGGGCTTGTACTCCCAGTACACTCAACAAGAGTGCGTAAAGCAGAATAACTTTTTTCATTTGAAAAATATAGGTTGGAGTTTAATTTTAAAAACCATTAATCATAATTTTTGTTAGCAGAAATGATTCATTTCTTTTAATAAAACAAAGATATACAAAAAGAAATGTTTAATTGTCAAATTGACACTAAAAAGTATTTTTTTGAGATGTAGTATAACTTTTTGGCGAGAATTAGCAGCAAATTATACTCTGAAAAAGTAGCCAACACCTTTGATAGTCATGATTTCAAGGCTTGGATCATCTTTAAGGTACTCTCGAAGTTTGGTCATATAAACATCCAGATTGCGTGAGTTGAAGTACGAATCATCGCCCCAAATCTGCATCAGAATATCTTTACGGCTCACAATGCTATTTCGATTTTCGGACAAAATCTTTATTAATTTAGCTTCTCTATGGCTAAGTTTCTTGATTTTGTCTTGATAAGTCAACTCGTACTTATTTAAGAAGACTTCGTACTGACCAATCATGATAACATTGGTTGTGTTTATACTTTTTTGTTGTGTTAGATTGAGCAAATTATTGATGCGAATAATGAGTTCTTCCATGCTAAAAGGCTTTCGGATATAATCATTTCCGCCCGATTGAAATCCTTTTGCCAAATCCTCAGTTTGGGTTTTAGCAGTTAGAAAAATTATAGGAATTGTAGGATTTAGTTGCCTAATTTCAGTAGCCAATTTGAAACCGTCTTTGTTGGGTAGCATCACATCAAGCACACATATTTCGGGTTTGTATTGACCATAGGCCACAAGACCATCTTTGCCATCTGTAACCATAATTACCTCAAAATTTCTACTTTCAAGGCTCTCTTTCACTATTTTGCCTAAAAATGGCTCATCTTCGGCATACAATATTTTTGTTTTCATAAAGTTTTCAAAAGAACTATCTTAAATTCACTTCCTTCACCCTGCTTATTTACCAAATTAATCGTTCCTCTATGTTGTTCAACAATATTTTTTACATAACTCAGACCAAGCCCATAGCCTTTGGTATTGTGTGTATTTCCAGTTGGGACTCGGAAGAATTTCTCAAAAATTTTATATTGAAACTCCTTCGGAATGCCGTTGCCATTATCGGTAAAGGTCAAGATAAATTGTTTATTTTTTTCGGTTAAGACAATTAGTATTTTTGGGGTATTTGTTGTGTATTTTAAAGAATTATCCAACAAATTATAAATGACATTGGTCAGGTGAATCTCATCGCCTCTACTAATAAAGTTTTGACCATTCGTTTCAAATTGCACCTGAGCTTGGCATTTTTCAAACTGCAATTTCATAGTATTTAGCACTTGCTCAACTAATTGTTTCAAATTGATTTCTGAAAAATTCAAATCAAGTTTTTGTTGCTCGAAAATCGCCATTTTTAGTACACTATCCACCAAAACCGATAATCGATTAAGTTCATTTTTTGAGATTTCGAGATATTCTTTGGTCAACTCTGGATTTTGCAAGCCCCCAAAACTACTCAATGCTTCAATAGCAACACTGACTGTCGAAATAGGCGTTTTAAGTTCATGAGTGATGTTGCTAATTAGGTCGTTTCTGAGCAAAGTTAAGCGTTTTTGCTGCTGTAAATTCCTAAAAATTAGCCAAAAAGCACAAGAGGTTACGGTAATCAAAAAGAGTGAAAACAGAATTTGAGGTATAATTTTTTTGATTAAAAAGTTTTCATAACTGTTGAAGTTCGCCAAGAACGATTTAGAATGAGTGGGGCTTTCAACGGTGATTCCCGATAAAATAAATTGGGATTTCACTTTGGGTGAAACAAATACCTCGAAAGGTAAATCAATTGCCGATTTAATTAGTTTTCGTTGAAACGCCTTCGCCACATCAAGCCTCCGCAACGAATCCTGAGTAATGCGAAGTGTTATTAATGTATCTCCGCCACTTTTCTTTAATTTAAAATCAGAATTAGTTTTTTCACTTATTTTTTCGAGCTGAATACTTGGCAAAACCATATTTGTATCAGCCTGATTTGTTGACAAACTAAAACTTTTACTTGAATCACGATTCACCTGTATGGTCAGCCTACTTGTACCTGCTCTCTTTTGCACAACTGAAATCATTCTCGTCAAAATTCTCTTTACTGAATCATTCATCTGATTGCGAGAAAACGCAAACTTTATCATTTTGATTGATGTATCAGCTACGCTTAAAGAACTATCAGTCAGTGGATTGACTGGACGCATATTCATCACAACTTTTGGACTTTTGGGCGTTTCTTTGGCTTTAAAAGTTTTTTTTAGCATTGCTTTTGCCGACGGCAACTGCATTTGATTGATAATCATTGAGTCTTGCAGTTCTGAAATTGTAGCATCAAAAATCTGACTGATGTTGTCTTTTAGTAATTTTTTTTGCTCAAAATAGTTTTGCCTAATCCAAAAGAATTGAAAAAATAGTAGCAATAAAATACTGCTAACTATCAACATTATTGGGAGCTTATTTTTGAAATCATTTTGCATCAAACAAATGTAAGGGTTTTCATAAAAACACCATAGTTTTTAACCTAAATTAACCTTAAATCAACCTACTTTAACACTAAATCAGGTAAAAGAATATCAATTTTGCCTTGAACTAAAATAAAAAATAAAATGAAAAAAATAGTAGTATTTGCCGCCATTCTGGGCAGTTTAGGCACTTTAAAAGCCCAAAAACAAGAAGGAATCATTGATTTTGAGCAAAAAATAAATATGCATAAACGCATGACCGATGAGTCGATGAAAGCCATGATTCCAGAATTTAGAAGTACACAACACCAATTGTTTTTCAATGCCAACGAGTCGGTTTATAAATTACTCGAAAAAGAAGACGACGATGATGAGGAGATGGGAGGAGGTGGCGTAACAATAAAATTGACAATGCCCAAAAACGAGCTATACCGCAACTTTACTACCCAGAAAAAAATTGACCTCAAAGAAATGCTTGGCAAAAAATATCTGATAAATGACACACTCCAGACTATGGCTTGGAAGCTTGGTACAGAAAGTAAAAAAATCAAAGGGTTTGAGTGTATGAAAGCTACAATGGTCAATAATGAAACTCAAAAAACTATTGTGGCATGGTTTACCCCCGAAATTAGCTGCCCAAGCGGCCCCGAAATCTACGGTACGCTGCCTGGAATGATTTTGGAAGTAAATGTAAACGATGGCGAGATTGTCTATACTGCCAACAAAATAACGTTTACGAAACTCAAACCAAACGACCTAAAACAACCAACAGAAGGCAAACCAATCAGCCCCGAAGCATTCAAAAAGATGATAGATGAGTTTAGAGTTAATAACGGAAATGGAATTAAAATTATGAGAAACTAAAAACATTATGAGTCATAAAAAAGGCATCATCTACTAAAAACCATTAGATGATGCCTTTTTTCTTTGAAAACTTAGCATTTTAGTGCTTTATCAAAGTATGTGTTCCGTCTGGATTTATTTTTGTTGAAGTATTAGCATTATGATGAATAACTGTATGCGTACCATCTGGATTTACTTGAATTGATGTGCTTTTATTCCGATAAATCACAGTATGAGTACCATCAGGATTTACCTTTAAGTTTGTATTTGAATTATGCTGAATTGTAGTACTTTGTGTCCCATCTGGATGAATCTTTGTTAAAGTATTACCATTATGATGAATAACAGTGTGTGTGCCGTTTGGATTTACTTGCACCGAAACATTGTCATTATGCTGGTGAATAACAGTATGCGTACTATTTGGATTCACTTGAACAGTTGGACTTTGGGCTTGACAAAAGTGAGCAGAAGCTGTGAAAATTAGACAAGCGATAGTAGTTTTCATATATTTAATGAATTTTAGTAAATTTATTTTTAACTATTGAGATATTTCACTTTAAATGACATTAATGACTTGACTATTTAGCTCTTTCACTGCTGAATAATTCTCATCACACCTTGTGACTTTCCACCCAAAGGTTTATTGAGTGAATAAGTGAAACTTACCAAAAAGTAACGCCCCAACGAGCGTACACGACTATCTTCCACAAAGTTTAGACTTGCTTGACGATTGATTCCAACATTTTTATTGAGGGCATCAACTACCGAAAATTTCATTTCTGCACGGTTATTTTTTAGGAAAAGTTTGGCAACTGACGCATTCCAAAGCGGTATTTTTTGATTAAAACTGGCATAAAGTAAATAGTCGAAATTAGTGCTAAAGGTCCAGTTTTTAGGTAAGTTCATATTCGACTCTACAAAGTAAGTTTGGTTGATAAAACTTTGATTAAACTCTTGACTAATAGCATATTGAGTTTTATTGAAAGCTATTTCTCCGCCAAAAGCCACACTCACAAATCCCTTAAAATCATACTGCCAACGCAACTCCGACGAACCCAAATAACGAATGGTTGTATTCTCAATATCATTAATAAAATTTATACCTTGATTATAGGTAAGTTTAGTATTAATATTTAGTTTACTACTTAGTTCTTTAATCGAAAATCCGAGCGAGAAATTACCATTTAAAGCTACATCTTTTGGCACATTGATAAGTTTTATCTGCTGACGAAGGGCTTCATCGGTAGTTTGTGAAGTGGCAATTTTATTGTTTGTATAAGTCATTGAAAAATTCAAAAACAAACTACTAAAATTCGATTGATTGAAACGATTAGAATTTACACTTAGACGGTGAGCATATTCAGGAATCAGGTCAGGATTACCAATTTGGATTCGTAACGGGTCAGTATTTTCAGGAATTGGGTTTAGCTCATTCAGCGATGGCTCACGCACCGATGTTTCATAGTCGAAATGAATATTCTGTCTTTGCTCGGTAGTAATTACTACGTGGGCATTTGGCAAAAAATTGCTAAATCGGCGATTAACTGTAAAGTTGATACTGGGTATTTGTCCATCTAAAACCGACGATTGCAAGGCAATTCCAGTTGAAAAATTATACTTTTTTTGAACCATTCGGTAACTCAAACCAAAGCGATTATACAAATACTCATTAATAAATTTATTACTCAGTCCCTCATTTAGGCTTCGTTTACCTTCACCCAAATCATATACTTGGCGGTCGATTCGATTGTTATTTTCTCGAATGCTATAATTTAATTCCAAGTATTTTTTGCGAGCAATTGGCTCCGAATAAGATAAGTTTATCCCCCAATTTTGACTATCATTTTGCTGCGAATTTTGCTGGTCAATCGTATCTCGAACCACTCCTCCTCGGTATGAGTTAATTGCCGCTAAAGTACCATTATTATTGTTTTGGTTAATACCCAAAGTAACATTTGCAGTCATATTTCGCCCTTTTTTGCGGAACCTATGTCTAAATAGCAGATTTGCATTATAATTCAGCCCCAACCCTTCTACCACAACTCTCCTATTTCCTTCGTTTTGAATTACTCCTTTATCGTCTATATTTTGGTTTTCTCCTTCGGTTCTAAGTTTGGTTTCGTTTAAAGCAAAATTTGAAATAAACTTCATCGAATTGAGCGAATCAATCTTATGGTCAAGTGTAAAATTAAGTCGATGATTGGTATTTAGGTTGTTTTGAATGGTCTTTTGGCTTGTTGAAAAGTTACGGTTCTGCAAAAAATTTTGTCGAATCAAGTCAGTTTCAATAAGATTATTCATTGAATTTAAAAAATAGCTACCATTCAATTCGGTCTTTGGTGAAAAAGGCTCGTTGAAATTTACCCCACCTGCCCATGACCGAACAAAACCATTATTTCGGCCGCCAAAATTGAGCGGAATTGCTCCATCAGTAGCGTTAATTTCTAATCGCAAAGAGCCACCTCCACCCGCCATCATTCGCTGCATATCGCCCGAAAAATTGAGGTAATCTTCCATCGAAAACCCTTGTTTATTCACATTATTTCCCAACAATAAGAGTGAACGTTGGCGAGCTTTATTAAATCGATTAAGATTCGATTTGACCTCAAATCGCCCGTTGTCACCTACTCCTGCTGTTGTTTTACCGAAAGTCATTTTCTTACGGTCCTCTTTCAGTTTAAGGTTAATCGTTTTTTCACGGCTACCATCATCAATCCCCGTAAATGCCGTTTGGTCTGATTTTTTATCAAATAATTGCACTTTATCCACGGCATCAGCAGGTAAATTTTGCGAGGCAACTTTTGGGTCTTTTCCAAAAAACTCTTTCCCATCGACCGTGATACTTCGTACTTTTTCGCCCTGTGCCATAATATTTCCATCTCTATCTACCTGCACACCTGGCAGTTTTTTTAGTAAATCTTCTACTGCTGCATTAGGTTGTGTACGAAATGAACCTGCATTAAACTCAACCGTATCGCCTTTGATTTGGACGGGTAAAGCTTCAGCTTTTACAGTAACGGCATCAAGCTCGTTACTAAGTATCTGCATTTTTATTTCGCCCAAATCTATCATTTCAGTAGAAGATTTTTCGATAACTCTTACGTAGTTTCTATAACCAACGAAGGTAATTTTGATAAAATAATCATTAAAATTAAGATTTTTCAATTCAAAAGTACCTCTTACAGTTGTTCGGGCAAAGGTAATGAGAGAAGAATCTTTGACAGAAAGGAGAAGTACAGTAGCGTTTTCTAAAGGTTTTTGTTCGGCATCTAAGACAGTAGCTTTCAGTGAAAACTTTGTCGGGTTTTGAGCAAAAACGCCCAAATTCATCAATAGCAAATAAGTCACCAGTAAAATCTTTCTCATAATTTTGTGCATTTTATTTGCTCAAAGTTATGGCTTCATTTCTGTGTAAAAGGTTAAATTTGCTTGATATAAGGTTAATTAAGGTTAATGGACTTGCTGATTTTTGGCAGTGAATGATTATAGTGGTATTTTAGTCTAAAAAGTAACTTGTAATAAAGGATTTGGCCTACATTTACTTCAAAATCTCTATCAACTCGGCAATCATCAGGGCAGTTGCTCCCCAAACCACTTGTTCTTGAATCACAAAACATGGAGTTTCGAGCTTTACACCTCTGGTTTCGACAGTACGTACTTGTACGATTGATGGGTCAAGAATTTCGGAGATTGATACCTCGAAAATTCCAGCAACTTCACGCTCGTCGGGATAGAAATCTGGGCGTGAAGTCATATATCCAACCACAGGCTGGCAAAACATATTTGAGGGGGGAATAAATAATTCGGTAAGATTTTTAATAACTTTTACATCTGTTGCCTTGATCCCAATTTCTTCTTGAGCTTCACGCAAGGCCGTTGCTTGAATATCTTTATCTTTTAGTTCAACCCTTCCACCAGGAAAGGCCATTTGTCCACCATGAACACCATCGTATTGCGGACGTAGAATCAAAGGCATAAAAATATCTTCTCCTTTCGGATAAAACATCATCAAAATAGCACTTCGACGAGTACTTGCATTCGGTTCAACCTTAACTTTGAGTCTGTAAGGTGACATTTTTTGCATGATGATGTCATGACCTGGTAGAGGCTGCTCTGAAAGTCGCTTGTTGAGAGTATTTATAAAGTCAGCAAAATTCACGGTGTTAGGTTTTAGTCAGGTGTTTTGAAATCAGATATTCATGGCAATATACAAAAAAAAATTACGATTTACGATTAACGAATTACGATTTTATGCTCAATATTTCCGACATAGAAAACCTATATAATTCCAGAAATCGTAAATCATGCCTCGTAAATTATAATTAACCATATATTCTGACAAGTTGTTCAGCACAACGCTCGCCATCCATTGCTGCCGATACAATTCCTCCCGCAAAACCAGCTCCCTCACCACACGGAAATAATCTTTTTATTTGTAAATGTTCGAGCGATTCTTTATCTCGTGGAATACGAACAGGCGAAGAAGTTCGACTTTCGATACCAATCAACTGAGCTTCATTCGTTACGTATCCTTTCATTTTTTTACCAAATTCTTGTACACCTTCTTGCAGTGGTCGAGCAATAATATCTGGTAAAACTTCTGACATATCCATTGAAACCAAGCCCGGTTGATAAGAAGTGGGTAAAAGTTCATGAGAGATTTTGCCCGAAAGGAAATCATTTAAACGTTGGGCAGGAGCAAATTGCGAATCAGATAGTTTTTTTGAGCTGGCTGCCAATTTCCACGCTTTTTGCTCAACATCTTTCTGTAATTGTAGCCCGGCCAACGGGCCTAAATGCTTATATTTCTGCCAATCAATTTCGTTAATGGCAACTACAACGCCCGAATTAGCATATTTTGAGTCTCGACGAGAGGGAGACATTCCATTTACGACCAATTCACCTTCGGCAGTAGCAGCAGGTACTATAAAACCACCTGGACACATACAAAAACTAAAAACTCCTCGCTGAATATTTTTGTAATAGGTCTGAGCCACCAAACTATATGATGCCGCAGGAAGCAAACCTCGCTCTTGGCGATGGTATTGGTGCGTATCTATCAAACTTTGTTGATGCTCAATTCTGACACCCATTGCATAAGGTTTAGCTTCAATCAGAATAGCCTTTTGGTGTAATAACTCAAAAATATCACGTGCCGAATGGCCAGTTGCCAGAATAACTCCCAGCCCAGTTATCTCTTTTCCGTCGGCAGTTATTACACCTTTCATTTCACCATTGACCAATACAAAATCAACTACTTTTGTATCAAAATGTACTTCTCCACCTGCTTTCAGAATGCTTTCTCGTAAATCGGCTACTACGCTCGGTAATTTATTTGTGCCGATGTGCGGATGTGCATCAAACAGAATCTCGCTTGTTGAGCCATGAGCCACCAAGATTTCCAAAATTCGACGCACATCACCTCGTTTTTTTGAACGAGTGTAAAGTTTTCCGTCAGAGTAAGTTCCTGCTCCACCTTCACCAAAACAATAATTCGATTCGGGATTTACTACGTGGTCTTTGTTGATTGCCGCTAAATCTCGTCGGCGAGTACGCACATCTTTTCCACGCTCAAGCACAATCGGTTTGATGCCCAGTTCAATCAAACGCAAAGCTGCAAACATTCCAGCAGGCCCCGCTCCTACTATAATTGCCTGTGGTTTGTTAGCAACGTCGGTATATTCTTTCCGAAACTCCATCGCAGGAGGTGGAATTTCACCTGAATAAACTTCTATTTCGAGATTAATTTTTACTTGCCCTTTTCGAGCATCAATCGACTGACGCATTTTCCTAATTGAAAAATCTTCATCTATCGTTTTTAAATATGTTTTTTGAATATGTTGACGCAGAACAGCATCATCAAGAGCAATCTCAGGCTCTAAGGTAAGACTCAAGGTTTGTTGCATTGTCTGAAAGGTTTTTATCCTCTAAATTTGGCACAAAGTTAAGCAATTCGTCTTAAACTTATTCCATAGAATCTGCCAAAATAGACTTAGGCACAAACTTTGAAGTGAAATTTATTGTTTATCATACTAAAAAGATAGACTAATATTACAATTTTGAGGTTATCTTTGCAGAAATCAAATAATTGTGACCCGAAAAAAACACTGAATGTCCGCTTATTTTAAAAATATCAGTCGAGGAATAAAAACAACTCTCAAAGGTATGAGCCTGACGCTCAGACACTTTTGGCAGGCACGTAGAAGCCGACAACCTTATGCCATGCAAGATTCGAGTTATTTCGATTTGCAAACGGGTATCGTTACGCTTCAATATCCTCATCAGACTTTACCAGTGCCAGACAACGGGCGTTATCAACTCGACTGCGAGATTGATGATTGTATTGTATGCGATAAATGTGCGAAAGTATGCCCCGTTGATTGTATTGATATTGAACCCATAAAATCTTCTGAGATTATTAGCTACGCTTCTGATGGCTCGCCTATTAGGTTGTATGCCGCAAAGTTTGATATTGATATGGCAAAATGCTGTTTCTGCGGACTTTGCACAACAGTTTGTCCGACCGAATGTTTGACCATGACCAATGATTATGATTTTAGCGTGGTAGATATTACGCAGTTAAATTTTGAGTTTTCAAACCTTACGAACGAACAAGCAGATAAAAAACGCAAGTTATACGAGCAGTATTTGGAAGAAAAAGAAGCGTTAAAGAAAGCCCCTGCTCCTGCTAACGAAAACACGAGTGAAGCTCCAAAACCGAAGACTTCGTTTAAACCAGCCTTTAAGCCCACAGCAAAACCAGTAGTAAAAGATTCAGAAGAAACAATTACTGAAAATAATAACTCTGAAAATATTGTTGTAGAAACACCAAAGCCGAAGCCTGTTTTCAAGCCAGCGTTTAAAGCAGCACCTAAACCAACCGAAGTACAAGAAGATAAAACAGAAAATATAGCAGCCGAAACGCCGAAACCGAAACCTGTTTTCAAACCAAGTTTCAAACCTGCTCCAAAACCAACTGAAATAACTGAAACGCCAGAAACCAAAGCAGAAGAGGTAACGAAAGAAACCCCGAAACCGAAGCCTGTTTTCAAACCAAGTTTCAAACCTGCTCCAAAACCAGCAGAAATAACTGAAACGTCAGAAACTAAAGCTGAAGAGGTAACGGAAGAAACATCAAAACCTAAGCCTGTTTTCAAACCAAGTTTCAAACCTGCTCCAAAACCAGCAGTAACAACTGAAACGCAAGAAACTAAAGCTGTGGAGGTAACTGAAGAAACTCCGAAACCGAAGCCTGTTTTCAAGCCGACTTTTAAGCCTGCTACAAAACCAGCAGAAACAACCGAAACGCAAGATAATAAAGCAGAAGAAGTAACGGCAGAAACGCCTAAACCCAAACCTGTTTTTAAGCCAACAATGAAAATTAAACCTAAAAATAACGACTAAATTGTTTGACGAATTATTAAAAAACCTTGATTATACGCTCATCAAGCAAATTGCGTTTGCTGCTTTTGCAGTAATAACAGTTGGTGGTGCATTATACTTACTTTTCACTAAGAGTGTACTTTATGCAGCATACAGTTTATTGCTCACGCTCTTAGGTATAGCTGGACTTTTCGTTTTTGCAGGAGCTGATTTTCTGGCAGTTAGTCAGATTATGATTTATGTAGGTGGAATTCTGATACTATTGATTTTTGGTATTATGCTCACCAATAATAAGAATTTCCAACGTACCAATTTACAAACCAACAAAATTGAAGTTGGGCATCACAATCGTTTTTGGGCTGTTTTGGTTGCGGTACTTTTGTTTTTGGGGTTCTTGAAAATTATATTTGCTGCCAACTTCCATATCGTTGGTAAACAAATTCATAATAGCAGTAGTTTGCAGCAAATTGGGATAAATCTAATGACCGATTATATTTTTGCGTTTGAGGTTATTGGTATATTTTTATTGGCTGCTTTGATTGGAGCAGTTTATATTGCAAAAAAAGAGAAAGTTTAATCAGATGATAGCCATACAAAATTATCTCGTTATTAGTGCCTTATTGTTTTCGATAGGATTGGCCGTTGCGGTAACCAAACGGAACGCAATTTTGATTCTGATGGGCATTGAATTAATGCTCAATGCTGTAAACCTAAATCTTGTTGCATTTAGTCAATATGACCCAAATAGACTGCAAGGGCAAATGTTTGTACTATTTATAATGGTTGTGGCAGCTGCTGAAGTAACCGTAGCACTGGCGATTATCTTGAAATTATATGACTATTTCAAGAACCTTGATTTAGATGAAATAAATTCATTAAAAAAATAATAAAAGGCTTGACAAAGGTAATTTTAAGTCGTACTTTTGCAGTCCCAAATGGGGAAAAGTAAAATAGATGGCTGCGTAGCTCAACTGAATAGAGCGTCTCACTACGGATGAGAAGGTTTGGGGTTTGAATCCCTACGCGGTCACAAAGTAAAATAGTAAACGGCTGTGTAGCTCAACTGAATAGAGCGTCTCACTACGGATGAGAAGGTTTGGGGTTTGAATCCCTACACGGTCACAAGAAACGCCCTTAGAATCACTTCTGAGGGCGTTTTTATTTGTTCCTGCAAGTAAGAATCAAAGATTGTTAGCAAGAAATTAGCTAAATATTGTTAGCATTTTTTTTGCAAATTCTTTGAAGTTAATCGGTGCATACCACCTTTTATATTGAGCCTAAAGGTGTTTTTTATGCTTTTATTGTAAGCAAACTGTAAGCAACTTTTCTTAATATTTCTGCTTACAGTCCGATAAGCTCCGATATATGCACCGTTCTATTATACCGCCTGTTTAAGCCTTTTTTCCAAACATTCTCGACAAAAAAGTGTACTTCCCCGCTTCATCAGGTGTATGAAACGATTTTACTTTTAAACGATTGTATTCTTTCTCGGCAATTTCATTTTCTGAATCTTCCTGAGTAGATGGAGTTGGTATTGATTTTTCGACTTGGTTTGTTGTGGTTGTGGAAGCCTTTTTTACTTTTGATTCAATCAAGGCAACTAAATCTTCGTAGTGATTTCGTCCAGTAATATTTATAATTTTCTCACCACTATTTCCGCCATTAACCTCCAAAAAATAACAATTATCAGGTGCAAGTCTAATAAAATCAATACCTGCAAAATCAAGCCCTAATGCTTTGGCACACTTTACGCAATTTGCTTTCTCGGTTTCTGTCAATTCGCTTAAAACATCTCGACCGCTACCACCTTGACTTAAATTTGCTCTAAAGTCGTTTTTACCTTTACGCTCCATTGCAGAAACTACTTTATCACCTATTACAATCGCTCGAATGTCTTTTGCACCATTTTCGATGTATTGTTGAATGATAACATTTTGTTTCAAACTGTAAAGTGTTTGTAAAGTCGTATTTGCACCAACTTCGCTTTCCATGATAAATACCTGCTTTCCTTGTGAACCTCGTGGAAGTTTGCCAACTGCTGGGAGTCCTCCAACTAAGTCGATTAAAAACTTAGGATATTGCGGATAATCAGCAAATACAGTCTTAGGTTGTCGAATCTTTGCTTCGCTTAACTTTTGGGATGTCCAAAACTTGTTTGTTGCTATTGTCATACCTAATGATGAACCTGTACTGTAAACCCCTAAACAGTCTTCAAAATGGCGTACAACCGCACAAGCATAAAAGAAATTCGCCCCGCTAATCCGTGGAATAATTGCATCTATACCACTCATGTTAAGCCGTTCGGGTTGGTTCGGGTTGCTGGATTCGATGTAAACCCTATCATAACCACTTTCATATTCCGAAATGTAAAGGTAAATTTGACTTGGATTTAATAGGACTACTTCATGTCCTTTGTCTTTAAGCGTTTTAGTTAATAACGCTTGACTACTGTTGCTCAAAATTGCTACTTTCATAATTCTGTAATTGTTTAAATTGTAAAAAACTGTTAATTAAAGATTGTCATTTTTGTAGGTCATTATCTTTTAGTAAAGAATTAATCCTACGGGCAAATTCATTCTGCTCTTGGGATGTAGTACGACTCTTTTTGTAAGTGTCCATTGATTGTGCGTTCCCCTTTCGTGCCTTTCCTGTAAATTGACAAATCACCCATCCATCGGGGCAAGTGCCGTGGATAGCATATTGAAGTTCAACGCTATCCTGTTCTGTCCATGCCATAGTTACATCATTGTTTAAGTGTTAAATACTGTTGCAAAGGTTTATCAATTGAGCCATTTTGTAAAGGACGGTTTTTCTACTTTTGAAACTGTTGGAGTTTTGAGGGTTTCAAATTCATATATTCGGCATTTTATTTTTGGCAATTGCCAATACGATAAACGGCGGGTTGAACTCTCAGAAAAGCAGGCAAAAAAAAAGTTTTTAAAAATATAACTAATTGATTATCAATTAGTTACGCTCTCAACCAAGAGATTTTGGGTGCAACTTTTTGAAAAACACTTTTTTGATGGAATTGCCACTTCTGATAATTAAACATAAAACACTGATTATCAATGACTTACAAACAGTTTAATGAAAAACTATTCAATTATTTTTCATTAGCCACTCGTTCAAATCTCCGAATCTTGCGTATCTGACCGAACAATCAATAACTTTTGATTTTTGGCAATTGCCAAAAATTTCCAAAAATGCTTTCTTGCCTGTCTTGTCTGTGTCCAGTACACAAAATATTTTAGCGTAGTTACTTAGCAAGTCATTTGCTAAATGTAGATTCTTTGTTGAGTTCAGTACGATTGTATCAAACTCAGGAGTTTCAATATTTTTGATTGTGAGATAAGAAAGAAAATCCATGAAACCTTCAAAAACTAAAACGGCTACTTTGCTCTTTCCTTTGATACTTGTAATAGTCTTTGGACTTGTACCGAACTTTCTTATTTTGTTACGTAGCTCGAAACCGCCTAAATCATTCTCGAATGCAAGTGCAAATTCTTTGGTATTATAGTATGCTTCTTTCAGGTAGATTTTAGCGATTGATAAGTTTACTTTTCTTTCAGTTAGATACTCAAGTAATGCTCTGTTATCGAGTGCCTTTACTTTCTTGAGTTGAAACGGCTGCTTTGTTTCTTGATGGCATACAAAAGAAAAGGATTCGGGTTTGACCATACCATCAAAAGACTGCAAGAGCTGCACGGCTTCTTTAAAATCTACGTTGTGGTAACGCTCCACAAACTTGATAATATCGCCACCTTTGCCCGTTGCAAAATCAATAAAATCATTCTGCTTTGGTCGAACTGCAAAAGAGGGCGTTGTTTCGGCTGGGCGAAATGGTGAATGATAAAACAACCTGTTGCCACTTTGGTTTTTTGGCTCAAAACCTATGCTTTGTAGATAGGCTTGCATTGATATATTTTTGACTGCTTCGAGGTTCATTTCTTTTCTTTTGTATGCTTTGTTAAAATTGTACTGACAATGTGTTTTGGAGTGATATACCTGTTTTTTTGGAACATTGGAACAAAACAAACTTTTTGGAACATTGGAACACTTTTGGAACACTTTTGGAACATATTAAAATACTTATATTCAATACTTTACAATCATTTGTTCCAAAGTTCCAAGATTTTTTAATGTATTTCTAAATCATATATTTAGCTTTACTTCAGATTTTTTCTTTGTTCCAAAAGTGTTCCAAATGTTCCAAAATATGCCACTTTTAGCCATAATTGAAAAAGTCAAATTGTACTATTCTAAGATTAACAATATTAGTCAAATCAAAAAAATTACAATCGAGACAATTATCTAAATTGCACTTTTCAAAGTACTTGCTTTCGCTCAAATAGAAAGTGATAGTTGTTTTCGTTTGTAGGTAAATAAACTGATTCCTGTTTTGTATTTTCGGCACTCTTTAAACTGAAATACTCATACCTACTCTTTTTCTGTTCGGTCATTCCAAACTCTTCAATCAATGCTCTCTTTACTCTCGAACGGTCTAAAAACTTAAACCTGCCTTCCAATTCGTTGCAAAGGTTCGATACTGAAAAACAGAGTTCTTTTTCTTCTTCAAAAAAGTTAAATGATTCAATGATGAGTTCTTTAATGGCTCTACCAGTTGCAGAATGGCTATTATCAAAGTAGTATTGAAGTTGCTGGGTGTAATAAATTTCGGGTGCAAAATACATTCGACTTTCTTCTTGATGTACTAATTTGCGGTTTACTAAGAAATGAAGAAAAGACGGTATCTCGTCTAAAAAGTTGGCTTCTATATTTGGGTTATCAGTCACGCCCTTTTCTGCAAAGGTCGGCACTTTAAAAACGGCAAAACGGTTCTCACCTTTTTCAATTGGTAACGCTCGCCCTTCTTCGTTACTCAATAATACAAATTTACCAAAGAAATCAATTTGGCTCTGTGCTTTGTTTTTCTCATTGAATGTTACTCGACCAGTCTCAGTACTAAAACGTTTGAGCATTTGCATTACGCTGTTCTTTTCGAGTGATGCTTCATCGACAATAATGGCTAAACGCTTAACCCAAACAGAATTAAAATTACTGTCTAAATCAGCGTTTCCGACCTTTACCGAATTATCTTGAAAGATTAGCTTGAGTAAATTACCAAAGGTACTTTTGCCTGTACCACGTTCTTTTGATTCCAGTAAGATAATAGGCAGCCGTTGCGTTGGTTTAGTGTAAAGCAGCTGCAAATAATCTAAAGCAAAATCCACTTTATCACCAAAAACATGATTCAGAAAAGCAGAAATAGTTTCATGTTTACCTGCTTTTGGTTTGTGTGATAATTGAAAGTATTCATTGAAGAAACCCTGTATAACTTGCTGATAATTAGTGTGTGAAGGTACATTTACAAAACCTTCATATTTTTTAATAGATTTAAAATAGTCGCTATTCTTTCCGCCCAAATCATCTTGTACCGTGCCTTTTTCACGCTTATCGTAAAATCTGTATAAGTTGCCATCTTTGTCGGGTTTAAATACTTCTTTCAGGTAATTATCTCCTACACGAATAAACTTTTTTGCTAATCTTTCTTTCTCTAAAATATGGGTATCTTTCATAATTTTGTTGTTATTTTGCATTCAATGGATGAATAGGTTTATTATTTATTCATAGTGGGGTACTACCACTTAAAAAACGGGTTAATTATCTTTAAAGAAATTGCAAAAACGCCCCCGTTTCATCGAGGGCATTTTTGTTTAATTCAATGACGGTTTAACGGCTCTATCAAAGGTTTTGACCATCTTTTTATACTCATGGATAATCTCTTTCAATACCTCAATTTCTCGCTCCTGGTGTTCAATAATTCTCGATTGAATTTTGATACGTTCATTGTCTAAATTAAAGTCCTTCATCATCCTAATTTTGTGCGTTTAAAGGCTTCTTTTAGGTCTGTGAGTACGGTTTTATGCTCTGCTTTTGCATAATGCTTTAGAGTAACCTCAAGGCTCGTGTGGCCCATTGTTGCTTTAGTTGCCAACTCCGATAAACCTGCATTGTATAGAATCGTACTATACGAACGCCTTGCAACGTGACACGTAAGCACTTTCTTTATCTTTGCCAATGCTCCTATTGCTTTTAGCTGGAGGTTTAGTTTATGGTTGCTAATTACGGGTAAAATCAAGCCGTATTGCTTGCAATAATTATCATCTTGATATTTGGCAAGAATCTCTAATGCTCTGTTAGTCAAGTAGATAGTTTGTGATGTACCCGTTTTTTCTCGTGGCTTATGGATGTAAGTTTCGCCCGTTTCGAGTGGTAAAAAATTATGTGGTTTTAAGGCTCTACAATCCGAATATGATAACCCGGTATGGCACATAAATATAAACACGTCTCGAACCCTGTCAAGGCTCGTTATTAGGTGCAGTTTCTCAATGGCTAATACTTCTTCTTCTGTAAGAGCTTCACCACGTTTTATCTCGAACTTTCTGCGGAAACTCATAAAAGGATTTCTACGAATCCATTCCTTTTCTACGGCAAAATCCATGATTCGCTTGAAATGCCCTGAAACCATTTGAACTACATTATGACTTAGTTTCTTTTCCTTTTTTAGCCAATTACTAAACTCCTTAATATCGTATGGTACAATAGCTTCTAAACTCGCATTTTTGCCTAAACGACTAATACCAAACTCGCTTATATGTTTGGTTTGTACCTTGATTTTTCTGACAGTGCCTATACTTTTATCACCTACTTTATAATCGTCTTCTACTGTTTTTAAAAACAAAGTAAGTGCGTGTTGTAGGTTTGGAATTGTAGCAACGCCCAAGCCCAAAACAATAGATTTTATGAGGTCTAAATCAATGCTACGTTCGGTTAAAGTGAGTTCTATATATGCTTTTTCGGCTCGTAGCTTCATATCTTGCAACATCAATGTTCGGTGTGTATCGCCTTTGATGCTCCAGTTTTGAGTATCAAGGTCGCCGTACTTGCATTTCATATTTGTAGAAAATGGTTTACGGTATTTGCCAAATTGTAAATCAATCATAATCGTACAATTAGTGTCGGCATTTTTCGGGTTTATCTTTCTTTGCCATACTAATACATTAAACCTTGTTTCAGTCGATTTTAAACCCTTACCATGTTGAGCATCTTGGAGTTTGTTACCTATCGGGGAATTTGTTATTTTTGCCATGATTCAAATAGAATGTTTAAAAGCCCGTTCACTATGTCCAGTAGTGGCGGGCTTGTTTATTATTTAAAGAACTTTTGTATTGGAATAGAAAAGTATGCTGCTATTTTTTCTAACTCACTTTTAGTAGCTTCCTTTTCGCCTCGATAAATTAAAGCCCATCGCTTCTTATTTATCTGAGTATTATCGTAAAATTCAACATTTGGTTTAAATACAAGTTTTGTATTTCCTTCGATGGCTTGTGCGATACTTGACTTTTGCATATTTGTTATTATTTATGTTAAAAATGATATTACAAATGTAATAATGAACATTATATATGCAAAATATATTATTAAAATTTTGTCAAATGGTACATACATTTGTAGATGGATATTTCAAAAACTATAATTGAGATTCGAGAACGCAAAAAAATTAAGCAATCTGAACTTGCTAATAAGTTAGGTATTGACCAACCTAACTATTCTCGTTTGGAAAAAAGGGGCGAAAAATTAACTGTTGAGCAGCTAAAACAAATTGCATCAGCTCTGGGCGTAGAAATCAATGAGCTATTAGGTATTGAAGTACAATCAATAGATATTGAGAAAGTAAAAAGAATAGAAAAGAGAGTTTCAGAATTGGAAAAACTCAATAATATATTAGAAGAAAGAAATAAAGAATTACAATTAGTTCAAGATGAAAATAAGGTAAAATTAAATAGTATTAATCGTCAATTGACTTTTCAATTGATGATAATGTATCAAGTTGGGCGTATCAATTTATTGAATACAGATTTAACCATTGCGAAAAAAGTAAACGTTAGCGAAATATCTCAAGAAGAATTACAAAAGATAATTTATTCACAAAACGACTTTGCAATTGATTACTATTTCACCCAAGAAGATAAGAGAGAAATTGTAAATAAATTGACTGGAAATTTAGAAGAAGAAAAAGGCTTCAAAGTCTTTTTAGATAATTATGACGTTATACGACTATTACTACCTTAGTGTCAATTAATAGACTCGCTTACACTACATAAACCACTTATAATCAACACTTTGCAATATATTTCAGTAAAATATTTCATTGCTTAGCTTACATAGATGGCTTACAAATTGGCAAAAAGATTCTATAAATGACTGATAGTTATTGTTTTAGTTCTGAGAAGTAAAACCCCTACGCGGTCACAAAGGAGAATAGCATTAGCTCTTCTCCTTTTTTTATTATACTCGGATGAGAAGGTTTGGGGCGAGAAATTTTTTCTTTGAATCTTCAATCGCTCATAGAAGTTAATCAAATGACCCATTTTTTGCTAAAAAATTCTTTTCTCTATCTCTCAAAATACAAGCCTTCAAAACAATTTCTTCCTATAATACAACTTTTTCAAAAATATTTTTAATTTTGAAAAGCATTTTAGTACCTAACTATTCTTTAAACCTTATTTATTTATGAAAAAGACCATCATTGCATCCGTAGTTGGAGGCCTTATCCTCTTTTTTTGGCAATTTCTCTCTTGGACAATTCTTGACACGCATCGACCGATGCAAAACTACACGCCAAAACAACAAGAAATATTAGATTTTCTTGGTCAGAACCTCGAAGACGGTAGCTATTATCTGCCAACCCTACCACAAGGTGCTTCTATGGAAGAAAACGAAAAATTAATGAAGGAGTCAGCAGGCAAACCTTGGGCCGAGATCCGCTATCATAAAGCCATGAATGCCAACATGTCACTGAATATGATTCGAGGGCTTTTGATTGATATTTTAGTAGTTTTTTTGTTTTGTTCCTATTTACTAAAAAGTTCGCTCGATTTTAAAAGCACTCTCATTTCGGCTTTAGTCTTTGGGTTAATAGCTTATTTAATCACTGACTATACCAAACAAATTTGGTTTGAAACCAATACAATTCCTGATTTGATTGATGCCATAGTGGGCTGGGCTTTGGTTGGTTCTTGGATTGGTTGGTGGTTTGGAAGGAAATAATCGTTTAAATGTCATTTTCTGGATACTAAAAAAGTCGTTAAGTTTTTGCTTAACGACTTTTTTAATACCTATCTATGTACTTTATATCCTTAACGGCTCAAATAGAGATTTCTTTCCGAATAAACTTTCAAGAAATAATCATCTGTTAAATCATCAATGAAATAAATTCCTTCACCTGTCGATTTCATTTCTGGGCCAAGTTCTTTATTTACATTCGGGAATTTATTGAACGAGAACACTGGAATCTTAATTGCATAACCTTTCTTCACAGGGTTAAATTCAAAATCAGTTACTTTCGCTCCTAACATTACTTTCGTAGCGTAGTTTACGTAAGGCTCTTGGTAGGCTTTACAGATAAATGGCACAGTACGAGAAGCACGAGGATTGGCTTCAATTACATAAACTTTTTCGTCTTTAATCGCAAACTGAATATTGATTAAACCAACTGTGTTCAATCCTACTGCAATTTTGCGAGTATATTCTTCAATTTGAGCAATTACTGCTTCGCTTAAATCAAACGTTGGAAGCAATGCGTAAGAGTCGCCTGAGTGAATACCTGCTGGCTCGATATGCTCCATGATACCGATGATATATACATTTTCACCATCACAGATTGCATCAGCCTCAGCTTCGATAGCATTTTCTAAGAAGTGGTCAATCAAGATATTATTATCAGGAATGTCATTCAAGATTTTCACAACGTGCTGCTCCAGTTCCTGTTCGTTGATAACAATCTTCATACTCTGTCCACCCAAAACGTAGCTCGGACGCACCAATAATGGGAAACCTAACTCACGAGAAACTTCTACGGCACGGTCGGCAGAACGAACAGTATCGAACAACGGATAAGCGATATCCATTTCTTTTAATCTTTGTGAAAAACGACCTCTATCTTCGGCCAAATCAAGGGCATCGTAAGACGTCCCGATGATTTTGATGCCGTATTTTGTCAATTTTTCGGCCATTTTCAAGGCAGTTTGTCCACCCAACTGCACAATTACACCTTCTGGTTTTTCGTGCTGAATGATGTCATAAACGTGTTCCCAGAAAACTGGCTCAAAGTATAATTTATCAGCAATATCAGGGTCGGTCGAAACAGTTTCAGGGTTACAGTTCACCATGATAGCTTCGTAGCCACACTCTTTTGCCGCCAAAATTCCGTGTACACAAGAGTAATCAAACTCAATTCCTTGTCCAATACGGTTCGGCCCAGATCCTAGTACAACAACTTTCTTTTTGTTTGAGCTAACTGACTCGTTATCAAGGTTATCAAGCGATGTACTGAAAGTTGAGTAAAAATACGGTGTTTTTGCTTCAAATTCAGCTGCACAAGTATCAACACACTTGTATATACGATGAATTTTCAATTCAATACGCTTATTGAAAACTTGACTTTCTTTGCAGTTTAGCAAGTGAGCAATTTGTCGATCAGCGTAGCCTTTTTGTTTGGCAGTCAGCAATAATTCTTGTGAAATTTCATCAATAGTCGTTTGCTCAATTTCTTTTTCGAGCATTATCATCTCCTCGATTTGACGCAAGAACCATTTATCTATTTTAGTAAGATTCTGAATGGTTTTGAACGAAAGTCCAGCCTTGAAAGCATCATAGACGTGAAATAGACGATTCCAAGATGGATTAGCCAAAGACTTTTTGAGTGCATCTTGGTCTTTTAATTCTTTTCCATCAGCACCTAAACCATTACGCTTGATTTCAAGCGACTGACAAGCCTTTTGAAGTGCTTCTTGGAAATTACGACCGATACCCATTGTTTCACCAACCGATTTCATCTGTAAACCAAGCGAACGGTCGCACCCTGGGAATTTATCAAAGTTCCAACGTGGAATTTTTACGATTACGTAGTCGATTGCTGGCTCAAAATATGCTGAAGTGCTTCCTGTGATTGGGTTAATCAACTCATCAAGGTTATAACCAATGGCCATTTTGGCGGCAATTTTGGCAATCGGATAACCAGTTGCTTTAGATGCTAATGCTGACGAACGAGAAACACGTGGGTTGATTTCGATGGCAATGATTTCGTCAGTTTCTGGATGAAGCGAGAACTGAACATTACATCCACCCGCAAACTGTCCAATAGCATTCATCATCTTGATTGCCATATCACGCATTCTCTGATAAACTGTATCAGGCAAAGTCATGGCAGGTGCAACCGTGATTGAATCACCTGTGTGAACACCCATTGGGTCGAAGTTCTCAATTGTACAGATGATTACGATATTGCCGAGATTATCTCTCAATAACTCTAACTCAAATTCTTTCCAACCTAAGATTGACTGTTCAACCAATACTTCATGCACTGGCGATGCGTGTAAACCGTTATTAAGGGCTTTATCGAATTCTTCAGGCGTATTCACAAAACCACCACCCGTTCCGCCGAGTGTGTAAGAAGGACGAATAACGAGTGGAAAACCGATTTCTTGAGCAATTTCTTTTCCTTCCAAGAACGAACGTGCCGTGCGACCTTTACAAACACCTACGCCAATTTCAAGCATTTTTAGTCTGAATTTCTCACGGTCTTCAGTTGTTTCGATGGCTTTAATATCAACACCGATTATCTGAACATCATATTTTTTCCAAACACCTGCTTTGTCACAATCAATGGCTAAATTGAGAGCGGTTTGGCCTCCCATTGTCGGCAAAACTGCATCAATCGGGCGACCCATCTGCTTGTGTTTTTCCAAGATTTCAACGATGGATTTTTTCTCCAAAGGTTTGAGATAAACGAAATCAGCATTGAGGGGGTCGGTCATGATAGTGGCAGGATTTGAGTTTATCAAACTTACCTCTATGCCTTCTTCTCGAAGTGACCTTGCGGCTTGTGAACCAGAGTAATCAAATTCGCAGGCTTGACCGATGACAATAGGGCCAGAGCCGATAATAAGAATTGACTTGAGATTGGGATTTTTTGGCATTTTTTCTTTGAAGGGGGTTTCGATTACTACACGCTCTAAACGTGACTATCGAAGGACAAAGGTAACATAGAATTTTTATTTATTCATGGAAACCAGTTAATTATCTTAGAAAAGTACAATACAATAACAATAATATTAAGTTTAAAGTCCGTTAAATCAATTTATTGAAAATATAACTCAATTGGCAAAACATTAAAGTTGAATAAAAGTAATCTAATGAAAATATGTATTGTGCGAAAAATTATTTATTTTTGAAAACCCTAAATAACAAATAGGTTTTAAAACCGAGTGAACACTATAAAATTACTACTATGTTAAAAAATTTACTTTTTAGCTTTTTGGGCTTATGTTTGTTTTCTTCACAACTCTTGGCACAAAGCCCACAACTTACCGAGAAGAAAAAAATTAAAGTACAGATGTATATTGATGGAAAACTACACCCATCTAATCAAACTTTCACCAGAGCTGACCACAATATTCAGATAAAAGCCTACGATGCCATCAGTAATAAAGAATTGGCGGTTGCCTTGGTTGAGGCTTCGTTGATAAGAAATGGTCAGAAAATTGCGACCCTTAAACTTCCCGGAACAGGTTCTATTGAAAAACTGGCAGCGAGAGCAAAAAACAACGACAATTATATGTTTGAAATAAAACAAGTTTTGGAATTGACCGAAGATTTATCGCTCAAGCCTTTTTCAGAAAAAAGTTTTAAAGTGAATTATTGGTTTTTTGATGCTCAACTTGACGCTACCAAGGTTGCGGTTGGTAGCAATTAACACAGCTTTTTTATACTGTTTTGATTTACATAATAAATTAAAACAAATTTATAACAAAATAGCCATTGAAATTCTATTATTTCGTGTTACTTAAAAATGATTACATTTGATGATTCTCCAGTGTCTTATTGGACATTGGGAATGCTGCTGTTTGTTTCAGCAGCACTTTTAACTGTTATCTCATCGCTCAAAAGCCATCAGCTAATCAACAATTGGTTGATAAGGGCTGCATTTTTTCTTCAATTACTGCTGCTTTTTTATTTTCGATTACCTGCAATAGTATTCAACGAAATGCTGAATCCTGATGAAAATCTCTTCATCGTTGGAGCAATGACCCTTGCAGAATCACCGCTTTATTGGGAATCAGTGGATGGTTGCACAAGTGGTCCTTTTAATTTTTATATCATCACTGCATTTTGTGAGATTTTCGGACAACCATACGACTATATTTCTGCTCGAATCGTTGGAATTTTATTGCTTATGGGAAGCTGTCTATTCATTTTTTTGACATTAAAAATTCTTTTCTCTTCCCATACAGCCTTACTGAGTTTATTTCCTGCTACCGCTTACTTAGGCCTTACCCGACATTGGGATTTTGTCAATTTTAGTAGTGAGCAACTTCCTATTTTTTTGATGAGCATTATGCTCTACTTATTTGCGAGAATTTATACAAATAAAACAAACATCAAAAAGATGGATGTTTTTATATATGGATTTATTGCTGGTGGAATCATATTTACAAAATTACAAGCCATTCCGATTGCATTTTGTCTAACACTAAGTGGCTATTGGCTAATTTATGAAAAACGAAAAAACGATTTTTTGAAAAATACTATCATTTTTACAATTAGTGGGTGTTTAACCTCTTTTGTTTTGGTACTAATAGGATATTATTATCATTTTCTTGATAAAATATGGATTTTCTATCTCAAAAATAATTTGTCTTACGGAAAAGAAAGTCGCAGTATCATTCATAGTATTTTTATTTCATTCAGCGACCCTTTCAATATTTTTATTCGTATCATTATTCTGCTATCTGGGCTACTACTACTATACTTTATTTTTATAAAAAAGCAATTTAAGCCTAATATTTTGAGTAGTACGCTTATTCTTTTCGTAGGTAGCACTATTTTTTCGGTCTATAAAACGGGGTTTATGTTTCATCATTATTTGCTTTTTTTAATTTTCCCATCAGTATTTTTATTTGCCTTTCTGCTCAATGAGCTATCAAAGTTTTCAAAAAAAATACTCAATATAGGTCTTTCGATAATCGCTACACTATACCTCATCTTACAAACCCATACTGCCGCCTTCTCAAATCATTTCATAAGTGCTGATAAGCCTCAACGCCCCTTATCAATTTCACAAACGGGGTATCAGATTTTGAAGTATTCACGACCTAATGAATCGCTGGTTGTTTGGGGCGATGCTGGAAGATTATATTTGGAAACTAAACGTATTCAGGGAATAAGATGGAGTAACTCGCACTGGGGAATGTATAGTGATTCGCTTCAAAAAAACTTCCAAAAGGAATTTATTATTGAATTGAAAGAAAAACCATTTCCTGTTTTTGTAGATGCTCACCCTACTAAAAACACCTTTATGACACGTGATAAATTGGGTTATGAAACTAATAAAGAATTGAAAGAGCATATTGACTCAAACTATCAATTTATCGGTGAATTTGATGAACAACGAGTCTTTATTCACAAAGATAGGTTAAAAGAAATGAACGCTACCAAGTAGCAATAAAAAGCCACATGATTCGATGTGGCTTATTTGTTGAAGTTATTTAACTACAATATTTTTCTGCTCGATTAAAGAAAGTAGCGAGTCTTTGCCTGCAATAAATGCCTTATCGTAGTCGAATGCCTGAATGGTCGTATCAGTAATGGCAAAGTTTTCGTAATCTTGAAAAACAATACCTCCGACTGTTTGACGGTTTTTCACACGGCGAAATCTTGGTCCACCATTAGTATATGCCAAATAATCAACAAGATGTGTTTTCTGGTTAAACCAATAGCAATAAACGTCTTCAAAGTCTTTGCCTCCGCCCTCTTTATCGAACCATACTTTAACTTTATCGTATTTTTGTTTGTCGATTTCAGCTTCGCCGAGATATTCAAGATTTACTGCTTTATCTTTCAATTTATAGGGCAAAAGCACAAAATATGCTACTGAATTGACAGCATTTTTATATTTTTCTTGGTCTTTTTCTGAAAGAGTAATCTGATTTCCGTTGATGATTCTCAGAAAACCTTCATTATTAATAATATCCCAAACTTCATTATTCGCACTATCTTTTGAGATGCGTTCATACTGAAATTTACCCTCATTTTGCATGAGCTTTATATGAAACTTACGGAAATCAAATTCAGCCATAAACTTCTCATACTTTGCTCCACCGTGTACTTCGATACTTTTATCGACAATTTCACGGGCTTTATCGGTTTTGTCTTTGCAGGCAACCAATGCTAAAGCAAAGGCTGATATTAGAATAAGTTTTTTCATAGTTGTAGCACAATTCTCCGAATTGTGAGTTAAAATGTTGTATTAAACACAATTCGGAGAATTGTGCTACTGATTTATCAAAAATACGAGGCAATCACTTCTTGAATCTTACTCATCGGTACAATCATCGGCTTTTTGGTAATTGTTATTTCTACCTTCGTTTGTGGACTATTTGGGTCGGAAATGACTTTATAATTACCCTTTACCACTCCAATAAGTGTCTGTAAACTAAACGAACCAGCATTTGCATTTCCTTGAAAAACACCACCTTTGTTTTGAATAGCCTTTGTGGCGTTTACTACAAATTCATTAGATGAACCTGGGTAGTCGATGTTGAATGATGCCATTGTATGAATGGATAATTGTTAATGGATAATGATAAATTATGCAATCTGTTTATACTAATTTCACCAATTCGTTGAGTTTTAGTAAGGCCTCAATTGGTGAAAGTGTATTTACATCTATTGCTTTTAGTTTTGCTTTTAATTCTTCAATCTTAGGGTCTTCTGGCTCGAAGAAACTTAATTGGAAATTATTCTTCGGAGCTTCTCGAATTTTCTCTTTGTTATCTTCTTTGATATGGTCTTTTTCGAGGTGATGTAAAATTTCATTGGCTCGAAGCACTACCGATTGAGGCATACCTGCAATTTGTGCTACGTGAATACCGAAACTATGTTCGCTGCCACCTTCTTTGAGCTTACGTAAAAATACAACTTTATTGTTGAGTTCTTTTACCGAAACATTAAAGTTTTTAATACGGCTAAAATCTTCGGCCAATTGATTAAGTTCGTGATAGTGCGTCGCAAAGAGCGTGTAAGGCTTACATTTTGGGTGATTATGTAAATACTCTGCAATACTCCACGCAATACTTACGCCATCGTAGGTGCTGGTTCCTCGACCAATTTCGTCCATGATTATGAGACTTCTGTCGCTCAAATTATTCAAGATTGAAGCCGTTTCAGTCATTTCAACCATAAATGTCGATTCGCCACGAGAAAGGTTATCGCTCGCTCCTACCCTTGTAAAAATCTTATCGACAATGCCCAATTCGGCACTTTGGGCGGGTACGAAACTACCCACTTGTGCCATGAGCGAAATCAAAGCAGTTTGACGAAGCAAGGCCGATTTACCCGCCATATTTGGCCCAGTAATGATAATGATTTGCTGGGTTTGGTCATCTAAATACAAATCATTTGGAATGTAGGCTTCGCCCAAAGGAAGTTGCTGTTCGATAACTGCGTGGCGGCCTTCTTTGATATTAAGCACCTTATTATCAGAAACTTGCGGCTTACAGTAATTATTCTTCTGAGCCACTTTCGCAAATGATGAAAGTGCATCAAGAATAGAAATCACTCGGGCATTTTGCTGAATTTGTGCCACAAACTCATTGGCCGTGATGACTAACTCATTGAAGATTCGGTATTCTATCTCAAATATCTTTGATTCGGCCGTCAGGATTTTTTCTTCGTAAATCTTTAGTTCTTCGGTAATGTAACGCTCAGCATTGACAAGCGTTTGTTTACGAATCCACTCGGGCGGAACTTTGCTTTTGTGCGAATTGGATACTTCGAGATAATAGCCAAAAACTTTATTGTAAGAAATCTTCAACGAAGGAATACCCGTGCGAGCCGATTCTCGATTTTGGATTTCAATCAAGAAATCTTTTCCCGAAAAAGCAATTTTATGAAGCTCATCTAAATCAGCATCAACGCCTGATTTTATCATATTTCCTTGGTTTGTAACCACAGGAGCATCGTCACGTAATTCTTTTTCGATTTTATCAATTAAATACTGACAATCAGTGAGTTGGTTGATGTATTTTTGAAGCACCGAGAATTTTTCACCGCCTAAAGCCAGTTGTTTTTTGATAGGGTCGATTTGCACCAAAGCCCTTTTTAATGTTACCAATTCTCGTGGATTGATGCGTCGAACGGCCACTTTTGAAATCAATCTTTCTAAATCACCGATTGGTTTGAGGAGTGTAGAAAGTTGTTCGAGAATCTCTTCATTTTTTACAAAAAACTCAACGGTATCGAGCCTTTCTTGAATGAGTGAACGCTCTTTGAGCGGTAAAACCAACCATTTACGAAGCAACCTCGCTCCCATCGGGGTGATAGTTTGGTCGAGCACCTGAATGAGCGGGACACCGCCATCGTGCTGGGCAAAAACCAATTCGAGGTTGCGAATCGTGAATTTATCAAGCCAAACGTATTTGTCTTCGTCGAGACGAGTAATGCGGGAAATATGTCCCATTTCTTTATGCTCGGTATCGGACAAGTAACGCAAAATTACGCCTGCCGCTGTGATTCCATCGGGCATGGTTTCTACGCCAAAACCTTTCAAAGTTGCCACTTTGAAGTGATTTAAGAGTAAATTATAGCCAAAATCAAATTTATAAGCCCAGTCTTCAAAGGTAAACTCATTAAATTTATCTCCGAAAAGTATCTGAAATTCGCCTCGGTGTTTTTTGCAATAAAGCACTTCTGAGGGTGCGAAACTCTGTAATAATTTATCTATGTATGCTGTATTTCCTTCGGTTGTGAGGAACTCGCCCGTTGAGACATCGAGAAACGAAACACCAAAATAATCGGGTTTGGCAAAGTGAATAGAAGCGAGATAATTGTTTTGTTTGTGGTTCAAAACGTTATCATTGAACGAAACCCCAGGCGTAACGAGTTCGGTAACCCCACGACGCACAATGCCTTTGGCGGTTGATGGGTCTTCGAGCTGGTCGCAGATGGCTACACGTTCTCCTGCACGAACGAGTTTTGGCAAATAGGTATCAAGCGAGTGATGCGGAAAACCCGCCAATTCTCCTTGAGCTCCACCATTATTGCGGCGAGTAAGTACGATTCCGAGGATTTTTGAGGCACGAATGGCATCTTCGCCAAATGTTTCGTAAAAATCACCCACCCGAAACAACAACATTGCCCCAGGGTATTTTGACTTGATTTGGTTATATTGACGGTTTAAGGGAGTTTCCTTGATTTGCTTTACTAATTCTTCTTTTGAAGGTCTTGCCACGATTCTCTGCTTGCTAAATGTTTGTAAAATTTAGCCCAAATTTAGGAGAAAAAAGGGGATTTTTGTAAAAAAGAATTAGGGAAAAGCAAAAAAATAATCAAATTTTGAATATAGATTTTGGTTTTTGTTAATTTGAAAAAAGTAGTAAGTTTACGATGAGAAACAATTTAATGGAAGACATTAGACCATGTCATACCACTCTCAGTGGTGCAATAAAAATAAACTTAGGTTTTGAATTAAAATCAAAAATTTCAAATCTATTTCGTATTGTTTTTAGCGTTACTTTGGCTACTAAACCATGTAATACAACGCCAGATTTAGCTATTTATCCTCAACAAGCTCTTGATTTCAAAAATGACCCTTCAAGACGGGAAGATGCACCTTTGCTTGTAATAGAAATTCAATCAGCATCACAAAGCACAAAGGAAATGGTCGAAAAACTCGAACCTTATTTTGATTTTGGCGTAAAATCTTGCTGGATTGTGATTCCGACTTTACAGGCAATTTTAGTTTATGATAGCCCTACTCATTATGAGTTTTATCATGAAGACGAAATGCTGAAAGATAAAACCCTAAATATTGAAATTGATTTAAAGAAAGTATTCGAGTAAAATATATTTACCAAAATTAAGCGGTTATATTTTGAATCATAAATCAAAATACAACCGCTTTTATATTAAATTCACTTTTTTACAACTTCACCCGACTTTTCTCACTTTCTGAGCCACCTGATTGGCGTGCATTGAGGGTTTTACCTTTGCTGAATCGGTAAGCAAATGAAAACGTTACGACTCTACTATCGAGATAACTTAGCCAATTGGCTTTGGCATTGGCGATATTTCTGATGTCTCCGCCTGGTTGGTTGGTGTAGAAAATATCAGAAACATTTATGCGAAATGTGCCTTTATCTTTCAAGATTTTCTGCGAAATTCCAGCTCGCATCGACCAAACTGGAATCGTCAGAAACTGCCCTGCCAACACTCTTGTTTGGTAATTTCCTGCTAATTCCGCCGATAATTTTTTATTGATTTTAAATTGATTAGTTGGGCCAACATACCAATAAAATCTACTTTCATCGAGGGTTTGACCATAAACTTTGGTGTTATAACCTTGATTTTTCAGTTCTGTATAAAGTTGGAGTGTCCACCATTTATTGATGGTAAAATTACCGTTTACTGAGATTCCGTAGGAAGTAAATTCTCCGAAATTCCCGGGGCGACTGTAATAAATTGTGCCTCGCTGTTCGTTGGTTTCAAAGATGAGATTTTTAGAAATACTGTACTCCAAAGAAGTTGTCAGGAAATTTTTGTAAGTGTGCGAAACCTCTAAATTATACGAATACGTTGGTTGTAAAAATGGATTTCCTCCGTAATAGGTATATCTATCCAACGGATAGGTAAATGGGTTTAGGTCTTGATAATTTGGGCGGTCGATTCTTCGTCCAGCCGAAAAACCAAGTTGGTGCGTTTGTGTGCTATCTAATTGATATTGCAAATAAAACGTTGGAAACAAACTATTGTAAGCCCTCGTAAAAGTTGAATCTTTAGTCATTTTATTGCCCAGCTGATTGCCTTTGATACTTGTATTTTCGTAGCGTAATCCTGCTTGCAACGATAGTCTTTTCCAATTTTTTGAGTAATTCACGTAAGCCGCATTGATATTTTCGTTGTATTTGAAACGGTTAGAAAACTCATAATTTGGAACTTCTTGACTATTAACTATATCAAAAAAATCGGCGGTGTTATCGGTCTTGATAAAACTTGTCTTTATTCCAGTTTCAAATTTTGCTCCACCTTTGAGCGGATTTACGTAATCAATTTTAGCGGTTTTGATATTGATTTCGGCGGGAAGCGATGAACCTAAAACCGTTTGGCCAACCAAAACTCTTTCGGGCGTGAAAATGGTATTTGTTAGTTGTTGGTCTTGGGTTGAACTATATTGAATCACATCAAAATTTGATGTTAATTCTTTGCCCAAAGAGTCAATTTTAAGGGCGTAGTTTAAGTTTATGCTGCCATTTTTCCATTTTCTATCGTTGGGGCTAAATGCTTCAATGATGCTCACGACTTGGTTATTTTGGTTCAAAATCTGAGCTTTGTTGGTGGTAGGCACAAAAGTTGGATTATAAAAACCATTCAACACAAGTCCCAAAGTAGATTTTTTCGATACATAATAATCAAGACCCAATTTGAGGTTATTGCTCCCCAATTGGCGTTTGATATAAGAATTTTGACTAAAAGCCGACGAATAAGCACCTTCGGGCGTATAATAAAGGCGATTGATAGTCAAATCTTGGTACGTATTGTTTTGATTGACACTGGCATTGGTAAAGAAATTGAACTTATTGATGCGATAATTGAAATTGATACTATTATTGGTTCGAGCGTAACGCCCTTGCCCGTAACCCAAATTAATTCCGCCATTCAAACCTTTTACTTGGTTCTTTTTTAGCTTGATATTTATAACACCTGCATTTCCTGCGGCATCGTATTTGGCAGGTGGATTGGTCATAATTTCGATACTTTCGACCGAACCTGCGGGCAACGAACGCAAATAACCAGCCAGATCAGCGGTTGCTAAATACGTGGGTTTATCATCAACAAAAACTACTACGCCCGATTTTCCTTTGAGCGTAATCAAACCATTCACATCGACCTGCACCCCTGGAGCTTTTTCTAAGATTTCGAGCGAAGTTGTACCAGCATTACCAATCAAAGCATCAGGATTTATCACAACTCGGTCAATCTTTTTTTCTACGAACGATTTCTGAGCCTTGACGGTCACTTCTTGTAAGTTTTTGGTAGCTTCCGAAAGGGAAATAATCCCTAAATCAACATTTGCGTTTGAAGCTGATAAAATGATGTTTTCGGCAACGTATGGCTGCATACCGATATACGAAACCGTGAATTTGCAAGTGTCTTCCTTCAATTTTTCAAATTCAAATTTCCCATCAACATCGGTAAAAGTTGACTTGATGATTTTATTGGTTTTAGCTTTAGAAAGAATGACCGTTGCCCCGATAACTGGTTCTTTTTTTTCATTCTGCACTTGGCCAATCACTTTATCAATCGTTTGACTATAAGTCAGTTGTGTAGCCCAAAATAGTAAAATTGTAATGTAATAGCTTTTAATCATAATTTTGTTTTTTTATTTATTCAGTTGTTTGTGTTGGTTCTTAGTGGGTTTTCAAATACAGCCAATTCCCAAAAGAAAAGCCTGCCGCAAATATTTTGATGATACAAACCGCAATAAATACGACCAAAAAAACTTTAAATAAGTTCGATTTGAAAAGTGCTTCTTTTGTCATGATTGTAAGATTTAGAAAGTTGGAATTACCTTTTACTTTGAGCTGTACTGCTATAAGTCAAGAAAATTAAGAGAATGTTGCATTTTCTATTTGAGCAGTTGGTTAATTTGTTCATTACTACTTTTTTCGTGTTACTTTAAATGTACCATTAGGCTGATTTAACAGCAATTCATTGTAATTTCCTTTTGAATCTTTGATAAAATTTACAGAATACCCCGCTGCTCCTACTTTTAAGTTAAACTTATCTTTTTCGATGGCTACTAACTCAAACTCGGGTTGATTGGGCAACGACATGAATAAAGTTTTATCATTTTTGAGGCTAATTTTCATGGGTGTTCCGTTCAACAAAAATTCACCTGTATAAGTCATTAAAACTTCTTTTGAAAGTGTTTTTGGCTTAATTGACCGCTCAAATTCTATCGGCTTCGCTATTTCTGGGTCGAACTGGATTGATGTACTTTTGATTTCGCCGTTTATATCTTGATTAAATACAATTCGGTTAATGCTAAAACTCGTATCAACCCCAGTTTTTTTATCGACTTGATAAACCTCAAAAACATCATTTTTGTAAGGGCGAAGCCACCATTTATCTTCTGCAAAAACTGCAAATAATGAATCTTTTTTAATTGAAATTTCAAATTTTCCGTAGGCTTCGTTGGTGTAATATCCTTCGTAATTTTCTAAATTATGCGAGGATTTTTCATTGGTTTTCTGATTTTCTACTGCACTTTTCTTGGCGTTTTTCATGGCCAGTTTTGCAGCATTTTCAGAGGTTAACAAATAACTACTCCAATCTTTCGTGGGTAAATCCAACATTCGGTCGGCAATTACATTGCGGACAATTGACGTAACTTTCGATAAATTTTGATTACAAAACACCACAATTCCGACATTATCGGTAGGAAAAAACGCCACATTGGCCGTAAAACCTGTAATCGTTCCACCGTGGTCAACTCTATAATGCCCACGATACGATGACACAAACCAACCCAAACCATAATTATTGAAATAGAGCGAAGGATTATTATTGGCTGGCACGCCACCCGCAATAATCATGTGCGAGCCGATGGCATCTCTGACATAAGAAGCAGGCAAAATTCGTTTACCTTTATAAAAGCCATTATTCGCCCAAAGCATTGCCCATTTAGCCATTTCGACAACCGAAGTATTGATTCCACCAACCGATGACATCACATCTAAATTTACATATTCGGTCTGCTTGATTTTATCGTCATCGGTTGTAATATATCCCAAAGTTCTATCTTTATTTTTTGCCATCGAATCAACCGAAAAGTTCAGATTTGTCATTCCCAATGGCTGTAAAATCTTTTCTTGCAAATAGTTTCGGTAAGGTTTACCTGTCAGATTTTCGATGATTCTTCCCTGGGCCAAAAACATGAAATTATTGTACTGGAATTTTTCTCGAAGTCCATAATTTGGCTCTTGAAATTGCACTTTTTTCAATAATGAATCGACAGATTTGGATTTGAAAAGTCCCCAAGCATCGTCATAGCGTGGTAAGCCAGTTCGGTGACACATCATATCTCGAATCGTCACTTTGTTGTTTAGCTCATCGTTGTAAAATTTCAGTTGTGGGAGATAGTTTCGGGCTGGTTTATCGAAATCTACTTTTCCTTCTTCTTGCAAAATGCCCAAAAGCGAGCAAGTAAAAGCCTTTGTGCAACTTCCTGAAGCAAAAAGCGTATTTTCGGTAACTGGAATTTTGTTGGCAACATCGGCATAGCCAAAGCCTTTGGCATAGACAATTTTGTCTTTTTCGACAACCGCAACAGCAAAACCTGCACAATTCCAATCTTTCAGCACTCGGTTGAAAGTAGAATCAAGTCCAGTGAAGCGTTTATCAGTTGTCTGTGAAAATCCTTTTTGTAGCATCAAAAGGAGTAAAATAGTAATAGCTTTTTTCATAATAATTGTAACACAAATGAATGAGGATGTGTAAAATTATCATGACGACAGCACTTCTATTTGTCAAATCCTGCTAATTCTGTTTTAAAAATAACGTAGGCGAAACACCAAAATGGTTTTTGAAAGCTTTGCTAAAAGCATAAATATCAGCAAAACCCGACTCAATGGCAGCTTGCGACACCGAATAACGGTCTTGTTGAAGTATTTTCTGACTATGTTCGAGTCTTTTCTGCAAAATATACTGGTGAGGCGTAAGTCCGTAAACTAATTTAAAAATCCTAAAAAAGTGATATTCCGACATGCAGGCTTCTTTTGCTACCAATTCAATGGTCAGCGGCATAAAAAATGTATTATCAATAAATTCTCGCCCCAGCGAAACTCGTTTGTATAAATCTTTTTTTGTGGCAGATTTGATGGTCGGAATTTGCTGTAACTGCTTAAAAACTGGCAATTGGTCAGCAACGATTTTCTCCGATAATTGATAGAAAAACTCTTGGTTGAAAATATTAGTTGACAAATGATTTCTTTGAGCAGAAAGCCCCATTCTTGATAAAACGCCACCAAGTTGGGTCTGATTGGCATCATAATGATTCTCCAAAAAATCAGTTGTACTAAAGAATTCTCCGAGTGCAGAGTCTGAAAAAGCGGTATCAGGTCGTTTCATACTTGCTACCACCTCGGTCAGCATTGAAGGTATGATATTGATGCAAATTCCTTTGACATTTTTGTTGCTTTCAATCTCAACACTACCCTCCAGAAGATAATTTGTGAGCAAATATTTACCAGCTTTTACATCATACTTTTGACCATTAATGATATATTTTTCACTTCCCTCAAAGACATACTTTACCGCAAAACCTTTCGATTTAATTGGGTGATAAAATTCTCGCAATGAAGAAAACACAACGATATTATCATCATATTTTATCGCTTCCAGTACGTCCTTTGTTTCGTTAAATAGCTGAAACATAATGCTCGAATTAAAGTATTTTAGCAAAAAACAACATAAAATCACTCGAAATAACAGCGTTTCAGCCAAACGAAATGTTAAAAAATGATATGTGGCTCGACAACTTTACGAAAGGGAAATGAATTTCCTTAAACACACATTTTACACTTGTTCTTCTCCGAAATTCTCATAAATTTGTTATTTCTTCAACCAACAAAACTATGAATTTCAATATTGACGCTGATAAAAGCACAACTTATGATGCAATCGTAATCGGTTCGGGCATTAGTGGCGGCTGGGCTGCCAAAGAACTCTGCGAAAAAGGACTAAAAACATTGGTTCTGGAGCGTGGTGGAATGGTCGAACACGTAAAAGATTACCCAACTTCCATGACAAATATTTGGGAGTTTGAGCATCGGCTTCGAGATACAAAAGAAGATTTGCAGAAAAACCCCATTGTGAATCGTTGCTATGCTTACTCGGAAGCAACGCAACATTTTTTTGTAAAAGACGAACAGCACCCTTACATTCAAGAAAAACCTTTTGATTGGATTCGAGGCTACCAAGTTGGTGGAAAATCTTTGCTTTGGGCAAGACAAACCCAACGTTGGAGCGAGTATGAATTTGAAGCTCCCGCCCGTGATGGTTTTGCGGTAGATTGGCCAATCAGATACAAAGATATTGCTCCGTGGTACAGCCATGTGGAGCGTTTTGCAGGAATTTCGGGGAATAAAGACAATATCAAAAACCTTCCCGATGGAGAGTTCTTACCAGCCTGGGAATTAAATTGTGTTGAAAAACACATTCAGTCGGCTGTAAAAAAGCACTATCAAGATCGCCAAGTAATCATCGGCCGATGTGCCCATCTGACCAAACCCAACGAAATTCACGCCAAACAAGGGCGTGGGCAATGTCAAGCTCGAAGTTTGTGCGAGCGTGGTTGTCCATTTGGTGGCTATTTTAGTTCAAACTCTTCTACCTTGCCGTGGGCTGCCAAAACTGGAAAACTGACGATTCGACCTAATTCGGTTGTACATTCAATTATTTATGATGAGAAGCTCAATAAAGCGTCAGGTGTACGAGTGATAGATACAATCACCAAAGAAAGTATTGATTATAAGGCACGAATCATTTTTGTAAATGCGGCGGCTCTTAATTCCAATTTAATTTTATTAAATTCTATTTCAAATCGTTTCCCGAATGGTTTGGGGAATGATAGCGGAGTTCTGGGACAATACATTGCTTTTCATCAATATCGTGGACAAGGCGGGGCAACGTTTGAAGGCTATACTGATAAATATTACTACGGCCGCCGACCTACTTCGGCATTTATGGCCTCATTCAGAAATGTTGAAAAACAAGAAACCGATTTTCAGCGTGGCTATATGTTGGCGTTTTCGGCAGGGCGTGGCTCGTGGCAACGAGGCTCTCAACCCGAAGCATTTGGAGCAGATTTTAAGGAAAGTCTTACTCACCCAGGTGATACATGGAGCGTGTATATACAGATGCAAGGCGAGACAATTCCTAAAAAAGAAAACCATGTAAGATTGAGCAAAGATAAAACAGATGCGTGGGGCATTCCGCAATTGGTTACTTCAATTGGTTATGATGAGAATGACCACAAAATGATGAAAGATTTTCATGTGCAAGCCTCAGAAATGCTCGAAAAAGCGGGTTGTAAAAACATTAATATGTTTGATAGTAAACAAAACCCAGGCTTGGATATTCACGAAATGGGTGGCGTAAGAATGGGTAAAGACCCAAAAACTTCACTACTCAATGAATGGAATCAATTACACGCTTGCAAAAACGTATTTGTTACCGACGGTTCTTGTATGACCTCAATTGGTAATCAGAACCCTTCGCTTACTTTCATGGCTCTCACGGCTCGTGCTGCCAATTATGCAGTTAGTGAGTTGAAGAAGAAGAATTTGTAATAAAAAATTAAGGAAGACTTTACCATTTAAGCAAAGTCTTCCTTAAAATATAATTTGAGGAAATCCTGTACGTTCTGAAAAAAAGAATCTACATGAAAAAACTACAAATCTACCTACTTTACTTCCTACCATTCATTAGTTTTGGACAAGAACATTCTATCGAAAAACATCAAAAAGGTGTTTCTTTAGAAGCCTTCGGAATTAGTCCCTTTGGTTCGCTCAATTTTGATTATGTGGTGCATCGCACTCAACGAGGCTTTTTTAGTTTACAAGTTGGTATAGGAATTATGTCAACGATTGAAGACCAATGGTCATTCCCACATGCCATTTCTTATAATTATCTACTCAATAAACCAGCCAAACGAAGAAACCAATGCAAACCTAACCCGAAAGTGAGAAATGAAACTTTTTTGGAAATCGGTTATGGTCAAATCTTCCATTCTAATCAAGCAACTATTGGTAATATTGAGTATGCAATGCCCATTGTTGGTTTTAGAATTCACTTTACAAAAAGTGCAAATAAAGAGTTTTATTTAAAATGTAGAATTACTCCGAATCTGCTAAAAAACAATTCAACTTTTGCAGGTTTAGCATTGGGAAAAGTCATTTAATATCATATCAAAAGTATCAAAAAACAAAAAAACGAAGCACCTATCGATGCTCCGCCTTCATACTCGGTTCATTAATCTACTCAAATATTGTTTGAGATCTTAAATTATTTATCAAGTTTCGTCAACTCTCCTTTGCTAAATGGTTTTGTTTCTACAAAAACTTCCTTTCCTTTTTTGTTTATAAAACCAGTCTTTCCAAAAATACTTACACGAGCCATTCCATCAGAAAAATTGTACGCCTCATCATAAATCAACGGAATGATTTCAACGCCCAATTTGTCAATATAGCCATGTTTTCCTGCTGTTGACACTCGTGACATCCCCTCTGAGAAACTCAAAATATTGTCGTATTTAACAGGGGCAACCTCCTTACCAGTTCTATCGATGACTCCAAATTTCCTTTTTACGGTTACAACAAATAATCCTTCGGAAGAACCTACAATAAAATCATAATCCACTTTTAATAACTTATTACCTTCTTTATCGATTAAATTCCATTTTCGTTCGTTACGAACAACAGCTATACCTTCTGAAAAATTATCAACTTCATCAAAAGTATCAATTACTATCAATTGATCATTTTTGTCTATAAAACCCCATTTTTTATTTTCAGTTTTTATTGCCGCTCGACCTTCTGAAAAGCTTTTGGCCGACTTATATTTCAATGGAATAATCAGAATCCCTTTTTTGTCAATAAATCCATATTTGTTTTCAATCGCTACACAAGCCATTCCCTCAGAAAAACTCTCTACTTTATCGAATTTTGGGAGGGCTACATAGTTATTTTTTAAGTCAATTACACCCCATTTACTGTCCTTTTTTACAAAAGCTAATCCTTCTGTAAAACTCAATACATTTTCATATTGGGGGGTAATCTTTAATTTACCTTTAGCATCAACAAAACCCCATTTCTCACCAACTCTTACTGCTGCCATTGACTGTGAAAAATTAAGGACTTCATCATAATTAAAGGCAATTTTTTCAATACCAAATTTGTCAATAAAACCCCACTTGCCATTTTTTTGAACAGCTGCAAACCCCTCACTTATATCATACGCATTTTCATACCTAAGTGATACAACTGAATTTCCTTTTTTGTCAACAAAACCAACTCTATTATTACTTTCGATACGTGCAATACCCGATTGAAAATCACTCACTTGTGTTGCTGAAGCAAATTCCATTTTTATTTCTTGAGCAAAAATATTACCCGAAAGCAAGACGAGACCTAATAAGAGGCTTTTGTGAAAGTTGTTGTTAAAAAAATTATTCATAGGATTATATGGTTATTAGGAAAACAAATCTTATTTACTTATTATCTTGCCAAACTTGTGCCAATTGACCCTTTTTGAATAGAATCTTACCCAACGGATACATTTGCCAATTTGGCAGGGTTATCAACACGATTTAGCAGGTTTGATTTTTAATTTCACTAAAGGGTCAAACTCAGTGCCAAGCTTGCCCTAAAAAACATAAACTTAGCCAGCGGATACATTTTGGAAGTGTGGAGAAATACTCAAAAAATAGTATCTTTGTGCAAAAATTCGGCAACGAAAAAATACAGACATTAATTTGACAGCTTCATAAATGAAAATTTCGTACAATTGGTTAAAGGGTTTGATTGATATTCAAGAATCGGCCGAAGAAATTGGTAAATTATTGACCGCTACTGGCTTAGAAGTAGAAGGCATCGAAGAAATAGAGTCGATAAAAGGTGGCTTGAAAGGTTTTGTGGTGGGCGAAGTGCTTACTTGTGAGACTTTTATGGTCAAGGAAAAACAATTGAGTTTAACAACAGTAAGCATCGGTTCTGAAACGCCTTCTACGATTGTTTGTGGTGCCGCCAACGTAAGAGCAGGGCAAAAAGTAATCATTGCTACGCTCGGAACAACCATTTATTTTGAGGATGGCAAATCTTTTGTAATCGAAAAACGTAAAGTTTATGGGCATCCGTCTGAAGGTATGATTTGTGCTGAAGATGAGATTGGAACTGGGCATTCGCACGATGGAATCTTGGTTTTGGATACTGATTTACCAAATGGTACGCCAGCAATAGAATATTTCAAATCAATCGGAAAATCGTTTGAGGCTGATTATCAAATCGAAATTGGTCTTACACCAAACCGTGCCGATGCGGCATCACATTTAGGCGTTGCTCGTGACCTAAGAGCGGTTTTGGGTCGTGAGATTACGATGCCATCTATCGAAAATTTCAAGCCTGTTTCAACAAAGACAGACTTTCAGATAACTTTAGAAAATACCGAAGCTTGTCCACGTTTTTGCGGTTTAGAAATTCGTGGAATTACAGTAAAAGAATCGCCAGAATGGTTGAAAAATGCTTTATTGGCTATCGGTCTGAATCCAATCAGCAATATCGTTGATATTACAAATTATATCTGCCACACACTCGGTCAACCGATGCACGCATTTGATGCTGACGAGGTAAAAGGGCATAAAATTGTGGTGCGTGTTCCAGAGAAAGGCACAAAATTCACGACCCTTGATGGTACAGAACGCACACTTTCAGGAAGCGATTTGATGGTTTGTAACGAAGCAGAACCAATGGCAATTGCAGGTGTTTTTGGTGGTCAAAAATCTGGCATCAAAAATTCTACTCAAAATGTGTTCTTAGAAGTAGCTTATTTTAGTCCAGTTTGGGTGCGTCGAACTGCCACTTTTCACGGTTTAAAAACCGATGCTTCGTTCCGTTATGAACGTGGTACTGACCCAAATATGCCTCCATTTGCAATTCGCTTGGCGGCAGTTTTGATTCAAGAATTGGCAGGTGGAGAAATAATCGGTGAACCAATTGATGTTTACCCAAATCCGATTGCCAATTTTGAAATTACAGTAAAACATAAAAATATCAATCGTTTAATTGGTAAAAACTTAGACGACCGTTTGATTCATAAAATTCTGAAAAGCCTTGATATTGAGATTTTGAGCGATAACGGCAGCGAAATGCAAGTAAGTGTGCCACCCTACCGTGTGGACGTAACGCGTGAGGCTGATGTAATCGAAGAAATTTTGAGAATCTATGGTTTTGATAATATTGAGTTATCAGAAACTCTTCAAACCGATTTCCTATCATCGTTTGCCGAGAAAGATGCTGATAAATTACAATTCCGTATTATTGAACTATTGGCAGCTAATGGTTTCAATGAAATACAAACGCTTTCAATTACTCGACCTGCTTATAATCAAGCACTTGAAGCCACCGCAAAGGGAGAAACGGTAGTACTATTGAACCCATTGAGTGAAGAACTCTCGGTGATGCGTTCGAGTCTTTTATTGACTGGAATGGAATCGGTGGCATATAATATAAATCGCCGTCAGAAGGATTTAAAGTTATTTGAATTCGGACGTAGTTATTTCAAAAAAGACGATAAATATAAAGAAAATAAGCATCTGGGTGTTTGGATGACGGGGAATCGTCAGTCAGAATCTTGGGCGAGTCCGAGTACACCTTTGGCTTTCCATGATTTGGCTTTGGTTGTACAGAAAGTTTTGAAGGCAATGAAAGTTGTGAAATTTGACACACAAGAAGCTGATTCTTCTGTTTTCCAATATGGTCTTTCTTATTTAATCAACAAAAAGCCAGTTGTAAGTTTGGGTTTAGTAAAACCACAATTGGCTAAATTGGCAGATGTAAAACAAGCAGTTTTCTACGCTGATTTCGATTGGGAATATTTATTAAAACAATATTCGGGAAAAGTCGCTTTTGTTGAGATTCCGAAGTTCCCAGAAGTACGTCGTGACCTTTCGTTAGTGATTGATTCGGAGGTGAAATTTGAGCAAGTTTCGGCCATTGCAGCCAAAACCGAAAAGAATTTACTCCAAAGCATCAACGCTTTTGATGTCTATGCAGGCGAAAAACTGGGTGAAGGAAAAAAATCTTACTCTGTTAGCTTCACACTCATCGACAAAGAAAAAACTTTGACCGATGATGTGATCGATAAAACAATGCAACGCCTTATTGTAGCTTACGAAAAAGAACTTGGAGCAGTGATTAGAAAATAATTATAGTCGCCCATTAAAATGGGCGACTGATGGAACAACGGATGAAAAATTTACATGAATAATCGGACTTGAAGTCCGATTATTTTTTTATAAATTCTTTCCTTTGTTCCCTTAGTCGGTCAATTTATTGACTGAATGATAGATTGAATTAGTTTTTTTCGCTCAAAAATGTAATCTTTTTAAAAGAAAAGCGTCTAAAGAAAAACTAAAACAATTTTACGAATGAAAAAGTATGTAATGCTGGCCATTTCAGCCGCTATTTTGAATATTTGTGTTGTAAATACAAGTGTAGCAAATACTCCTAATTTAATAATTGCTCAAGACGAAACTCCAGAAGCTGAAATCTTATTGGATAAAGCTATTGAAGCCGAAGCGGCAGGAAATCAAGACGCTCTTTTAAGTTCCTTGACGGCTGGTACGGCTGCTCTCGAAAAAGAAGCCAAGGCTGATAAAGGAAGTTTTAAAGATAAACTTTTAAGTCAAGTTGGTACATTACAAAAATTTGCACCAATGGTAAAAAGTGGACTTTTGAAAGGAGATATGCTCAAAAAAGTGATTAATACCGTAAAAATGCTTTTGGCAGCCAAACGAATTGAAAGTGCCCTCGGTGGTTCAAATTTACTCGGGAATGTAAGTGGCTTGACCAAAAACTTAGGTTTGATGAAAGCGGGTTTACCGGCCTTGGGTGGAGAATCTCAAAACAAACTCGGTGGTTTATTAAACACAGCCATAAGTAGCGTAGGTAATCTTAGTAAAGGAGGAATGACCGCCAAAGCTGCCGAACCAGCCGTAAAAAAACAACTTGGCGGAATCTTGGATTTTGTGAAAGGAGCGATATGAGTTTAGAGTTCTGAGTTATTTTTTACTCAGAACTCTAAACTCAGAACTCAGCACTCCTGACATAGTTCAATCAAAACTCCATTTGTACCTTTTGGGTGTAGGAAACATACCAATTTATTATCAGCACCACGCTTTGGTATTTGGTTTAAAAGCGTGAAACCTTCTGCTGCCAAACGTTTCATTTCTGCCAAAATATCATCTACTTCAAAGGCAATATGATGTATGCCCTCGCCTTTTTTCTCAATAAACTTTGCGATTGCACTATCAGGATTTGTGGCTTCCAAAAGTTCAATTTTAGTGGCATTTATTTTAAAAAAAGAAGTTGTAACTCCTTCACTTTCAACGCTTTCTGATTTATATGGAGGCACGTTGAAAAGTTTAGTAAATAAATCATTCGAGGCAGAAATATCTTTTACTGCAATTCCTATATGTTCTACGTTTGTTAGCATAATCTGTTGTTAAGTAAGATTGTGATTTAAATAAGTCTGTGGACTCTGGCTATCGACCGTTGACTTAAAAAAAATACTGTCCCAAAAGAATGGAATTTTCATGGAAAAATCTAACTTGCATCTCAAATAATCGCTAAACGATATAGAAATACGATTCCATGACCTACTCAAAGGGTTTGCATATATTGGCCGAGATTGATACCACTGCAATCGAAGCTCTGACAGATTATGCAGCAGCCAAACAATTATTACAGAAACTCATCGAAAAACACCGATTGACGATTGTGGGTGAGGTTTTTGCTAATTTTGAAGGTGGAGGTTTTACGGGTGTGTATTGCTTGACGGAATCTCATATTTCGATTCACACTTGGCCAGAGTTTGGGCGAGTTACTTACGACGTCTTTTTATCTAATTTTCGGAATAATAACGAAGCTATCGTGCGAGATATTCACCAAGAACTCGTTGCGTTTTTTCAACCGACTGCATTAAATCTAAACGAACTTTATAGATAGATGAAGCAACGTATATGCACTAAATGTACAAACAGGATTTCGATGAACGACAACGACACTTTTGTTGCTTGTCCGAAATGCTTTAGCTATCAAGAAGTTACCGAAAACGGAATGAAGTTCCTTTCTTCTTTCAAAAATTCCAATCGCCCGAAAGAAGTATGCTTTGAGTTAGGTCAAAGTATCAGAGTTAATGGAACATCTTATACCATTACAGGAATTACACAGAGAAATGATTCGAAATATAAGTCGTTTAAATGGAGAGAGTATAATCTGAAAAACGATTTAGGCGAAGATGCTTTTCTGAACGAATATAATGGTAATTGGTTGTTGGTTAAACCTTTAACACAAGTTTATATAAGAGGAGACCAGTCATTCAGTTATCAAGATGTAGAGTTTTCTATCTTTCAAGCATATAATCAAGAAGTTAATTGGGCAGTAGGTAATTTTAATTTCGATATTACCGATATTGATAAACTTTACAGTCGAGAGTTTATTGCTCCACCAAAAATGTTGATTTATGAAGTTCAGAAATCTTCTAAAGAAACAAATCCTGAATGGTATGAAGGTGAGTATGTTGATAATAATGAAATCTATCAAGAATATTTAAGTTTGGGTAATACCACAACGTTTCCCTCAAAAATTGGCGTAGGGGCAACTGAGCCATATAAAAGTCAATTTTACTACAAAGATGCCCTAAAAATGAGTCTGATTACCTTAGCTGTAATCTTGACGATTCAGCTTTATTTTATGGCAACTTCGCCTACCACTACGGTTTTTAGAGAAACTTTCAGTGTGGCAGATTTAAAAATTGATTCAACCAGCACTAATCTGACTTCTGCCAAACCTATTGTTTCCAAAAGTTTTTCGATTGATAAAACAGGGAAAATTGAAATCGAACTTAATTCTGGCGTAGATAATTCGTGGTTAGAATCAAATATTACGATGGTCAATGAAAGTACGCTCGAAGAATTGCCGATTGTGATTGGAAACGAATTTTATCATGGCTACGAAGGTGGCGAAAAATGGACGGAAGGCTCAACCAATGCTTCAAAAGATTATTCAGAAGTTCCCGCTGGCAAATATCATTTATTGATAGAAACAATCACTCCAGCAACTAATGGTGGCACTTACGAAGTAAAACTTCAAACTGGCGGAATTTATTGGATAAACATTTTTATTATGCTATGCTTGATTGCTATTTTGCCGATAGTAAAATATTTTCAAGAATATAATTTTGAAAAAGAACGCTGGGCTGATAGCGATTTTTCACCTTATAATTATGATGAAGAATGAAATTAGATAACCGATATAAAATAATGTATGCCGCTTTTCTTATGGTGATAGTTGGCTACTTTGCCTATTCGCTGCAAGTTGGGAAACTTTTTTATGAGTTTAGCACCAAAAGCCAATGGGACGGTAGCAATAGCCGAACATCAGGCGTGAACCGTTTTTATCATAAGTAGTAGAACAACTTTCCAAGTTGTTCGCATTATACAAAAGCAATTTAGAAAATCGCTTTACAAAAACGTAAAAATTAAAGCATTGATAATTAGATACTTACATTTTCTAAAATCTTAAACTCTGTAATATGACCGACATCCTTAGCCTCAAATACGTTTATGCCTCAGTAATTTACTCGCTGATTGGTATTTTTATTTTGGTAATTTCATTCGTGATTCTTGAAAAAATCACTCCCGAAAACATCTATAAAGAAATCGTTCAGAAAGGGAATACCGCTTTGGCGATTATAGCAGGGGCATTTATCATAGCCGTTGCCATTATTATAAGTTCGGCCATTCATGGATAAAAGTTCAACAAAAATTCCAATTTTACTGCTTTTTTCGGTGTTTTTGGTGGCTACTTGCGGGCTTATCTATGAGCTAATTGCGGGTACGTTGGCCAGCTACCTCATGGGTGACTCTATTAGCCAATTTTCAATCATCATCGGATTATATCTTTTTTCGATGGGCATTGGCTCGTTTTGCTCAAAATATTTTGATGAAAACCTACTCGATTGGTTCATTCAAATCGAATTATTGGTCGGGCTCGTCGGTGGAATCACATCAAGCGTTTTGTTTGTGATTTTCAATAGTGTCGATTCTTTTCAATGGATTTTGTATGGGCTCATTAGTCTGACGGGTATTTTCGTTGGCCTCGAAATTCCGTTATTGATGCAAATCCTAAACAAAAGTAATTTTGGATTTAAAGACATCATTTCCAAAGTTTTTACTTTCGATTATGTCGGAGCTTTACTTGCTTCTATTCTTTTTCCATTGGTCTTTGTGCCAAAAATGGGACTGATTCGTACCTCTTTTTTCTTCGGAATCTTGAATACTTTGGTGGCTTTATTGGTGTTGTATAACTATTCTGCACAACTCAAATACCGCCTGACACTTTGGTTTCAAGCCATTTTTGTTTTTATTTTACTCACATTGGGCTTTATTTTTTCGGATAATATTTTATCATGGGCCGAGGCTACAACTTATGACGAAAAAATCATTTTTGCTAAATCTTCGCCTTATCAACGCATTGTGTTGACTCGACAAGGCAGTAATATTAAACTTTTTCTGAATCGAAATCTACAATTTAGTTCGTTCGATGAATATCGTTATCACGAAGCATTGGTTCATCCGTTGATGACTTTTACCAAAAAGCCCGAAAAAGTTTTGATTTTGGGTGGCGGTGATGGTATGGCAGTTCGAGAATTACTAAAATACGAAAGTGTGAAAGCCGTCACGCTCATTGATTTAGATGCCGATATGACGAATTTGTTTCGGAGAAATGAAATGCTCACAAAATTGAATCAAAATGCACTCAATAGCCCTAAAGTTAAGATTTTGAATCAAGATGCCTTTTTGTGGATTAAGCAAAATAAAGCCCTTTTCGATGTCATTATCATTGATTTTCCTGACCCAAATAATTTTGCTTTGGGAAAACTCTACTCTAATACTTTTTATCGTGAACTTACACACACTCTCGCACCCGAAGGCTTAATTGTAGTGCAGTCAACTTCGCCTTTTATGGCTCCAAAATCCTACTGGTGTGTCAATAAAACCTTGCAATCGGTGGGTTTTAAAACGCTCCCTTATCATGTTTTTGTGCCATCTTTTGGCGATTGGGGCTATGTTTTAGCCACAAAAAACGAATTTAATAAAACTCAGAATTTCCCAGAAAACCTACGTTTCATGAATGATGCTGCTTTTGAGCAAAGCAAAGTTTTTCCGAAAGATATGACACAACAAGAAACCGAAGTAAATAAACTCAACAACCAAATTTTGGTTCAGTATTTTGAAGAAGAATGGGCAAAAGTGATGTAAGCATATCTCGCAAAGAGTTTCTTGAGTTATCAGGAATCGCACTTTTGGGTAGCACTTTTGGGCTACAAACACTTACTTCTTGCGAGTCTGCCACTGTTATTCAAGGGCAAATCGTTGGAGCAAATCACTCAATTGGACATTTACTTCGTAAGGCCATTTCTTTGCCAATTCATCAATCACACCAAACAAAAATTCTGATTATCGGTTCTGGAATATCAGGACTTACGGCAGGCTATTTTCTACAAAAAGCGGGTATCAAAGATTATAAAACTTTAGAACTTGAAAGCCATATTGGCGGAAATTCTACCTTTGGCGAAGATGAAGCGGGGCGTTACCCGTGGGCAGCTCATTATTTACCAATTCCGAGTCCAGAAAATAAAGAATTGATTGATTTTTTGTCAGAAAATAAGATAATTACAGGTTTTGATGAGAATGATTTACCGATTTATGATGAATATGCTCTGTGTTTTCACCCCGATGAAAGGCTTTTTGTGAAAGGTTTTTGGCAAGAAGGATTGATTCCGAATATGGATATTTCGGAGGAAGAAAAGAAACAAATTGGAGCGTTTTTGGCAGAAATGAATGCCTTCAAAGCTGCCAAAGGCAATGACCAAAAATGGGCTTTCACGATTCCGTTGGCTTATTCATCGAGCGATACAAGTTTTACAGATTTGGATAAAATCAGCATGAAAACCTGGATGGAGCAAAATATGTTCACCGCCAAACCACTACAATGGTATGTAAACTATTGTTTATTAGATGATTACGGTACTTCAATTGCCGAAACTTCGGCTTGGGCGGGCATTCATTATTTTGCTTCTCGAAAAGGTAAAGCCGCCAATGCCAAAGACGATGATGTATTGACATGGAGCGAAGGAAATGGTTTTCTGATGAAACTTTTGGCCAAAAATCAATTAAATAATATAAAAACTCAGCGTTTGGCCTATCAAATTGAAGAAAAAAATGGAAAAGTTTCGGTGGATGTATATGATTGGAAAACAGAAAAACGAGAAAATTATACAGTCGAACAAATCATTTGGGCAGTTCCGCAGATGCTTCGTCCGTATGTGATGCCGCAACAGAAATCTGATTTTATCAAAGATTTTTCCTATTCGCCTTGGATGGTTGCCAATATTCAAACCATACCTTTCGATACGGGCAGAGGACAAGCACTCTCGTGGGATAATGTGATTTATGAAGGAAATGGATTGGGCTATGTTTTATCGAATCATCAAGAACTCGCTCAAGACCAAAAAACTTGGCAACTGACTTATTATAAGCCACTTACCGATAACAATCCTGCTGACGAACGCAAAAAAGCAATAGCGAAAACCCATGAAGAATGGAAAAATGAAGTGCTGACTGACCTAAAAAAAGCCCACCCCAAAATTGAAGAATCTATCTTGAAAATAGATATAAAACTTTGGGGACACGCCATGATTCGTCCAACAATTTGCTTTATTCATGGTCAAGCTCGTCATGAAGCACAACAATCGCTCAACAACAAAATACATTTTGCCCATTCTGACCTTTCGGGTGTTTCGATTTTTGAAGAAGCGTTTTTTCATGGGGCCGAGGCAGCGAAGAAAGTAATTTCAAATATCTACCACGGAGGCACAGATTAAACGAATTTTCACGGAGAGTAAATCTTTAAATAATTGTCAAAACTTTGAAAATTTCATGGAAACTCAAACTTGGATACACTCAGCTAAATACGATTTGAGTTTTATTATTGCTCCATCATTTTTGGCTGTTATATTACTGTTTTTCTTTCCCGAAAGTTGGCTTTGGTCGAACGAAATGCCCAATTGGGCGTGGTTTGGAATGGTACTTTTGATTGATGTTTCGCATGTTTATAGTAGTTTGTATCGCACTTATTTTGATAAAGTTTCGCTACAAAAACATACAAAACTATTGCTTTTTACACCAATTTGGGTAGTTTTAGTAGCTGGGAGTATTCATTATTTTTCCGAAGCAGTTTTTTGGCGATTGGCTGCCTATTTGGCAGTTTATCATTTTATTCGTCAGCAATATGGTTTTCTGAAACTTTACACCCGCACCGAAGGCATAAAGCAAATTGATGTTTGGATGATTTATATAGTAACGGTTTTCCCGATGCTTTACTGGCATTTGTCAGAGCCACGCAATTTTATGTGGTTTACGGCTGCAGATTTTCTGTTTTACACCAATCAAAATTTGGCAGATTTACTGAAATATATTTTCTGGATTTGGGTGATAATCTACTACCTCTTGGCCGTTAAAGAATACCTCCAAACTCGACAAATCAATTTGCCTAAGACTTTACTGATTATATCTACAATGCTTACTTGGTATCTCGGAATTGTCTATTTCAATGGCGATATGGCATTTACAATGCTCAATGTCGTGGCTCATGGCGTGCCGTATATGGCTTTGGTTTATGCTACTGAACAAAAGAAAGCCTATAAAAAAACTGGCTTTTGGAAGTTGCTTTTCTCCAATTTTGGAGTTTTCATTTTTATCGGAATTTTGTTTGTTTTGGCCTACATCGAAGAAGGTTTTTGGAATGGTCTGGTTTGGCACGAATATGATGAGTTTTTTGTATTTTTTCCAAACATTAGTCTTACCGACAATCTTTGGTTTTCTATCACAATCGCCTTACTATCAATGCCTCAGATTACACACTATATTCTCGATGGTTATATTTGGAAGCGAGACTTTTAAAGGTGTTCACAGAAATGATACTTAAACGATTTCTGTACAAACTATTTTAAAAACTAATCTTGTCGGCATATTCTGACTGATAATTAACTAAAGAAATTATTTCTCTAATGGGCAATTTCAGTTTTTTAAGTAGTCTATATCTTTCTTAACCCAAATCAATTTTTTAAATGATAAGTTTTCAGAGTTTTGTATCATTAAACTTATCAATTAAAATGAACAGAAAAACCTTATTATCAACACTTTGGATATTTGTAACGATTAATTATCTCTATTGCGACCTCATCGGGCTTATGGATGCATCGCTTTTAAAACAATACCTTACGGGAAATGTGGAGGGAATGAAAATCAACGAGAATTTCTTATTGGCTGCGGGAGTTTTGATGGAGATTCCTATTTCGATGATTCTTTTTGCAAAAATCTTAAAAGATAAACCCAATGCAATCGTAAATGTAGTGGCCGCATCTATCAAAACCTCGGTAATGATTTTGACGCTTTTCCTCGGAAAACCTACTATTTATTACCTATTCTTTGCTACAATTGAGATATCTACAACTATTTTCATATTTATCTATGCAATCGGTTGGCTCAAAGAAATTAACGCTTTGAAGCCAAGCGTTTCTTAATCCTACTCAAAGATTCAGGTTTTACTCCAATGTAGCTCGCCAATTGGTATTGTGGAATACGTTGGATAAGGTCAGGACGAGATGCTAATAAGCGTAAATACCTTTGTTCGGGTGTATCAGTCAGATAAGCCATCATCACTTGCTGATATTCGGCAAAGGAATTTTCTACTATTTTTCGAGCAATAGACTCCAATCTTGGGTGTTTTTTAAATAAATCTTGTGCTGAATTATCATTACCAATCAATAAGATACAGTCTTCTTCACAAACCCAATAAAATGCCGAAGGTTTTTCTTCATCAAAACTACTCAACGCAATTATCCATTGGTCTTCAGTAAAAAATGCTGTCGTTTTCTCTTCACCATCAATCAAACAATATTGTCTTATCAAGCCTTTAAATACAAAATAAGTATTTTTGATCAATTGTCCTTCTTTCAAGAGTACTGTGTTTTTTTCATATTCTTTCACCACCGAACTATCATAAATAACTTTTGCTTCGGCTTCCGAAAGTGGTGAAATGTTGGAGAAATAATTGATTAGTTTTTGTTTCATAGCCTATCAATGCATTATTCAAGAAATGAATCCTCCTCAAATTTACATACTTTAAACCAAAAATTACTATTTGAAATTTGGTTATATTTAGGTTACTTAATGATTCTTATGATTTAACTATCTTCCAACCTTTTATTTTAAAATAGTATCTTATCAGAAACATTTAATTTTAATAAACATGAAAAAGCAAAGCCTTAAAGTTCTATTGTTAGTCACTTTTCTATTGGGTTCGGTGATGAGTTGTACTTCCGAAAGTATCAGCACTGACTGTACACCCACGAGCGTAATAAGCGATAAAGCCTCGAAGGATGAAGATAATGTGGTATTAGCACAATTATTCAAGGAAATTGAGAGTTTGAGCAACTCTAAAACTTGTGAAAACGCTGGTCAGTGGCTTTTCGCTCCGATTGGAGAAAAAGCCTGCGGAGGGCCAAGTGGTTATATTGCCTATAGTTCACAGATTGATGTTGCGTGTTTCTTGAAAAAAGTTGAGCATTATACAGCACAAACCAAGAAATATAACACAAAACATGGCATTATGTCAGACTGCTCAATAACCCCTTCGCCCAAAAGTGTTTCTTGCGAAAATGGCAAACCAATTTTAGTCTATTAAGCAAAGATTAAATTTATTTCCAAAGCCCTAAATATCAAGGTTTAGGGCTTTTTTTCTTACCAGTTCATTAATTAACTAAAGTTAAGTTTTTTTGATTTTTCAAGCCTTAATTTTGTCCATTACAATCGAATTGTCATCAAAATCGACAGAGATACACTAAAGTATTTATTTTGTTAATTAATTTTTTTACATAAAATCTACATTAAATAAAAACCATGAAAAAGCAATTAAATTTTATTTTTGCGTCAATCGCACTGGTATTTGTTCTTCAATCTTGTACAAAAGATGACGTTGACTCTTCACCAAATAATAGTGGTAGCCGAGCCATAAAGTATGAAATTACTGGTAATTATTCCGGCGAGATGATTGTGGTTGCTGCCACTAACAACGATGATTTTGAAGTAATTGAGGTAAAAAAACTCCCTTGGAAACTTGAATTTACGGCTAAAGAATCTATCAAAACAATCGTTGCAACTGCACAGGGTTCAACTCCTGGTGTAGCAGGACAAACCGCAACTTTGAAAACGTATGTGGGTGGTACGGAAGTAAGTTCGGGTACTGGAACGGCTCTAAGTACAGGATTTATTTCATTAACCAATAAGGTATATATTCTAAAGTAATCGTATCTAACATTGCTGATGTTTTGTTTCTTTTAGGAAATTTGCCACTCATATAAATTCTTTGTAAAAAAGGTAAATATTCTGCTCATTTGTGATTCGTTTTTCAAGAAATAAGCAAAAAATGAATCATTATTACGAAAAATTCTTCGATTATGTAGCCGAAATATTGGTTATGCCCGAAGCTGATAAAGAGCTTTGCCGACAATTATTTAAGCCTGTTTTTGTTCCGAAAGATACCATTATCGAGAAAGCTGAAAGTGTACATCAAAACCATACTTTCATTGTTTCTGGTTTCATGCGAAACTTTCATATTGATAGCAATGGCAATGAAATTACTAATGATTTGAACGAAGGGTCAAGGTTTTTCACTTCTTATTTTCATTTTATGAATCGTACGGTTTCAAACGAAACCGTACATACTATTACCGACTGCGAATTACTACAAATCAGTCGAGATGATGTCGATATTGCAGCCAGTCAAGGTATTACGCAAAAGGATTATACTGTTAAACTTTTGAATAAACGCTTAGAAATCAACAAACAACGGGCTTTCGATATGGCCAACCTATCAGCCGAAGAACGTTATAATAAATTTGTAAAAGAAAACCCAAACATCATTCGTAATGTACCATTGGGCTACATTGCCTCTTTTTTGGGCATTACGCAAAGACATTTGAGTAGATTGCGTAAAGAAATCAGATGAAACCATTTGACAAATCAACACAGTATATTATGGAAAAACTTTTAGAGAACTTCAAACAAAAACGACTATTCCAAATCTTCACCATCGGTCTTCGTTATCTTATCGGTTCGGCATTTGTATTTGCAAGTATCGTAAAAATTGAAGGGCAACGTTTTACATCAGAATCGGGCGAAAACGCTCCTATCAATAGTGCGTGGCACTTTTTTGAGACCATGTACCGCTCTGGTATCTATTGGAATTTTATTGGCTGGGGACAACTCTTTGCGGGTTTTCTGTTGATGTCACAGATTTTCAGTACACTTGGGGCCATTGCGTTCTTTCCGATAATAACCAATGTTTTTTTCATTACAATTTCCTATTCTTTTGGGGGTACGCCATTTATTACTTTTCTGATGCTTTTGGGCAATATTTATCTATTATTATGGGATTGGGATAAACTCAAAGTACTTGTGTATCCATTGGTCAACTATCAACATAAGCCCATTCCTTTTATGCAAAGAAGAGCGTGGATGTATCTCGGTTTCTTGTATTTTTCTATGACAATTCTGATGCAAAAAAGTGGACAATTCTTAGCCACTCATGCCGATTTGGGCATTAATCCCTTCTTTTTTATGCTTGGCTGTCTGATTATGTTTTTAGTGGTAGGCATTTCAACGTTAATTGTACAAATCCGAAGAAAATAAGAGAGGTAGGGACTCAACTGGTCTATACTGAATTGTATCGGCTTGAAACTTTGCCTTCTAACAATAAAATTGCATTCAAATAGAGATAAAAACTTAATATTTATATGATAATTACTGAAATTTTAGATAAAATTGGCTATTTTTCGGAAGATGATATTCAACTTCTTAAAAATAGAATTATCCAAAAAGAGGTAAAAAAGGGTGATATTTTATTGAATCAAACAGAAGTTTGTAAATCGGTTCATTTTATTGTGAAAGGAGCGTTTTTACAGTATAATTTTAGAGACGAAATTGAGCAAAATATTATTGACCTTCATCTTGAAAACGAATGGGTTTTGAATCAGCAAAGTTTTGTAAAGCAGAAATCTTCCGAAACCATCATCGAAGCATATACCGACAGCATCGTCTTTGAAATAAATATCAATACGCTTCATCAGTTAATTGGACAATCGCCTGCATTTTTTCAATTAAGTAAAGTCTTAGAACCTGTACATTCTCGTATTCAGTTTTTCGATAATTCGTTCACGCCTTTACAAAAGTATCAGTTTCTACTTGATAATCGGAGGGAAATCATACAGACTTTTCCGCTAAAAATCATTGCTTCGTACCTAAAAATAACGCCCGAAACCCTAAGCAGAGTACGAGAAAAACTTGCCAAAGGACATTCTTGATTGTAATCAAGTTATACTTTGAAACTGTTTTTCTATTTTTAAGAATAAATTCTAAAAACAGAGCAATGCAACACAAAGCTATTTCAATCAGACCATTTATTGGAGCAAAAAACTTTCAGATTTCTCGAAATTTCTATCAGGATTTAGGATTTCAGGAGGTGGTTTTAGGCACTAATTTTTCGTATTTTCATACCGATAAAATAGGCTTTTATCTACAAGATGCTTATGTGAAAGATTGGATTGATAATTCAATGGTATTTGTGGAGGTGGATGATACAAACCGTTACTATAATGAAATTTTGGCTCTTGATTTACAAAAAAAATATGAAGGTGTCAGGCTAATACCAGTCAAAGAATTATCGTGGGGAAAAGAATGTTTTCTGCATGACCCATCGGGAATTTTATGGCATTTTGGCGAATTTTCCCATAACGATTGAGTCAAGTTCTCCTTTCTTGATTACAATCAAGTGTACAGCACCAGATGGGTATCTACTTTTGTGACATCACAAAAAATAGATATTCAATGAAAATAAGCTTCCAAAAACTCGCAGGTTATTGCTTAGTTATAGGCTCAATATTGATGGTTCTTACAATGCTTTTGCACCCAAGTGGTGGAAGTCTGGAATACATTACTAAAATCGCCAAAGTGCTAATTATTAGTCATTCAATTGCCATTTTTAGCATTCCTATCATTGCTTTTGGTTTTTACGGATTGTCCGAAACTTTACAAACAAGTTCCAAAAGCTCTTATTTAGGTTTTACGTTCGTTGGCTTTAGCTTAGTTGCAGTTATGCTGGCTGGCTCTATCAATGGTTTAATCTTACCAATGTATGCTTCTAAATTTCACAATGAAATGGGGCAAAATCTCGAAATTGTGAAACTGGTAATTGGCTATGGTTCGAAGTTTAATAAAGCAATGGATTTCGTATTTATCAACGGTTTTTCGATTGCTATGCTTGTTTGGTCGGTTGTCATTATTCAGACATCAAAACTTCCTCGTTGGCTGGGTTTTTATGGTTTTATTCTTTTCACTTTTGTTATTATTGGTTTTTTATTAGACTTTAATTTCATCAGTGTTTGGGGATTTAGCATTTACATTTTCGGAATCGTAAGCTGGATAGTCTTCGCAGGATTCTTCATGGTAAAACTATCTAAAACAACTTAGAATAGCCTTTAAACTAAAAAAAAACCACTCATCCAAATAGGACATTTGTCTAATAAATATAAAGAATAGCTCACTAATTTTGAAAAAACAAAAAGCTATTCTTTATGAAAAACAATGTACTTTCTATTGAAAAACCACCCAGAAAAACTAATTACAACCCCAAATTATTAGATTTTTCTACAAAGTTTTGGTTCATAATCGCTACTATTGGACAATGGATTTTTGGATATTATGTAGTTTCAGTGTATCATGTTTCTACTTTCAAAGGTGACTTTGAAAAATGGAATACCGTACTTCCCAAAGGCTACGTAGCTGGCGACTGGAAAGGCAATCTGATGGTAGGAATCCATGTACTTTTAGCTGCAATTATGGTTATTGGTGGGCCATTACAGTTTATTCCTCAGATTCGAGAGCGATTCCGAACTTTCCACCGATGGTTAGGGATAATTTATGTTTACACAGCAATTATTGTGAGTTCAGTGGGCTTCATAATGGTCTGGACTCGTGGCACGGTTGGTGACACATTTATGCACGTAGCCAACAGTATGCAAACCTTTTACATCATTATTTTTGCAGTTTTAGCAGTAAAATTTGCCCGAGAAAAACAATTTGCGAAACACCGAAACTATACACTTCGGCTTTTTATGGTGGCCAATGGCGTTTGGTTTTTTAGAGTTGGATTAATGTCGTGGTTGGTCATTAATCAAGCTCCAGTGGGTTTCAATCCTGATACATTTACAGGGCCTTTTTTGTGGGTATTATCGACCTTTGCTTATGCAGTTCCTATCTCTTTGATTTTGCTGGAAATGTACTTTTATGCTCAAAAAACACAAAACCAACGATTTTCGACTCTTACTTCGATAGTTATTTTCTTGTTTACAATCATTATGACAATCGGCATTTTCGGAGCCACAATGGGAATGTGGTTGCCCAGAATTTAAAATATGTTTTTATTGAAACATCAAGATATTTAAACGAAAAGACATTTGTTGAAATGTCGTTTATCCTACTTTATAGGTAGTATTTTGTATGAAATTATACACAAAAAGGGTGACTCAAGAGCCACCCTCTTTTTAGTTGTTCGAAAATTATACTAAATCGAAACGGTCAAGATTCATTACTTTTGTCCAAGCTGCAACAAAATCTTTAACAAATTTATCTTGAGAATCTTGGCATCCATAAACTTCAGCAATCGCACGAAGCTCTGAATTTGAACCGAAAATTAGGTCAACACGAGTACCTGTCCATTTAAGTTCACCAGTCATACGGTTGCGTCCTTCAAACACATCTTGATGAGCCGAAGTAGCTTTCCATGTTGTTGATAAATCAAGTAAATTTACAAAGAAATCATTCGTAAGTGTTTCTTTACGAGAAGTAAACACACCATATTCTGAATGATTATAATTGGCATTAAGTACACGTAAACCACCAACTAAAACCGTCATTTCAGGAGCTGTAAGCGTCATCAACTGAGCTTTATCGATCAGCATTTCTTCTGCCGTAGTTGTATAATGTTTCTTTTGATAGTTACGGAAACCATCAGCAATTGGCTCAAGCACAGCAAATGATTCTACATCAGTTTGCTCTTGAGAAGCATCTGTACGACCCGCTGCAAAAGGAACTGTGATTTCATGACCTGCATTTTTGGCAGCTTGCTCAACACCCGCACAACCAGCAAGTACAATTAAATCAGCGATAGACACTCTTTTAGCACCTAATTGAATGCTATTGAATTCTTCTTGAATACTTGTAAGTGTATCAAGTACTTTTGAAAGTTGGGTTGGATTATTTACTTCCCAATACTTTTGTGGCGATAAACGTAAACGACCACCATTTGCACCTCCACGTTTGTCTGAACCACGGAATGTTGAAGCAGAAGCCCATGCAGTCGAAACCAACTCAGATATTGATAAACCTGATGCTAAGATATTTGCTTTCAATGCTGCAATGTCATTTTCATCGATAAGTTCATAACTTACTGCTGGAACAGGGTCTTGCCAAATGAGTTCTTCAGTAGGCACTTCTGGTCCAAGATATAATGATTTTGGCCCCATATCACGGTGAGTCAATTTAAACCAAGCACGAGCAAAAGCATCAGCAAATTGGTCAGGGTTTTCAAAGAAACGTCTTGATATTTTCTCATAAGCAGGGTCCATTCGTAACGCAAGGTCAGTTGTAAACATGATTGGAGCGAAGCTTTTAGCAGGATTGTGAGCATCAGGCACTGTTCCTGCACCTGCTCCACCTTTTGGAATCCATTGGTGAGCTCCCGCTGGACTTTTAGTCAATTCCCATTCAAAACCGAATAAGTTATTGAAGTAATTATTGCTCCATTGAGTTGGAGTTTGTGTCCATGCACCTTCCAAGCCACTGGTAATTGTATATTCACCATTACCCGTACCATAAGTATTTTTCCAGCCCATGCTTTGCTCAGCAATATCAGCTGCTGCTGGTTCTGGTCCAACATATTGGCTTGGGTCAGCTGCACCGTGAGCTTTTCCGAAAGTGTGTCCACCAGCAATCAATGCCACTGTTTCTTCATCATTCATAGCCATACGGCCAAAAGTATCACGTATGTCACGTGCAGCAGCAATTGGGTTTGGATTTCCGTTAGGGCCTTCTGGATTTACATAAATAAGTCCCATCTGAACTGCCGCAAGAGGATTTTCTAATTCACGATCTCCAGAATATCTCTTATCTTCCAGCCATTTCCCTTCAGATCCCCAATAAATATCTTCTTCTGGCTCCCAGACATCTACACGTCCGCCACCAAAACCGAAAGTTTTAAAGCCCATTGATTCTAAAGCACAATTTCCAGCTAAAATCATCAAGTCGGCCCAAGAGATTTTTCTACCATATTTTTGTTTAATTGGCCAAAGCAATAAACGTGCTTTATCAAGATTGCCATTATCAGGCCAGCTATTTAACGGTGCAAAGCGTTGAGTACCTGCCCCAGCTCCGCCACGACCATCAGCAATACGGTAAGTACCTGCACTGTGCCACGCCATACGAATAAAAAATGGCCCATAATGACCATAATCAGCAGGCCACCATTCTTGCGAGGTAGTCATCAGGTCATATATTTCTTTTTTCAACACATCTAAATCAAGCGAGTTAAACTCTTTTGCATAGTCAAAATCTTCACCCATTGGGTTTGATAATGTCGAATGTTGACGAAGAATATTGAGTCTTAGTTGGTTTGGCCACCAATCCTGATTTCTTGTTCCACCACCTGCACTTTGAGTGACTGGGGCTCCTGCTCCATGATGGAATGGGCATTTTGCTTCTCCGCCATTAGATGTATGATTTTCCATTGTCTGTGATTATTTATAAGTTAATTTATGAATGATAAAATATATTTTTTCTCTCTATTAAAGCAAATTCTGAAACTAATAGTATGAAGTTCTATTGTTTGTGACTCAAAATTACAACACAATAGGTAATAAATCAAATTGATTATTTTTATAATAATATAGTTTTCATCTATAAAACAAAAAAAGTAAAAGTTTTGATATTGATAAGAAGGAAGACGATTCTATTGAAGAATTACTATGCCATTGAAGAAATTAAAATATACTAATTTTAAGCATTTAAAAATAATGACTATTATCAAGATTAATATCTAAAGGCATCAAAACAACAACCCCAACGATAATTATCGTTGGGGTTGCTAATATTACCTACAGAATGATAAAGTAGTATATAAATAAAATGAAAAACATCAAATCATTCTTTTGGGAAACTATGATATGACTTCAAAAAGTCTTCTTTGCGGCGTCGGGATAAATTTACATTATACTGTTCGTCTAATTTCACCATTAGCCCTTCATGAATCTGATAACCGACTACGTGTTTTAGATTAACCATAAATGATTTGTGAGTACGAAAAAAATCGAATGGAATAAAACGTTTTTCAAGTTCTTTCAAGGTTTTCGATACTATGAGTGTTTCTCCTCCTTGTAAAAAAACTTCTGTATAATTTACATCAGCTTTGAGGAAAAGAACATCGGCTGGATTCACTTTTTTCTTTCCAGTCAAACGTATTGTTGAGGTGCGGATGGGTAATTGTAATTTCATGATTAAAGAGTGTAATTTGAAATAAATACCATTTATTTGTATGACACCTATTTCATAAAAAAGGTTGTAAGGGATTTGTAAAAAATAAAGTGTCTTATCAGACAGTAAAATGTCGTTTTCAAGAAAAACAAAACATATATAACTGATAATAAGACACTTATCATAAAAACACTAAATATAACTCAAAAATTAATTTTATCTAACGGTTATCACGATTAACAGTTGTATCTCTTTTAATTAGCTCTACTGGTGGCAGTCTTTGGTTTTCTTCAGGTGCTCCCAATGAATCTACCGATGAGGCAGTCGAATCCGATATTGCTACTTCTCCGCCAATAGAAACACAACCTTGATAATCTTTCGTAATCTTCATCCCAGGTTTCGGAAATGCTCCTGGACTGTAACCAAGTTTTTTATCGGTATAAACACTTTGCATAAATTTGCCAAAAATAGGCATTGCCGACCTCGATCCTTCACCCATACGTGTACGGAAGTGAATACTGCGGTCGTCGCCACCTACCCAAACTCCACAAATCAAATCTTTCGTAAAGCCTATGTACCAAGAATCAGAATAGTTGGAAGTCGTACCTGTTTTACCAGCCGCTTGTCCGCCATTACCAAATAATGCACTGCAATATTCAAATAAGCCTTGTGATGTTCCGCCAGGCTCCTCTACCCCGCCACGAAGCATGTATTGCATCAAATATGCCGACTCTGGTTTGATGGCATCACGTTTTTTTGTTTCAAATTCAAACAGTACTTTGCCTTTTGCATCTTCAATCTTAAATACCAACATAGGGTCAGTGTATTGTCCTTCGTTCAGAAATACTCCGTAAGCTGCCACCATTTCGTAAAGTGAAACATCCGAGGTTCCGATTCCAAGCGAAAGTACTGGCTCAAGTGGAGCAGTTATGCCAAGTTTACGAGCGTAGTCAATAATACCACTTGGTTTAACTTCGTCAGATAATTGAGCTGCCACGGAGTTTACCGAGCGAGCAATAGCTCTACGTAAAGTCATATTTGAGTATGAAAATACCCCATCGGCATTCTTCGGCTCCCAAGTTTTAGGTTCACCATTTTCAATCCATTCTTTCTTGAAAGGCTTGTCTTCACGGCGGTCGCAAGGAGAAAGATTCAGCGGGCCATCAATGGCTGCTGTATAAAGAATCGGCTTGAAGGTCGAACCTGGCTGGCGGCGGCCTTGCTTTACATGATCATATTTAAAATAATCATAGTTAATGCCTCCAACCCACGCTTTAATGAAACCCGTGTATGGGTCCATTGCCATCATACCTGTTTGTAAAAATCTTTTATAATAATCAATTGAGTCAACTGGACTCAACATTAATTCTTTTTCACCTTCCCAGCTGAAAACCTTAATTGGTTTCTTTTTTTCGTACATGTAATAACGCACTGAATCTGGACTATTCTTATATTTCTTCACCAAACGTTTATAAATTGGTGTTCGTTTGGCAACTGTATCCAAAAATCCTGGAATTTCTTGTCCGTTTTCGTACGTCCAAGGGTTTCTGCCTTTCCATTCTTGGTCAAAAACTTTTTGTAAACGCTTCATATGGCTCGAAACTGCGGTTTCGGCATGAGTTTGCATTCTTGAATCAATAGTTGTATAAATTTTTAACCCATCACGATACAAATCAATGTCAATTTCATTACTTTTTGCCCAGTTTTCTACAAAACGAGATAATGCTACTTTGAAATAACTTCCCTGACCGTCATACGAATCTTCTAAGTTAATATCAAGTTTTATTTCAGTTTCGCATAGTTTGTCAGCCTCTGTTCGGCTCAAAACGCCATTATTGGCCATGAGTTGTAAAACTGTATTTCGACGTTTCAAAGCATTCTTTGGATTACGAATTGGATTATATAGCGTTGTACCCTTTTGTAGACCAACTAAAATAGCTGCTTCTTCGGGTTGTAATGCAATAGGTTCTTTATTAAAATAGGTCTTTGAAGCAGTACGGATTCCGTAGGCATTATTGCCATAATCTACCGTATTCAAATACATTGTCAAGATTTCACCCTTCGTAAAGTTTCTTTCCAGACGAATGGCAGTAAGCCATTCTTTGGTTTTATAGACCAAGGTTTTCACTAAAGGCACATAATAAAGTAGCCCTTTCATTTCACTTCTACGTGTGTTGTATAAGTTTTTGGCTAATTGTTGCGAAACAGTACTTCCACCTCCACGCTCTCCACCACCAGTCAAAATACCAATTGCTACCCCACCCATCGACTGTAAGTCAATGCCTGAATGTTCGTAAAAACGTTTATCTTCGGTAGCTATGAGTGCCTTAAATAACCAGGGAGACATTTGAGCCGAGTCAATAGTTTTACGGTTTTCGGTAAAGAATTTGCCGATTTCCACGCCATCTGCAGTAAAAATAGTAGAGGATTGTGAGATCTTAGGGTTTGTAAGCTGCTCAATACTTGGCATTCGACCGCACAACCATAGAAAATTGGTTTCAATACAAAATACGTAAATTAAACCCGCTACGATAGCTCGTAAAGTGTATTTGTAAACTTTTGAAATTACAGGGTAATATCCGCCATCGGTATCAAATCTTGATGTAAAATAACTTCTGGCATCATCCAGCTTACGATAATACTTCGTAAACACTCTTTCTACCTTTTCTTCGCCAAAGATTACACATAAAAGACGATAAATTTTGTCAAGAATCCACCATCTTCCCGCACTAACTTTAGAAACGATGTTTGACCAAATTCGCTGAATAGCCGCCAAAATATTTTTTAAATTTTCTATCATAGGGTGAGTATGTAATATTTTTTACAAAAGTAGGGTATTGTGGGCTTACCTACCAAACCGACGTTAATTTTTTAACTAAATACAAAGAAACACGAAAGTTTTGAAAAATGCTTTTACAAGTAAATGATTCTGCTGGAAATTATCAAAATTTAACGATAATACTTCAAAGCATTATAAATTTCTAAACTTCTGATTTCTTTATGACCTAAATTTGCGTTTTATACCTTTTATTTGAGAAAAAATCCACTTGTATATATTTTTTTTTAATATCTGACGAGCTACCTATATTTGAGTCACTAAACCAAACATAAACCAACCGTGAATAATATCTTAGAAGTTCACAATGTTGTGAAACGCTATTCGCAACACACTGCCCTCAACGACGTAAGCATCAATATTCCGAAAGGAGTAATTTTTGGCCTTCTCGGCCCAAATGGTGCAGGAAAAACATCACTCATTCGTATCATCAATCAGATTACTGGCCCCGACGAAGGCTATGTACTTTTTGATGGTCAGAAGCTAAGCCCTCAGCACATCAGAGAAATTGGGTATCTACCCGAAGAGCGTGGACTTTACAAAAAAATGAAAGTCGGCGAGCAATTACTCTATTTGGCTCAACTCAAAGGGCTTTCTGAAAAACAGGCTCTCGAAAAACTCAAGGAATGGTTCATCAAATTTGATATTAAAACTTGGTGGACAAAGAATGTCGAAGACCTCTCGAAAGGTATGCAACAAAAAATTCAATTTGTGGCAACGGTCTTGCACGAGCCTCAATTGATTATTCTGGATGAGCCATTTTCGGGCTTTGACCCTATCAATGCAGATTTGATTAAAAATGAAATCTTAGAATTGAAAGAAAAAGGTTCAACAATCATTTTCTCAACCCACCGAATGGAATCGGTTGAAGAACTCTGCGACCACATTGCACTCATTAACAAATCTCAGAAAGTACTTGATGGCGAGAAAAACGAAATCAAAGAGCGTTTCAAAACACACACTTACCAAGCTAAATATTTGGGAAATTTGGTGGCTGATAACGAAAACTTCGAGATTATAAACACACAAAACATTGCTGATAACTACGTTACATCGACAATAAAGTTAAACCCAAATGTACCTGTTAATCAACTTATTAGGTTACTGATTGACCAAGTTGAGTTGCGTTCGTTCGGAGAGAATATTCCGACGATGAACGATATTTTCAAAATGGTTGTCAATGAAACTATTGATTAATTGTAGGACAAATTTAATCGGATGGGTTACAAACCCTACAAATAAAAAACTAAACACATGAAAAATATACTACTCATATTACGCAGAGAATATTTGGTCAGAATCAAGAAAAAGTCTTTCTGGGTAATGACCCTTTTGATGCCATTGCTCGTTTCAGGTTTTTATGCCTTATTGTTTTGGGGCGTTTTCAATTCTCGTGAAATTCAGCGAGTTTCAATCCTCGATGAAAGTGGTTCATTCACACAAAAATTTAAAGATTCTGAAAAAGTTAAGTTTGAATACTTGAATCTACCGATTGATTCTGCCTTAAATCGCCTCAATCAAAAACGGACCGACATAGTGGCGGTTATTCCAAAAGACATCATCGAAGAGCCGAGTGGTTTAAAAATTTTTACGGGTAAGGGTGTTGGTTTTGAGATTCAAGCCAAAATCGAACGAATCATTCAAAATGAAATCCGTAATGTAAAATTATCAAGGGCGGGTATCGACCAAAAAGTTTTGGATGAAGCAGATGTGGATGTTTCATCGAAAGTAGTGGTAGTGAGCAAAGAAGGCGAGCAAAAAGAACAAAACACTTTGGCCTCAACTGTTTTGGGTTTTATCACAGTAATTCTGATGTTTTCGACCGTAATTGGCTTCGGAATGCAAGTAATGCGTGGTGTAATTGAAGAAAAGACTAACCGTATTATCGAAGTAATAATTTCTTCAGTAAAGCCATTTCAATTAATGATGGGGAAAATTTTGGGCGTTGGCTTAGTTGGCCTTACGCAATTTACGCTCTGGATTGCCCTGACTTTTGTACTGACAACTGTCAGTTCTTCCATGCTGCCGTCTCAACAGATTGCAAAAGCCGCACAAGAACAAATGTCGGAAATGCCACAAAAAGATAAAGATAAAATTGCTAAGAAAATAGAGCAAACACCATCTGATGCAAGCAAAGTGATGAAGTTTATAGAAAGTGCCAAAAACCTTAATATTCCACTCATTATTGGTTGTTTTTTGTTCTATTTCTTGTTTGGCTATTTGTTTTACGCCTCGGTTTATGGGGCAATCGGCTCGGCAGTTGATAACGAAACCGATACCCAGCAATTTATGTTTCCGATTATGTTACCGCTACTGGCTGGCTACTTAATTGGCCTTATGACTGCTGGACAAACCGATAATAAGCTTTTGTTTTGGGCGTCTATGATTCCTTTTACTTCGCCAATTACGATGATGTCACGCCTACCATTTGGCGTTGAACCGTGGGAATTGATTTTATCAATGTCTTTACTCGTAATCAGCACTTTCGGAATGGTATGGATTGCGGCAAAAATTTACCGTGTTGGTATCTTGATGTACGGCAAAAAACCAACCTTCAAAGAGATTGGAAAATGGTTATTTTATAAAGGGTAAGCTTCAAACAAACGAGAGCCACATTTAATGAAAATGTGGCTCTCGTTTGTTTAATTAATATCCTCTTAGCCAAGCATATTCATGTAACTTATTCCAAAGCAAACGCTATTGGCATCGTAAAATAGGTATTTACTGGAACTCCATTTTGCTTCCCAGGAATCCATTTAGGCATCATTGCTATTACTCTCATGGCTTCTTCGTCACATCCATAGCCAATACCTTGCAAAATTGTCAGATCAGAAATAGAGCCATCTTTGCGAACAACAAATTTTATAAATACTTTCCCCTTAATATTATTTCGTTGTGCCTCTTTAGGATATTTCAGTTTTTTTCCAATAAAATCATACATTGCTTTTACTCCTCCAGGATAAGCAGGGGAATCAGAAACCGTAGTATAAACTTCATCGCTCGTTGATTTTTCCTTTCCAGTCTCAAATTCTATCCTAATATTTTTCTTTGTTTTTATCAAAACTACTCCGTTTTTACCTTTTTCTCCATAAATGACTGTTGCCGAAGCATTTCTAAGCACATCAACACTTTCTATATCTTCTGGTCTTATACTCGACATTTCGTCTTTACTTATTACTTTTCCATCAATAACAAATAATGGTTCTCCGTTAACAAAGTTTACATTAGGCTGACTAAAAATACTTACTCCCTTTTCCGAAATTGTAGGTTTCTCCAAAATTCTGATAGTCATACTTTTCTCAATCGTATTTACAGAAATCTCTTCTTTTATCGAACCACTTTGCAAAAGAGGTTTCAATCTTTCTGTTTCTTTATTGATTGATTCTTTATCAGTAAAAGTTCTAATATCTCCTTTTTCGATTACAATCAATTTCTCCCACGGAAAATCAACTTTTGCAATATCTTGTTTCCATTCTTCTAATACAAAACTTACTGGCATGGTAAAATAGACACTCACTGGTTTACCATTTTGTTTACCAGGATTCCATTTTGGCATTGAGCCAAGCACTCTGACGGTTTCTTCGTCACAACCAAAGCCAATTCCTTTTAAGATTTGTAAATCCGAAACACTTCCATCTTTTCTTACAACAAACTTCACAAATACTTTTCCCTGAACATGGGCTCGGCGGGCAGGCTCAGGATAACGAAGGTTTCTTGCAATAAATTGATACATGGCTTTTAGACCATCGGGAAACGATGGATGTTCCTCCACAGTCGTAAAAATTTCCTCGCTCTCATAATTGATAGTTGGTTTATATCCCGCTACAACCACTTCGTGTAAGCCAATAGGAGTGCCATCATTCTTCGATTTTAACTTCACATCAATAACTTTCTTGTCAGTTACAGGCACGGTTGAACTCTCGAAACCTACAAATGTAAAAATCAATTCATCGGCAGGTGTGGCATTTATCGTGTAATTCCCATCTACATCGGTTGTTGTACCTCTATTCTTATCTTTTACCGTTATCATTACTCCCGCCAAAGGTTTACCATCTTCAGCAGCAGTTACTTTACCTTTTACGGGAGTTTCTTTGTCAGCTAAAATTTCCTTAATTGGCAAAATCGACAATTCCGTAATTGGCATTTCGGCGGTTGTTTCTACAATTTTTTCTACTTTCTTGATGTCCTTATTTTTGGCGATACTTGCCGAGGCTATCACGAGCATCAAAGCAAAAAGTGGTGCGGTAAAACCGTATTTCAATAAAGCAATTTTACGAGAGCGTGGCTTATGTAACATTTCGATTCGTCGTTTTAAAGTTGATTTATCAATAAATTGATTAGTAAGTTGGTGTGGATTTAGCCCAAATTGCTGCGAGAAAAGCAACATTGCGTAGTCGGCCTTCGAGGCTTCGAGCTTACTCGCAATATCATCGGCAATAAATTCGTGGATATGTTTTACTGATTTTTTATAGAAATACACCACAGGATTAAACCAACAAAGCACCGCAATGACTTCAAACAAGATTACATCGGCCGAATGTAATTGCTTGATATGCACGTATTCGTGTTCCATCACCACTTCGTGTTTTTGGAGGTCTTTGTCAACAAATACATAATTAAAGAAAGAAAAACCCGCCCCCAATTTTGAATAATCTTCGGTATTTTCTAATATTTTCTTTAATTGTAAGAAATTGAATATCAGCTTAATAGAAAGAAAAAACGTACAGACTATATAAAAGACTTTCAATAAATCATACCAAGTAAAAGGGTTTTCGGTACTGGCTTTTGCTCCAAAAACGGCTGGACTTAGCACTGTATAAAAAACTTCATTGACTTGTTGCGTAATAAAAAACGACTGAATATAATCGGAGTACCAAAACGGAATTCCGAAACTCAGCACCGCCGAACCCACCAAATAGATTCGGTTGAGGTTATAAAAGGTTTCGTTTGCTAACAAGAAGCGATAAAAGCCATAAAACAGCACCAAGTATAGATTTACTTGAATGAGATAGTGTAAGAAAGTCATATCCCAAACCCTCGGCGGGTCGTTTAAATTTTATTTTGTTTGTTTATCATTCCCCAATTTTCATCATAAACTTGACGAATTATGATGACTTTGAAAGTGATTTAATTTTTCAAAGACTCTACTAAAACTTTAATATTACTAATGACTGATTTAGGGTCATCTCTTTGAATATAATGGCCTGAATTAGTAAGATAAATAAGAGTTCCGCCTCTATTTGATGAATAAATTAGTTTTTTCCATCGCTCCATATTCGAGTTATTCTTAATATGAAAAAAGGCTTCCTGGTCAAAATCTTTGCTTCTTCTTTCAATCGGAACTTCAAATTTTCCCCCAACAAAAAAATAAATTGGCACACTGGGCAATGGCAACTTAGCGATTTCGGCAAAATCGGTTCGTCTCAACTCATTCAAAACTTGGGCTTCACTCCAAGGGCCAAAATTCAAGGAATCAACTTTTGAATTTTGTTGATACAGCCTACTGTATAACATTTCGTCGATTTTCTTTTCGGGCACATCCATTTTTCTAAAAATATCATTCCAATCATTCTTAGTTTCGGTAAAATCTGCTGGGTCTATAAACACTAAACCTGCTATTTCATTTGGATAAAACCCTGCATAGCTTCTAATATATAAACCACCTAAAGAATGACCAACCAAAATATAAGGTGGCGGAACATCAAGTGTTTGCAAAATTGCTTTCAGATTTTCGGCCACAACTTTTACCGTTGGCATCTGAAATACTTTTTCAGATTTTCCTACACTTGCTCTATCGTAAGCCAAAACAGGACTAAATTTTGAAATTTGTTCGATGACCGTATTCCAATTGCCGAGGTCAACTCCCATTCCATTTTCAAAAATAATAGCGGGTGTATTTGGTTTACGATTTTCAAAACCCTTTAAGTAAACATTGAAATTGTGTCCATTTGCCTTTACAAGTTTCTCTTGTGATAACGAAATAAAAGAAATGAACACAAAAATGAATACCCATGGGTTTTTAAAGCAAAACTTGTTGTAAGCAATCATTTATTTCGTTTTTTTTCCTTTTTCTAAGGCAAACATCACTGGTAAAACCATTGATGAACGCACTACTTTACCTCCGATTTGAGCAGCATTCCATTTTGGCATCAAGCTTACTACTCGCATCACTTCTTCATCGCAACCAAAGCCAATACCTTTTACGATTTCTGGCGAACTGATAGTACCATCTTTTTCGATAATCATTTTCACAAATACTTTCCCAGATACATTAGCTCTGGCTGCTGGCTTCGGATATTTAAGGTTTTTGCCAATAAAATTAAACATTTCGGTCATTCCGCCTTGATATTCGGCAGTCACGTCTGTTTTTTCGTAAACAGGTTCATTGGTTTGAGCATTGACAGAAAAAATTCCGATTAAAACAAAAGAAAGGGTAATGAATAGCTTTTTCATAAAATCATAATTAGTTAGAAATAAATGTTTGCGGGTTTGAAAATTCAATCAAGATTACTTTTTAATAGTTGTTTGTGGCTTCAGAGCATCATCACCTCTTCTAATGTCTTTTGCTACTATGAAATATCCCATAACAACCAAAAGCGGGACGATTAGCAAGTATTTTGTCTTTGTCCATGCGGGGCTACGTTCTTTCATAATCATCATGATTCGTTCTTTCAGTAGTGAATCGTTGAAAAAATTATTACTCAATGAACTGGCATTGGCCTTAAAATTATACGCAAACAAAAATTCTGCATAACTTACTTTTTCTTCTTCAGTTACTATGCCATCGGCAATAAATTCATGTATTTGGCGAAGCGATTGTTTATAAGAACCAATCAAAGGATTAAACCAACAGAATATCTGCACAAATTCAAGCAAAAGCACATCGAAACTGTGCCACTGACCGATGTGAACTTCTTCGTGATCGGTAATCATTGAGCGGTTATAGTAGAGGTCGTCTCGGTTGAGTATCAGAAAATTAAAGAATGAGTAAGACGAAACTGTGCCTTCGCTCCGCAAAAGCCAATAATTTCTACCTTCACGGGTTTCGTCCTCGCCGAGTGGGTCACCGTTAATTAGTAAATTATAAATCTTAACAAAAGCAAAAACTACCTTTGCCAGTATCAATGCTGCTCCTGTCAAATAGACAACCGCCATTAAGTCAATCCAATTAAAATTAGCAAAAATTGGCGTATAAAAACTACTTTTTATTGACTCAGTTGAGATTTCATTGAGTGTAAGTGGTAATGAACTCTCAAAATCATAATTATGCTTGACTTTTATTAATGGAAGGCATAATGATAATAAAATTGAACCTATTAAATAGAAGCGATTCGCCACAAAAAAGGTATTTCTACGCAAAAACACCCAATAAAATCCGTAGAAAATAACCAAACATAAGTTAGTTTTTAGCAAATAGATGAGTATATCCATAGATAGTACCCCCGCCCCTAAAGAGAGGGATTTAGTTTTAGGGTTGTGCAAACTCTACTTAGGGATTAGAGTTTTTCATTTTATCAATCATTCGTAAAATCTCATCGGCTTCTTTCATGTCGATTTTCTTCTCTCGCACAAAAAACGAAAACATTTCTTCGACCGAATTTTCAAAATAACTTTCCATCAACTTGCCAGTTGCAAAAGATTTGTATTGCTCTTTGCTCACCAACGAATAATACTGATGCGTTTTGCCATAGGCTTTATGACCCACAAAACCTTTTTGTTCCAAAATCCTTACGATAGTCGAAACCGTGTTATAAGCTGGTTTGGGTTCTGGGAAATATTCTAAAATATCTTTCACAAATGTTGGCTCAATCTCCCACAAAATCTGCATTACTTCTTCTTCGGCACGGGTTAAATCTCTTAATTCCATTTTCTTGGTTGTTAATTCTGATTCAAATATATAACTAATTTTTTAGTTTCAAAACTATTTTTATAGTTTTTTTTTCCAACGCACATTTTTAACTTGTATTTAGACGAAAAAAAACGTGATAGATTCGAGAATTTCGAGTCTATCACGTTGCGAGGATTTTGTTTGAATTTTATCCTAAAACCTTTTTTTCAACAGAAAATCTTAGTTTTTTGCACCTTCTGGTGGTTTTGGAGCACCTTCTGGACGCTGGCGTGGACCTTGCGGACGTGGGCCATCGTGTGGTGGTTCTTTCATTTCGTTGTGGCATGAAATACAACCCATCGTTACAGGTTGGCGGAAACCTTTCATTTGTGAAAGCAAATCACGATTAAGGCGGTCGTTCATCACAATCATTTCACGAGTACGTAAGTGGTTACGACTTTTTTCGGAAGCCCAGTTGGTTGTTTCGTGGCAAAACTTACAGGTTACGCCCAAAGCGTGACCCCAATTATTCATAATGCTCAATACTTGTTCTACCGATTTTCCTTTCAGCGATTTGATATTTTTGAAAACAGAATCGGCCACCATTGATTCTTTGCCTTTCAACGAATCTTTGAGTTTGGTCAGGTATTTTTCACGGTCGAGCATCATTGTATCTTTGGCCACTACTTTTGGAGAAGCTTGTGGTGCTTGTTCCGACATCGACATAAATGAGCTGACACCGATAAAAAGAAATAAAACGGGTAAAAGAAGTTTCATAGTTTTTGGTTGATTTTTTTGATTAAAACAAAAGAACAACGCAATATATATAAGTTCAAGGAAAATGAAAAATTGGTACCACAAAAAAAGCCCCACTAACAGCGGGGCATTTTAAACTTAGATTCTAAGCAAAATTAAAATCTATTCAACCTTAATACTTAATTTTTCACACTATACTATATCTTACACAAAAACAATAAAATTCTACATTCTCAATTCTTAATTAATAACAGGGCTTCCTGCCAAAATTTCTTCATCAGCAAAGTCAGCGTATTTTTCAAAATTATGTGCAAACATTTCAGCCAATTTAGTAGCTGTGGCATCATACGCCTCTTTATCAGCCCAAGTATTGCGTGGATTCAAAATATCAGAAACTACATACGGGCAATGCTCAGGAATCATCATTCCGAAAATCGGGTGCTTCGTATAAGAAACTTTATTCAAATCGCCATTCAATGCGGCCGTAATCATGGCTCTGGTGTTTGACAACTTCATACGATTACCCACTCCATAGCTACCGCCTGTCATTCCTGTATTTATCAACCACACACTCACTTTATTTTGGTGAATCTTTTCGCCCAAAAGTGCTGCATATTTTGTTGGGTGCAAAGGTAAAAATGCCGCTCCAAAACACGCCGAGAATGTGGCCTGTGGTTCTTTTACACCCATTTCGGTTCCTGCCACTTTCGATGTATAGCCCGAAATAAAATGATACATTGCCTGCCCAACCGTCAATTTCGAAATTGGAGGCAAAACCCCAAAAGCATCATAAGTCAAAAAGAAAATATTTTTCGGAATTCCACCCACCGAAGGCTCAACGGCATTCGGAATATAATGTATCGGATAGGCAGTACGAGTATTTTCTGTAACCGAATTATTGTGATAATCAACGGTGCGAGTACCTTCAATAAATCTGGTATTCTCTACAATCGAACCGTAACGAATGGCATCGAAAATTTCGGGTTCTTTTTCACGGCTCAAATCTATGACTTTGGCATAGCAGCCTCCTTCAAAATTAAATACGCTGGTTTCTGACCAACCGTGTTCGTCGTCGCCAATCAAACCACGATTTGGGTCAGCCGAAAGTGTTGTTTTACCAGTTCCCGACAATCCAAAGAAAATTGCGGTATCGCCTTGCTCTCCAATATTAGCCGAGCAGTGCATCGAAAGCACGTCGTTTTCTTGTGGTAATAAATAATTAAGTACCGCAAAAATCCCTTTTTTCATTTCGCCAGCATAACCCGTTCCACCGATGAGCAATATACGACGGCTCATATCTACTATCGTAAAGTTTGCCTGACGAGTACCATCAACGGCTGGGTCTGCTTCAAATTCGGGTACACAAATAATAGTAAAACTCGACTGAAAGTTGGTCAAATCATCCTGCGAAGGACGAATGAACATATTATTACAAAATAAATTATGCCACGCTTGAGTATTAATAATTTCGAGACTTAATCTATAATCCTTATTCGCTCCTGCAAACGCTTGACGTACATAAATTCGCTTATCTTCTAAGAAAACAAGCATTTTATTGAGTAAAGCATCAAATTTTTCGGGCGAAAACTTAAAATTCACATCTCCCCACCAAACGGTGTTTTCGGTTTTCTCGTCGCAGACCAAAAATTTATCTTTTGGTGAACGACCCGTAAATTTCCCTGTGTCGCACATCAAAGCCCCAGTGTCGGTCAAGACACCTTCGCCATTTTGTAGAGCAGCCTCTATCAATTCGGCTGGGCTTAGGTTATAATAAATTTGTTTGGCTTTAATGGCCAATTTTGTCGGGGCAGTTTCGGTTAAAAGCTCCATGAGTTTTGTTCAGTTATATTGATGAAGTGTAATGCTGCGACTAAATAACTCTTTTCTTACTTAGTTTTAAATGACTTTTATCATGTAAATACCTGATAATCAACAACTAAAGAGAAATCAGAAATGTAAAAGTAAATCATAGACCATTTCTTTTGCTCCTACATAAATCGGACTTCGTTGATGCAATTCATTGGGTTCAATATCCAAGATATTTTGATAACCGTCGGTTGATGTTGCCCCCGACTGTTCGGCCAAAAAAGCCAACGGATAACATTCATAAAGCAAACGTAACTTTCCTTTTGGATGTTTTTTGGAAGCTGGATAAAGATAAATTCCACCTTTGAGTAAATTTCTATGAAAATCTGCCACCAACGAGCCAATGTATCTTGAAGCGTATTCTCGCATTCGGCATTCTACAATATATGCCCTTGCTCCGCTCACAAAATCATTATAATTACCGTCATTCACCGAATAGATTATACCATTATTAGGACTTTTAATATCATTATGAGATAAAAAATACTCACCCAATGAATTTTCATACGTAAAGGCATTCACGCCTTGCCCAGTTGAATACACTAAAATTGTTGACGAACCATACAAAATATAGCCTGCTGCAACTTGGCTACGTCCACCTTGCATGAAATCTTCGAGTGTGGCACGTGTCCCTGCGGGCGTAACTCTTCGGTAAACCGAAAATATTGTTCCGATTGAAACATTAACATCAATATTCGATGAACCATCAAGTGGGTCAATTGCCACCACATATTTGCCTTCATCATTATCGGTGTAGATGATTTCGTCTTGCTCTTCCGTAATTATCGCACATACTTCTCCACCATTTTTCAAGGCTCTCAAGAAACGAATATCGGCCACCACATCGAGCTTTTGCTGCTCTTCTCCTTGTATATTTTGGTTACCAAAAGCTCCTGTTATATCTACCAAACCAGCCCTATTTATCTCTCGATTTATTATCTTTCCAGCAAGGGCAATATCACGCAAAAGTTGCGATAACTCACCTGATGCTAAAGGCATCGAACTCTGTTGACGTTTAATAAAACGATCAAGCGTGACGCCTACTGGCAGAGCTAAAGTTTCTTGTTTGGTCATGTCTTTATGGCTTAAAAGCGAATCGTTGCACAAATGTATATTGCAGAAAAATGCGAAACAAATATTTTTAGCGAAATTTCGCTTTATTTTTACATTTCTTTAATAAATACAATTTTTGAGCTAAATATTTATTAAAAAAGACAATTTTACATGGGTATTTTTCAGAAAAACTGACTATAAAATTGGCACTTAAAGCCAAAAAAATCAGCTTGCATACTATTTTTTTGAATAGAATTACATTTTTTAAAAATAACTGTCAAAAATACAATTATTAGAAATATTCAAAAACAAAAATATCAAAAACTGATTTTTGTCATAATTTTTTTCGGTATTGAAGCTTACTTTTGCCCAGTTTCTAAACAAATATTTATTTAAAAAATGGTCATTTTAGTTTTCTTTCTCTTGCATTGGTACTTCTCGATTCTGATGCAAACATTCTTCTTACACCGCTACGCATCGCACCAAATGTTTACGATGAATCCGTTTTGGGAGAAAGTATTTTATACACTTACATTCATTGCTCAAGGCTCGTCTTTTTTGAGTCCAAGAGCTTACGGCATTATGCATCGTTTGCACCATGCTCACGCTGATACCGAAGAAGACCCACACTCGCCAAGCTACTCGAAAGGAATTTTTGATATGATGTGGAAAACTCGCCAGATTTACAATAGAATTTTACATAACCAAGACTCGGTAGAAGCTAAATTTAAGAAAGGTGTACCCAATTGGAAGTTTATGGAATGGCTCGGTGATTTGTGGATTTCACGCATTGCTTGGGGTGTGCTTTATACTTTAGTTTATATCAAATTTGCTACTGCTTGGTGGATGTTTTTGTTATTACCAATTCACTTTCTGATGGGGCCAATTCATGGTGTAATCATCAATTGGTATGCTCACCGCTACGGATATACGAATTTTGAAGTTGATGATACGGCCAAAAATCTTTTACCACTTGATTTACTGATGATGGGCGAATCATATCATAATAATCACCACAAATATGGTGGTAGAGCCAACTTTGGTTTCAAATGGCATGAGTTCGACCCAACTTATCCACTTATCAAGTTGCTCGATGCCATGAAAATCATTAAGCTCAAACTAAATAACGATTTGAAGTACATGTAAGCAGTCAATGGTCTTTGCTTCTTTGTTCAACTGCTTTGTATATAAAACCACCTTAAAGGTGATTCGGTCAATGGCTGAATCACCTTTGTTTTTTGGGTAGAAATGAACTTATTTTTTGTTTCCTATCATATTTTTAAACATTTTGCCGTTAGTGAATGCAACAACATTTGCATTATTCAAGAAATAGGCATTACTTTTGACATACACTTTTTAAAATATTCTAACCAAATAAACTAAACCTTACATGCAAGAACGTAAATTCTTCGGACACCCAATGGGCCTTATGGTCTTATTCCTTACAGAAATGTGGGAACGCTTCTCTTATTATGGTATGCGTGCCATTCTGTTTTTATACTTAACCAAAGGAGCAAACGAAGGTGCTTTGGGACTTTCCGAAAAAACTGGCGGAGCAATCATGGGACTTTACATGGCATCAGTTTATTTACTCACTTTACCAGGTGGTTGGATTGCTGATAATATTTTAGGTCAGAAAAAAGCTATTTGGTACGGTGCATTGTGTATCATGGCAGGGCACTTAATTTTAGCGATTCCAGGCTCTCCTGAAGTTTTCTTTCTGGGATTAGCAACTGTGGCCATTGGAACAGGTTTATTGAAAGCAAATATCAGTTCAATCGTTGGCGAATTATATCCCGAAGGCGGTGCAAGGCGTGATGCTGCGTTCTCAATTTTTTACCTCGGTATAAATCTCGGAGCATTTCTTGGAATGTTTGTTGTGGGATATTTAGGAGAAAAAGTTGGCTGGCATTATGGTTTCGGAGCGGCGGCATTTGCGATGCTTTTTGGAGTAATCAACTTTAAAGTAAACGGTAAGCACCTTGATGGAGTTGGAAATCCACCCACTCAAAAATCTTCCAATACTTACTTATATGTAGTTATTACAGCCCTTGTGTTGGTTGGCGTTTTATTAATATCAGGCATCTTAGATAGTGTAGCACTTGCTCAATACATGAAATATGTAATTATTGCCATTACAATATTCTATTTTGCCTACATCGGCTTTATTGATTCTTCGCTTACAGTTATTGAACGTAAAAGAGTTGGAGTACTTTTCATATTATTTATTGGAATATCTATTTTCTGGTCGGGTTTTGAGCAAGCTTCTACAACACTAACAATCTTTGCTGACCGACACACTGAGCGTAGTTTCTTAGGTATGGAATTGCCTGCTTCTTGGCTACAAAATGCCAATTCGATGTTTATCCTTATCTTCTCTGCTCCGATGGGTGCTTTATGGATTTATTTAAATCGTAAAAATTTAAATCCGAGCGTGCCAATCAAATTTGGCTTAGGTTTAGTGCAAATGGGCTTAGGGTTCTTTGTCATGTATCTGGCAGCTCAAAGAGTACTTGATGGCTCAATGGCTGGTCTTGGCTGGCTTTTCTTTACTTATATGTTCCATACACTTGGTGAGCTTTGCATAAGTCCTGTTGGCTTGAGTTCATATACAAAACTTGCTCCTAAAAAATATTACAGTCAACTCATGGGCTTATGGTTTGTTGGAGCAGCTCTCGGCAATCTTATTGCAGGTTTGTTTGCAGGAAACTTTGACGAAAACAATGTAGCTGCCATGCCTGATTTATTTCATCAAGTATTTTTAATCGGAATGGTTTCTGGTTTAGTTTTAATAGTTTTATACAAACCAATAAAAAAATGGATGGGTGGCATCGAATAAAAACCTTTGCTATTTCCGATAAAAAACCTTTTTTTTGCTGAATAATTCTTGAAAGTCCAAGGTCGCTGGTCGATAATCCACAGTTATTAAAATAATACTATGGACGGTGATCTACCGACCGTGGACTAAAAAACCACCCATAAAAAATGGCAAAATTTAGTACGAGTTCAAAAACTGACATCTTTGTTCATATTGGCATAATCATTGCCTTATTTTTAGTGTTTTTCTTTAGCTTTTTCTTTATTTATCTCCCATGGAGTACCAATCATGGGCAGTCGATTACCGTTCCTGATTTGAAAGGTATGACTCTCGAAGAAATGGAAAAAGCCCTTGATGACCGTGATCTTGATTACGAAGTAAGCGACTGTACATTTGTGGCAGGAGCAAAACCACTTTCGATTCTGACGCAATACCCAAAATCGGGTTCGAGTGTAAAAGAAGGACGCAAAATCTATTTGACAATCGTGACTGCAACTGCTCCGATGGTAAAATTACCAGACGTGATTGGTCGCTCGGAGTCAAGTGCAAAAAATCAGTTATTATCGGCACAACTCGTGGCAGGAACAACCGAAATGATTCCAGCTTTAGAAGAGAATACGGTTCTAAAAATGAAGTTTAATGGACAAGAAGTAAAACCAGGGACACTCATACCAAAAGGATCAACGGTTGTATTTGTGGTAGGTGATGGTCTCGGCGACCAAATGGTAGAAATTCCAAACTTGGTAGGAATGGCGGCCGACGAAGCAGAAATATTGGTTTCGGGGCAAAACCTTGTTTTATCGAAGCGATATGTTGGGACAGTTGAAGGCTATGCTGATGGCACAGTTGTAAAGCAAAGACCAGCTTCCGAAGGTAATAAAATTCATATTGGCGACGTTATTGATGTAGAAATCGCTGGTGAGGCTCCGACTGAAGAACCAATCCAAAACAATAATTAACGTGTTAAAGAATCATTTAATATGAACATATTTTTAAACAACAGACCTGTAAGTTTTTGCAGGTCTGTTATTTTATTAGTGCTTTTTTGCTCACAACTCACTTACAGTCAATCCATTACACTACCATTCTTTGATGATTTCTCACTGAATAAAACCTCAATTCCTAATCCAAAACTTTGGAAAAATGGCGGTGTGAGTATCAATAATACTTTCCCAATTAACCAACCATCGGTCAATGTTGCCACTTTTGATAGCCGAAATGCGGCAGGTATTCCCTATAATTTCTCAAATAAATTTGCTTATGGCAGCACCGATACACTGACTTCGGTTGCCATTGATTTATCAGGTCTTGTCGCAAAAGATTCGGTTTATTTAAGCTTTTACTGGGAAGCAAAAGGTTTGGGCGAATTACCCGATAGCGACGACTCGCTCGTTGTTTCATTTCTGAACGATAAAAACCAATGGAAAACCATTTGGCGACAAGAGGGCATCAGCAAAGATGCTTTTACGCAGAAGATTTTAGCTGTTAATCAAGCAGAATATTTACACAAAAACTTTCAGTTTCGTTTCGAGACTCGTGGCCGCCAGTCAGGAGCATTTGATATGTGGCACGTTGACTTTGTCTATCTAAACAAACAACGTCGCCTCAAAGATATTTACACCCAAGATATTGCCTTACGAGGCTTCAAGAATAGTTATCTGAAAAGATATTCAGCCATGCCACTACGCCAATATTTGGTCAATCCATCGGCTGAAACCAATAGTAGTATGGAAGTTTTGGTAAGTGCTTTGCAACGAAATGCACGTTTGGTAAACTTTACTTGGACAGTAAGTGATACTGTTTCAAAAAGTATTTTACTCAACGAAAGAGGTGGAAATGAGACAGTTACAACGCCAAATCCCCCCAATAAAAAGAATAATGTGCCTGTTTTTAGCACTTTCTCGCAAAAACAAGCCGTTTTGAAGTTTACCCAAAAAATTGCATACGAAGGCTCAGGAACTACAATTGTTCCTGATTCAACCAATAATATTCCCGATGCTTTATTATTAAGCAATGACTCTGTCTCACTTTACACTCCCCTACTCGACTACTATGCATACGATGATGGCACAGCTGAAACAGGTGCAGACACTGACCAAACGTTGGGAAAAGTAGCAGTGAAATTTGCATTAAACCGATCCGATACAGTCAATGCAGTAAGATTTAATTTTACTCCTTATTTTAAAGATATTGCTGGGCAGTTTTTCTTATTACAAATCACCGAAAGTGCCAATGGAAAACCTGCAAAAGTTCTGCATCAACAGTCAGTAAGAGTCAGATACCCTTCTGAAATTAATGGATTCATTGAATATCCACTTGATATGAATATTGCGGTTAAAGATACTTTTTTTGTATCTTGGACAAAAGTAAATGAAGATGTAATTGGTGTAGGAGTTGATAAAAATTCAGACTTTGGGAGTAATATTTATTATAGTCTGGGCAATGAATGGATTCAAAATAAGTCCTTAAAAGGCAGTTTGATGGTTCGCCCTGTGATGGGTTTCAAAGCAAATAGTTCAGGACAAAATGGCTCACCTCTGGCAAGTGAAGTTCCGAATGATAAACAGTTTTTGGTGTATCCAAATCCTACTTCAGGAGTTTTACGTTGGAATTTTGAAAACATTCAATCAATCAGTATTTTTGATGTTTCTGGAAAAGAGATTTTTCACAAAAAAACTGATAGTCAAGAACTTAATATAGAAAACTTACCCGATAATATTTATTATATCAATTTTTCAGATGGAAAAAAGAATTTTATTCGTAAGATTGTGGTTGTGCATTAAGAGATAAAAACAATAAAAATATAATCATGGACAAAAATTTTGATATAACAGTTGAACAACTAAAAGAATTAATCGAAGGAGAAAACCCAATTAACCTCTTTGATGTACGTGAAGAATACGAATACGAAGATGATAATTTAGGAGCAATATTAATTCCTTTGGGCGAAATTCCAGATAGACTCGAAGAATTTGAAGCCATTAAAGGACAAGATATCTATATTCACTGCCGCAGCGGAGCAAGAAGTGGAAAAGCAAAACAATTCTTGATTTCGCAAGGTTTTGAAAACGTACACAATGTTTTAGGCGGCATCATGGCCTACCGTGATATGGAGTAGATAATTTAGAATGAATACGGGGTCGCCCATGCGATTGAAAATTGAGAATTAAAAATTTTAAACTTAACATGTTTAAAATGCTTTCACCAGCCTACATAAGACACATAGTTTTATGAACTCAATTTATTCCATTTTCTTCTTACTCATTTTTAATTATCAATTATCCATTAAAAAATATGTTATCTGACTTTGGTATAGTATTATTGGCAATCATTTTGGCGGCAGTTGCAGTACTTGCTGTATTGGGTATTGCGTGGATGCTACGTCCCAACAAACCAAATGAAGAAAAACTAACGACTTACGAATCTGGTGAAGACCCAATTGGCAATGCCAATGTTCAGTTTAATGTTAAATTCTATATTGTTGCTCTAATTTTTATTCTCTTTGATGTGGAATTAGTGTTCTTGTTTCCTTGGGCAACAGTTTTTGGCAACAAACAGTTTATTCAAGATACAAACGGACTTTGGGGCTGGTTTACATTGGCCGAAATGGGTATTTTTATTACAGTTTTAGCTCTTGGATTGGCTTACGTTTGGGCAAAAGGCTACCTCGATTGGGTAAAACCCGAATATCGCACTCCGAAATTTAAGAGTAAGATTCCAATGGAAATGTACAATCAAGTCAACGAAAAATACGCTGATAAATGAATTTTGAAACCCTCGAAAAAGAGGCACATATAAAAACAGGTGAAAGTGAAGTGATTCTGACCTCACTCGACGAGCTAACCAATTGGGCAAGAGCAAATTCGCTTTGGCCGATGGGTTTTGGTTTGGCTTGTTGTGCCATCGAAATGATGGCAACTTATGCTTCATCGTATGACCTTGAACGTTTCGGCGTATTTCCTCGAAACTCACCTCGCCAGTCAGATGTAATTATCATTTCGGGAACAGTTACCTTCAAAATGGCCGACCGTATTCGTCGATTATACGAACAAATGCCCGAACCACGATACGTGATTTCGATGGGAAGTTGCTCAAATTGCGGTGGGCCTTATTGGGAACACGGCTATCATGTTGTAAAAGGTGTTGACCGAATTATACCTGTCGATGTTTACGTGCCAGGTTGTCCACCTCGTCCAGAAGCACTAATTGGTGGTATTTTGAAATTACAAGAAAAAATAAAGACTCAAAGCCTTTCCGAACTTCGAAAAGAAAATTAAAGAATTGATTATTAAGTATTTATACAGCCGAAAAAAGTGATAAACCGATAAAGTTTATCACTTTTTTTATAGCAAATTGCTAATAATTTGTTAATCCATGATTCAGACGAAAGAAAAAACAAGCAAAAATCATTATATTGCGAAACATTTAATATATACTAAAAACTTGCAATTCATGAGAACCTTCCTAAAATACTTTGTTTTAGCATCGGTTATTTTTACAATTTCATGCTCAAAAAGTGGTACAAAAGCTCTTGAAAAAGGCAATTACTACGAAGCAGTTTTACAATCAGTAGAAAAACTTAAAAAAGATAGTGATAACAGTAAAGCTCTCGAAGTCTTACCGACCGCCTATCGAAATGCACAAGAAGAATTTACAAGAGATATTACTCGTGTCAGAAATGCTAATCAGCAATTTCGCTGGGAAACTATCTTGGAGTATTATAACAAGCTCAATAAAATGCAAGAAAGTATTGAGCGTTGCACGGCTTGCCGCCGCATTGTGAGTCCACAAACTTATTTTAAAGAAACCGAAGAAGCCCGTGATAATGCCGCAGCCGAACGTTACGTTTTAGGAGATGACATACTCAGAAAAAACAATTTGAGTAAACTCGATGCTCGTGCTGCCTACGACCATTTTGAACAAATCACTATTTTTGCCCCAAATTATAAAGATGCTCGCAACCGACTTGAAGAAGCCCTTAATTTAGGTTCGGTTCATGTTGTGGTTGAACAACCAAAAATTAATTCTCGTTTGTATCAATACAGTAACGACTATTTTCAAGATAAAGTAGAAGAGTTTTTACGTACAAATCGCCGAATTAATAAATTTATCCGATTCTACGCACCCGAAGAAGCTAAAACTGTCAAACTAAAACCCGACCACGTAGTTCGCCTCGAAATCATTGATTTTGTGGTAGGAGAAACAAATATTGCAACTGACCGCCAAAACGTAACAAGTAAGGACAGTGTAAAAACTGGCGAAGCTACCGTTAATGGCAAAAAAGTACCCGTTTATGGCAAAGTAAATGCCACCATCATCAAGTCTCGCAAAGCAGTCCGTTCGAGAGGTATTCTTTCAATGGAAATATTTGATTATCAGACAAATAAGACACTCTCTCGTGAAGAAATACCTGGTGAATATACATGGGTAAACGAGTGGGCAAGTTTCAATGGCGATGAAAGAGCCTTAACTACCACCGAACTAAATATGACTCGTAACCGTGAACAATTACCGCCCCCACCGCAACAATTATTCATTGAATTTACGAAGCCAATCTACGACCAAGTAACCTCAAGAATCAGACGCTTTTATGATAAGTACTAAATAAAACTTAGCGTTTCGCAGTAACGAAGGCATCGCTTAAAGCGATGCCTTCGTTGGTCATAACAAAATATATTTTGTATAAAGCCACAAAGAATCTAAAATTTTATTCTTAAATTTACCTTATAGTAAAATATACCATTTGTTTTTATTCAACTCTTAATACGTACAAAAATGTTTAACAGACGAGACGCTCTCAAATCAATCATTGTTGGTGGAGCTGCCAGCATTTTTTCACCAAATACATTACTTGCAAGTACTGCACCAAAGAAAGAAAAATTGGGCATTGCCTTAGTAGGTTTGGGCTATTATAGTACTGATTTGCTTGCTCCTGCTCTCCAAACTACCGAAAAGTGTTATTTGGCAGGAATCGTGACAGGCACTCCCGAAAAGGCAGAAAAATGGAAACAGAAGTATAATATTCCAGATAAAAACATCTATAATTATCAGAACTTTGACTCGATAGCTAACAACCCGGATATTGATGTGGTTTATGTGGTTTTACCACCTTCGATGCACAAAGAATATACCATCAGAGCCGCTAAAGCAGGAAAGCACGTTTTCTGTGAAAAGCCAATGGCACCTTCGGTCAATGATTGTATGGCTATGATAAAAGCTTGTAAAGATAACAAAGTAAACTTAGCTATTGGGTATCGCTGCCAACACGACCCCAATACCCAAGAATTTATGCGAATAACTAAAGAAAAACTCTACGGAAAAGTCAGAATGGTTGCCTGCGGAACAGGATATTTTGATAATCGCACTACCCACTGGAAGCAAAATAAAGCTCTTGGTGGCGGTGTAATGGGTGATATGGGAGTTTATGCACTTCAAGGTGCAAGACTCGCTACGGGCGAAGAACCAATTGCTGTAACGGCACAAGCAAGCACTACTCGACCAGAAATTTATAAAGAAGTGGAAGAAACCATGATGTTTCAACTACAATTCCCGAGCGGTGCGTTGGCAGCTTGCCACACAAGTTTTGGTATTCAGATGAATTATTTGCAAATAAATTACGAAAGAGGCTGGCTCAGAATGGATTCACTCTCAAATTATTCGGGCAATAAAGGAAGTCACAGCAAAGGAATTATTGATTTTCCGCTCAAAAGTCAACAAGCCAAACAACTCGATGAAGACTGCATGGCTCTAATGAACTCAACTCAATTAATTGCCCCAGGCGAAGAAGGTCTGCGTGATATAAAAGTGGTAGAAGCCATCTATAAAGCAGCACAGAATGGAGGAACGGTGAAGATTGGCTAAAATGACGAATTACGAGTGACGAATTACGAATAAAATTTTATAATTATCAGCAACAACTGCTATATCCAATTAAAAAAATCGTAATTCGTCACTCTAAAATCGTAATTTTCTCTATGCTTCCACCAATCTCTCTCCCGAAAAATGATGTTGCGGCTCTTTGAATAAAATATTGAAAGTTGTCATCGAGCCATAACAACGAGTGATATATTGTTGAATATTCACTTTTTCTTCATCGTCCATCGTACTGGCGTTTACTCGCTGTTCTAAAACCCGCAGACGGTCACGCATCATCACGATTTTGTGAAAAAATACATCAATCGGAATCTCTTTCGATTGTAAATCTCGACGTCCAGGTTGTAAAATCATTTTTCCGCCCTTCCATTTATCTCCCAACGGTACGACCTCGGTTGCATCCATCCAACGTTGAAGAATTTTTGAAAGATTCCGTTCAACATCAAACAAACTCACCATATCGTGCGATGGTTCGACTACTTCCAACACTTCAAATGGATAATCAATTTTGATATTTTTTGTTCCTATCTCTACAAAAGTAATGACATAAACATCTGATTTAAAGTTAATTACGACCCCGACACCATACTCTGGGTGCTTTACACGTGAGCCAATTCCAAGGATTACATTTGCCATAAAATGTGGTGCGAACTGGGCAACGTTTGCATTCTGTTCGCAGTTTGAATTAAGTATTTTTACAAATTATATTACAAAGAGAATGCCAAACTTTAAAAGTATAATTTAGATTAATCTAAAAATATATTTAGCTTTATTTTGAATATTAATTTTATTCATCAAACTTTGTATTCAGAATTACCAAAAACATGAATAAAAAATTACCAAGCTATATATTTCTAATGCTCATTTTTATCGCTTTTACATCATTTGGAAGTGAAATAAAGGGTATTGTCGTCAATAAAGACAAAGCTGTAAGTTTTGCCAGCATCGTTATTTTAAATACAAAAATTGGTACTCAAGCCGATGAAAATGGCAAATTTATTATCAAAAATGCTCCAATCGGTAAGCAAATAATTCAAGTTTCGAGTATAGGATACAAGACTAAACAACTGACTATCAATGTTTCAGAAGAAAAAAACACTAATCTAACGATTGAGATAGAAGAAGAAAATGCCCAACTCAACGAAGTCGTCGTAACGGGTACAATGAAAGAAACCAGCATCAACGAGTCGCCCGCCCCTATTCAGATTCTAAACCCCACTTTTTTTCGCAAAAATCCTACACCAAGCTTATTTGAATCGCTTTCGATGGTCAATGGTGTGCGTCCGCAACTCAACTGCAATGTTTGTAATACGGGCGATATCCATATCAACGGCATGGAAGGCCCATATACAATGGTAATGATTGACGGAATGCCCATTGTTTCGGCCTTATCGTCGGTTTATGGTTTAAGTGGTATTCCAAACTCAATGGTAGAGCGGATTGAGGTAATGAAAGGCCCAGCCTCAACGCTATATGGTTCAGAGGCTGTCGGGGGTTTGATTAATGTTATCACGAAAAACCCATCAAAAGCACCCAAATTTAATTTCGATTTCAATACCAGCAGCTATCTCGAAAATAATTTTGATGCCAGTGGAAAGACCCAAATCGGTAAATTTGATGTGCTTTTTTCGGGAAACTATTTTCTTTTCAATAAACGTTGGGACCTTAATCAAGATAACTTTACTGATATTACGCTTCAAAACCGAACTTCTTTATTCAATAAATGGTCAATGCGACGCTCACAAAATCGGGTTTTCAATATTGCAGCTCGGTATATTTACGAAGACCGTTTTGGGGGCGAAATGCAATGGCAAAAAAGCAACCGTGGCGGAAGTGAAGTTTACGGAGAATCTATTTTCACAAAACGCATCGAAATGCTCGGAAGTTATCAATTACCAATTGATAAACAGAAGATTACGCTCAACTTTTCATTCAATCAGCACCAACAAAACTCGGTTTACGGAAACACATTTTATTTAGCTACCCAACGCATTGCTTTCGGACAATTATTGTGGGACAAAAAACTCGGCAAAAACCATGATGCACTTTTGGGAGCAACTTTTCGTCATACTTTTTATGATGATAACACACCAGTGACTCAAATTTCTGACAGCCAAAATACTCCTGATTTAATTAGTTTGCCTGGCGTTTTTGCTCAAGATGAAATCACGCTTAACAGCAAAAATAAATTACTCGTTGGACTTCGCTATGACTATAATTCTAAACACGGTGGCATTGCCACGCCTCGACTGAATTGGAAATTTATGCCAAATAAAGACCATATTTTTAGGTTAAGTTTGGGCAATGGCTATCGGGTTGTGAACCTATTTTCGGAAGACCACGCTGCTCTTACTGGCTCACGTAAAGTATTGATAGCAAACGAATTAAAACCAGAACGTTCGTATAACGCAAACCTCGACTATCAACGTTTTTTTACTTTCGAAAATGGTTACGGAAACATTCAACTCAATGGATTTTATACGTATTTCTCCAATAAAATTATTGCTGACTATGACCAAAATCCCGAACTCGTGGTTTATGATAATCTGAAAGGATACGGAATCTCAAAAGGCGTAGCTCTCAACGCTGAATTTAATTTTACATCAAGTCTGAAAATTTTTGTGGGAGCGACCATAATGGATGTTTACAGAAAAGAAAATGACTTGAAAATCAACCAAATTCAAACACCACATTTTACAGGAAACTATGCCATTAGCTATACATTTAGCAAAGCCCAACTCACTTTCGACCTGACTGGAAATCTATATAGCCCGATGCGTTTGCCAGTAGTTAGAGATTACGGCGATACCCGTCCCGAATATTCACCGTGGTTCGGGATTCATAATATTCAAGCCACCAAACGTCTTGCCAACGGTTTGCAGCTTTATGGAGGTATCAAAAATTTTACAAATTTTCTTCCCAAAGACCCAATTTTTAGGCCAGAACTACCTTTCAGCGAGCAATTCGACCCGAGTTATAATTATGCCCCCCTACAAGCCATCAGAGGATTCGTAGGTGCAAGATGGAGTATTTTCTAAATTATCGGATTTTGCATAAAAAGCGATTGATTTTGCATAAAACTAAGTTTTTACTATAATTTTCTTAGAAAAAAACAACCAATAAGCACCTTATATCCGTTATCTTTGCATAGAAACTAAAAAAACTATGATAAATAAAGTAATAAGTGGTGCAAAAGAAGCAGTTGCCGATATTCAAGATGGAGCAACACTCATGCTCGGCGGCTTTGGACTGTGTGGGATTCCAGAAAATACTATTTCTGCCTTGCTCGAAAAAGGAGTAAAAGACCTCACTTGTATTTCAAACAATGCAGGAGTCGATGATTTTGGCATTGGTTTGATGCTAAAAACCAAGCAGGTCAAGAAAATGATTTCTTCGTATGTGGGTGAAAACAAGGAATTTGAACGCCAGTTATTATCAGGCGAACTCGAAGTAGAATTGACTCCACAAGGCACACTTGCTGAGCGAATCAGAGCAGGAGGTGCAGGAATTCCAGCGTTTTTTACTCCTGCGGGTGTAGGAACGGAAGTAGCAGACGGCAAAGAGATTCAAGAATTTGATGACAAAAAATATGTACGAGAAAGCTGGTTAAAAGCCGATTTCGCTATCGTAAAAGCATGGAAAGGCGATACAGCAGGAAATTTGATTTTTAAAGGTACAGCTCAGAACTTTAGCCCAATGATGGCCGCCGCTGGAAAAATTACGATTGCCGAAGTGGAAGAACTCGTTCCAGCAGGTAGTCTCGACCCAGCTCAAATTCATACGCCAGGCATTTACGTTCAACGAATTTTTCAAGGACAAAACTACGAAAAAAGAATTGAGCAGAGAACAATCAGTAAACCTGTAACCGAGGAAACAAATACTGTCGTCACTCCTATTCAAACAGGACAAGGCCTCGATAAAAACCAAATTGCGAAACGCATTGCTCGTGAAGTAAAAGATGGTTATTATGTGAATCTTGGTATTGGGATTCCAACTTTGGTGGCCAATTATATTCCTGAAGGTATTAATGTTGTGCTGCAATCAGAAAATGGGCTTTTGGGTATTGGGCCTTTTCCGACCGAAGATAAAGTTGACCCCGATTTGATAAATGCTGGAAAACAGACTGTCACCTTACTTGATGGTTCGGCTTTGTTTAGTTCAGCCGAAAGTTTTGCCATGATTCGTGGTGGCCACGTTGACTTGACTATTCTGGGTGCAATGGAAGTTTCAGAAAACGGTGACATTGCTAACTGGAAAATTCCGGGAAAGATGGTCAAAGGCATGGGCGGGGCAATGGATTTGGTGGCTTCGGCCGAAAATATCATTGTGGCCATGCAGCATGTCAATAAAGCTGGTGAATCTAAATTATTGAAAACTTGCAGTTTGCCAATCACAGGTTTGCGTTGTGTGAAAAAGATTGTTACCGAACTGGCAGTTTTAGAGGTTGTACCAGAAGGTGGCTTCAAACTATTGGAAAGAGCCCCAGGTATTTCGGTAGAGCAAATACAAAAAGCTACCGAAGGTAAGTTAATAATCGAAGGAGAAGTGCCTGAAATGGAAATATAGACAAAAGATTTTAGACAAAAGACAAGAGAAAAATGAATATTGCATGCTGATTCTTATGTCTCTTGTCTTTTATCTCATTTCTCAACAATCTCAATACCCCATTTCGGTCAGTGCCGCACGGGCTTTATTGTCAATTGAAGTTTTATATTCGTGATTTTTATAGGCAATGGCTTGTTCAAAATGAGCCTTTGCCTTATTTTTTTGCCCCTTTTGTTGCTGAATATAGCCCAGTTGTAAAGCAGAATTTGGAGCAAAACTCCATTCTTGGCTACCCGTTATTGCAACTGACCTTTCAAAATAGCTGATAGCTTTATCCAACTGATTGAGTTTCTGGAAAATACGTCCCGCTCGATAATTAAACTCAGCTTGGTCTTTTGTATTAGTAAAACTCTTTTCTGATAAAGTAGAAAGCTCTTGTTGTGCTTCTTCAAAATAGCCACCATCAAAAAGTAACCTTAGTTTTACCAAAGCTTTACTGGGTAAAGTTTTAGTTTTCTGAAAATTTTCGTAAAATTTTTGTGCAGCTTTATCCGATTCTGCAATCGTATTTCCACCTTCGTTTATCTTCGATAAATACAATTTTGTTTTTTTTTCATCACCCAATAACCAATGACACAAAAACAATTTATAATGGGTGTCTTTCAGAAAAGTTTGTCCTTTAAAATTCCTAAGATAAGTTTGATAGGATGAAACAGCTTGCGGGTAATTCCCTTTAAAAAGCTGTGTTTCGGCTTTGTATAATTCAAAGATTGGAAAATACAAATAATTCGCATCTTTAGGCGTTTTTTTTAATAATTCAATGGCTTGTTCGGTTCGATTATCTTTGAGCGAAATAGCTGTTGCCACCATATTTATATTCATATTATCCGACTGACTATCAACAAATTGCAACATTTCAGTATTTTGTTTAGCATCATATTTCAGCACATACGCTTGAATAAATGTGGTACAAAATCGGGCTTCAGTTCCCCATACTTTATCTTTGGCAGCCGAACGAAGTTCATTCATTCCGAGTTGTATATTTCCACGAAGTCCCAAAAGTTTTGGAATCCATCTTTGTTTGTCAGGAACAGAACCAATCAAGACGTGCAAGCATCCAAGCGATTTTAAACTCGGTAAAAAACTCGGAAATAATTTCTGGTTTTCTTCAAGCAGCTTATATGCCTGAATTACGTTATAACCCGCTTTAACTTCATGCCCAAATCTTATTTTTATCAATGCCCAATGCAGTTTTATTTCAGCCCGCAAAAAACGGTTATAGGGAGATTTTTCATCCAAATCTTCAATTGCCTCTAAGCGTTCATCCTCCTTACTCAATAATTTTTCATACTGCTTTTCATTCTCCGAATTAATCAATTCAGCCATATCAGCAAAATCTTCAACATAAATTCGGAATGGATTCTTAGGATTTTCTTTTGTAAGTAACTCTCTACCCGCCTGAACTCGTAATTTAAAAACTTCGGAATAAGCTTTTTGAAGATTGGGCGTAAAATCAAAATCGGCAGCGTTACAATTATTATTAAACTGTAAACTGTAAATCAATAAAAAACTGATTATTCGGGTGGTTTTGGAAATTATGTGAATGTTTCGAGACTTCAATGTTTTGTTGATTAGTTTTAATAGATACGAAGTCGTTTTTAAATAAGATTTTATTCAAACAAAAATAGCCAAGTTTTCAGAATTAACGAAAACTTGGCTACATTATCAAAGGCCGATGACTGTCGTCGATTAACCGTTGACTGCAAATTATCTTCTAACAATCTCAACGGCATCAACATCGGCTAAGATACGGCCACAATGCTCACACACGATGATTTTCTTTTTGTCTTTAATATCAGCCTGACGTTGTGGCGGAACGATATTGAAACAACCACCGCAAGCACCACGCTTTACCATTACAACCGCCAAACCATTTTCGGCATTGCCACGGATACGGTTATAAGCATTTACTAAACGCTCTTCAACGTTGGCAGCAGCTTTATCACGGCTAACAGTCAATTTCTTTTCGTCTTCTTGACTTTCAGCAACCAACACATCCAATTCCTTGCGTTTTACTTCAAGGTCTTTTTTGCGGCTGGCCATCGCCGACTCAACATCCGAGATTTCAGTGTTTTTATTTTTGATTTTGAATTCAGTTTCACGCGTGCGTTTATCGGCCAACTGAATTTCCAACTCTTGTAATTCTAATTCTTTAGCAATCGCATCATATTCACGATTGTTACGAACATTCATTTGTTGGTCTTTGTACTTCTGAATTAATTTTTCGGCTTCTTTTTTACCTGCACGGTAGCCGTTTAATTCAACGTCCAAAGTTTCAATTTCTTTCTTGAATTTACCAATACGAGTTTCAAAACCAATAACCTCATCTTCCAAATCACGTACTTCGTCTGGCAAATCACCACGTAGTTTTCTCAATTCATCTAATTGTGAATCAATTGATTGAAGTTTAAGCAGTGTTTCTAATTTTTGTGCAACTGTTAATTCCATAATATCTAAAACTAATTTGGTTATTAGTTATTGGTTAATTGGTTATTAGTTTTAATTGAATAATCAAATCTTGACTTTCGTAAGCAAAATTTAATCCAAACCGCCATTGCTGGAACCAATAACAAATAACCAGTATCTATTCTTAATAGTAATAATTGATTGGATTTGTTGGTGTTTCCGACAAATGGACTGCAAAGTTAGTGATTTTTTTACAAATATAATCTTTCAATAACTCTTTTGTGTATTGTTCTGACTCATAATGTCCAATATCGGCAATAATTATACGGTTATCGGCATCAAAAAACTCGTGATACTTGTAATCGGCCGTAATAAAGATGTCGGCCGACTGCCCGATGGCATCTCCGAGCAGAAAACCACCCGAACCACCACAAACCGCAACTCTACGAATTGGCTTACCCAAGAGCTTGGTATGACGAATAACAGAAACGCCCATGTTTTGTTTCAAATACGCCAAGAAATCGGTTTCTGACATCGGTTCATTTAATTCCCCAATTATTCCCGAACCCACTTCTGAGTTTTGGTTTTCGAGCATAATTATATCGTGAGCAACTTCTTCGTATATATGCGTGCGGTGCATAGCCGCCAAAACTTGATTTTTTTGATAAGCTGGAAAAATAACCTCTACCCTATTTTCGTGTACTTCTTCGTCAACGTTTGCAGCTCCGATGGTCGGATTTGCCTTTTCGTTTGGTCGGAAAGCACCAGTTCCTTCCCCTCTGAAACTTACATGGCTGTAATTACCAATCACACCCGCACCCGCTGAATGCAGAGCATCTAAAACTTCTTTTGTGTTACTGACAGGCACAAAAACAACCAATTTCATCAAAACTTGGCTTTTTGGAGCAAGTATTTTTACCTTTTCGAGCTTTAGTTTTTCGGCAATCTTGAAATTTACACCACCAACCACACTATCCAAATTGGTATGCGTGGCATAAATTGTTACATCATTTTTGATGGCTTTGATGATGGTTCGTTCAATGTAGTTTTTGCCCGTTAGTTTCTTTAATCCCTTAAATATAATCGGGTGATGAGCCACCACCAAATTACAACCTTTGGCAACTGCTTCGTCAATGACTTCTTCAGTCGAATCGAGTGTCACCAAAACACCTGTGACTTCTGCCGAGGTATTACCAACGATTAAACCTGCGTTGTCGTAACTTTCTTGGTAGGCCAATGGGGCAAATTCTTCGAGGTAAGTTGTTATGTCTTTTATTGTCATTTTGTTGCTTTTTTTGGACACTGAGTCGCCCAGATTAAAACTCACAGAGTTACACTAAGTTTTTTAAACGATTTTCTATTCAAATATCTTTCAAATATTTTTATTCTTTGCCAAAACCCAATCTGATTTTTTAGTAAGTTTGGTTTTACAAAATTACGCCAAATATTTTGGCAATTATTCATCTATTCAAAGCAAAATCTATCAAGTTTAACAAGTTAGAAACTTGTTCTACATTAAACGCTATTCAACCATGAAAAAACATTTGATTACACTCCTTTTCTTACTTTCAAACCTTATCATTTTTGCTCAAAAACAAGCCGATAAAGAAGAATGGATTTCGCTCTTCAATGGCAAAGACCTTACGGGTTGGGATTTAAAGATTTCGGGACACGAAGTAAACGATAACTACAAAAACACATTTTTGGTAGAAGATGGCATGATGCGAGTGAATTATAAGGAATACCAAAACTTCGATAATAAGTATGGACATATTTATTACAAAACACCTTATTCACATTATCGAGTGCGTTTTGAGTATCGCTTTCAAGGAAATCAAGTACCAGGCGGAGCATCGTGGAACGTCCGAAATAGTGGAATTATGCTGCATTCACAATCGGCAGCCAGCAATGGCAAAGACCAAGATTTTCCTGTTTCACTCGAAATGCAACTTTTGGGCGGCCTCGGAAATGGCCCACGCCACACAGGAAACCTCTGCACCCCTGGAACGATTGTAGATATTGATGGAAAATTACAAACAGCTCACTGTATTGATTCAAAATCAAAAACTTACGATGGTGACCAATGGGTAAAAGCCGAAGCCATAATGATTGGTAGCAAAGTAGTGCATCATTTGATTGAAGGCGATACAGTTTTGACTTTTCAAAATCCTAAAATTGGCGGTGGGTTTCTTGGTAAACCTTATGACTATGCGACCGACAAAGTAAAAAATGGCGAAGAATGGGCAAAAAAAGATGGGATGCCACTCGGTGAAGGCTACATTGCATTACAAGCCGAAAGCCATGCGATTGACTTCCGCAACATTGAATTATTGAATCTGAAAGGTTGTATGGATAAAAAAGCTTTGAATTTCAAATCATATTATCTTGAGCCAGACAACTCTACCTGTAAGTATAATAAGAAATAGTTTTTACTCACCACTAAGGCACGAAGAACACAGAGAGGCACTCAGTGAAACTTCGTACTGGCGTCAACCCGCTTCTTAGTACCTTAGCGGTAAGAAAACTACAAGTAACGCTCTTTCAAAATATTCAAGTGGTGCAGCTCATGCCCCGCAATAAACCAAGCTAATACACGAGCATTAGTTGGCAATTGATTAGCTTTTCCCATTCGACCCAATTCACGCTTGCCCAATGATTTAAAAAACAAAACAGTTGATTTGCGTTGAGTTTTGAATTGTAACAATAAACTACGCAAAGATTTTTTATCGAAATTAGTTGCCTTTACGTAATCATCTTCCTCGAAACCCAACAACGATTGTTTTTCGCCACGAGCTACTGATAACGCTCTGTAAAGCAAGATTTTTTCAGTGTCAACGATGTGTCCGAGTATTTCGAGCGGTGTCCATTTTCCTTCGGCATAGCGGAAATGCAGTTTTTCTTCGGGTATATTTTTGAAAAAATTATCCACAATTGAAATATTTTCGGATAAAGTTTTGAGGGCGTCGTCGCCCGTAACTGCTTGAATATAACGATTTTGGTACGAATTTACGTCGTACTCGGTGGCGGTAGGTCGAGAAATTTTCATATTTTTTTGATTTAAGACTTGACACACAAATATAATAGTTGTACCTTTGCACCACGTTAAACAAACAGAGAAATATTTGAATGTTTAGATAATGTAAATGGTTTGGTAGTTCAGCTGGTTAGAATACCTGCCTGTCACGCAGGGGGTCGCGGGTTCGAGTCCCGTCCAGACCGCAAAAGCACTCAGCAATGAGTGCTTTTTTCATCGAAATTTCAGTCTGAAAATTTAGTTTTAAAGATTTCAACTGGAAAAAGTAAAATCGTCATTAATTTGACAAAATAGTGAGGAAATATTCAAAAAAAGCCTCAAAAACACTCGGTTTGGTAGTTCAGTTGGTTAGAATACATGCCTGTCACGCATGGGGTCGCGGGTTCGAATCCCGTCCAGACCGCCGAAAATTAAGTAAAAAAATCCCTTGTAATCTTATGGTTGTGAGGGATTTTTAGTTTAGTGATTCGTGCTGATTCTCGTTGATTCGTGCGACTTGTTTTACGAAATGTTTTATGGAAGTTTGGTGCTAAAACCATTCTTTCTTCATGAAACTGCCAACAATTACCATTGTTTTTAATCGCCTTAATTCTAAAAACAAAACAGGTATGTACTCACTACATCTCAGAATTACTATAAATAGGAATTCAAAGTACGTACCTATTCCCCTACCTCAGAAAATTTCTCCCTCAGACTGGAATGCCAAACACAAGGGAGATTGCTATGTCAAAAACTCACATCCATTTGCTTTTGAAATCAATCAAAAAATAATTGATATGAAAAATAAAGCAAACGACGTAATTAAAAGGCATTATTTACAGAATAAGTCTATCACATTTGATGCCATACTACAACAGCTTAACAGAAACTCGACTAAACTGACTTTTAATCAATTCGCAGCAGAGTATATTAAGAATCCAAAAGAGAAATTTGAATTAGCTACTATTACTAAATACAATACATTTTTAAAGCATCTTAATGATTTCAACAAACAAGTCCAATTCAATGACTTATCTCCCGAATTGGTGGTCAATTTTAGGACACATTTGGAAGTAAAACTTAATTTGGCTGGCAGCACAATGAAATCTTATTTCGATAAATTTAAAAAGATTGTCAATCAGGCAGAGCGAGAAGGTTATTTAGATTATCAGCAAACAAGGTTTTTGTTTACTGATGCTAAGATTAAGGTGAATGAAGCCAGTAGAACTTTCCTTGAAATCGAAGAGATTCAGCGTTTAATTCAATTAAATTTCAAACAGGAGGAGCAACATTTAGAACGAGACCGAGATTTGTTTTTATTCCAAATTTATACGGGATTGTATTATAATGACCTCAAAATCCTAAAAAAAGAACAACTTAATGAAAAAAAGGGTGTTGGCTTCTTTTTGATTTCACGACGAGATAAAAATAATAACAAGACGATTATTCCGCTTTATAAATTTCCAAATTCATTAAGAATAATAGAGAAGTATGGCTCTATTGATAAGGATGATGAATTAGTATTTGATGCAAAGTATATCATTGAAGACCAACCCTACAATAGAAACCTAAAAGAGTTAGGGGTTAAAGCCAATATCAAAAAGAACATTTCCAACAAAGTGGCAAGACACACGAATGCTCAATTATGGATTCGTTACGGAACAGCTCGTGAAGTAGTTTCGAAGATGATGGGCCATGTTAAAAGCGAAACGACGGAAGAATATTTCAAGATAAATATTAATGATGTTGAAGAAGGTGTTAAACACGTAAATTTCAAAGATTTAGGACTATGATAAATCTTAATATCTTAAATAAAAAACCTAAGAAGTTATCTATTAAGTTTTACCTTCGTAGAGATATATCTCCTATTGTTTATACTCTACATGGTTCTAATGATACCTATTATCACCTTTATATTGAATTTATTTACAGAAGAAAAGTTAATAAATGTAAAAGCAGGTATTTTCAATTTGTGGCAAATGATAGTTATGTATATTCTTTCATCAGAGGATTTGAAGATAGTGGTTTAAAGGGCTATAACATTTATGGAATTAAAGAAAGCGTATTTACAGATGATGTGTATGCAATAATTAATAATGATATAGAAGTAGATTTTACTCAAAGAAAATATAATTTACTTGAGTTGCTATTTATCGAAAAGCAACACCTTAAATATCTATTTCAAATGTTATTTGAAATAGATGAAGAAAATTTCACCTTGTCAAGGGTTTCAGAAGGCTATCAAAATAGCTTAAAGTTTATGTTTGACTATTTTGATTTAGTTATTAAAGAACTACTGCAAAACAAAATTAATTCTATACTTCCATTTTTTCCACTTCTTAACACAAAAGAAAAGTTCACTATACTTTCAACTAAATTATCTCAAACGCTATCAACTTTAGATAGAAGCCATCAAGCTTTAGAAAATGCAGACATTGATTCTATATATAGATATGTTAAGTTATTAAATGTTATCAATATATTATGTGAACGTTATTTGGTATTTGATTTCAAAATTAGTGATTCTAAAGGTATGACATTACCAATTTGGTGCGTTGATAATCATTCTGAAAAACTAAAAGAATATATTTATTTACAAACATTGAAGTTTGGCTTTGAAGATTATTCTAAAAATGAAATAGAAAGTACATTTGATTTTATACTTAGCGAAGTACACGATAGAGTTCAAAAAGATTTATCAATAGTATTAGACTGCTTTAAATAATTTTTTTACCAAAAATGTTTTCCAACTGGAAAGCATTTTCTATATTTGTAAAAACTTATAAAAATTAACAGAAATGAACTCCACAACAATTCCTCAAATCATAATGATTCCCGAACAGGAATTAAAACAAATCAAAGAGACTCAAGGAAAAATTCTTGAAAAATTAGAAAGTCTTCAAACAAGAGAAATACCACAATCGCCCTACATCACAGCGATAGAATTTATGGAAGCTGTTAGAATACGAAGAACAAAATTTGACCATTTAGTAGCTACCAACCAGATAAAAACCTTGAAGAAATCAAGGAAAATATATGTTCCGACGAGCGAAATATCAAAATTCTTTTCCGACCCAAGCATAAAATAAAAAAACGCAAGTTCGGGCAAACTTGCGTTAAAATAATTTCTTGAGCTACAAGAAAGAATCTGGTGCGAATATAACCAGTTTCTTTAGAATTCCCATGTTCAAAAGTAAAAAAAGGTTATATGAATCAACATTTTTCATTTTGCAAAGGTGGTATAAAAAGCCACACTCCCGATTCCGACATTGGAATTGAAAATGCTTTTGCATTAATCAATTCTGATACCTACAAAGAGCAAATTCTTTCGATTAGGACTACGACAGATAAACGACTACAATCTCAACAAAAAAGCAAATTAGACTATTTTATCTTTTCTGGTACTTTTTCTACTCGGAAAGCAGCGGGGTTAATTTCTCATAGTGGGCTGATATGCTTAGATTTTGACAATATCGAAAATGTTGAAGAAGTCAAAAAGAAAATCTACGCTAATGAATTTGTTGTTTTAGGCTTCGTCAGCCCTTCGGGAAATGGTTTAAAAATTATCGTTAGAATTAACATTACAGATAACGCTGCCGCTTGGCAACAATTATTTGAGTATTTCAAGCAAAAATATACTATTGAAGCTGATAAATCAGGCAAAGATGTTTGCCGAGCGTGTTTTGTAAGTTATGATACCACAGCTTATTTTAACTCAAATGCCAAAGTTTTTGAAGTAAAAAAAGTAAAGCAAGCTCCCCTATTTGAAAATTGGCAATCGGAACTGACAAGAGCCAAACGAGTAGTTGAACGAATTACCGATGAACGTATAGACATTACGGATAATTATAATGCATGGGTAAATATTGGTTTTGCACTTGCTACATTTGGCGAAGATGGTAGAGAATTATTTCATTTGACAAGTCAAATGAATGCTCAATATAATAGCGAAGACACAAATAAAAAATTTGATAATTTACTGACCACAGGACGTTTTACCAGCCCTGCTTATTTCTTCAAACGTGCGAAAGAATGTGGTGTTACCATCACTAAAAACCAAAATGCTCAACCAGAAACTCAGGTAATCAAAAATGAAGAAACCTACACAAATGGCATTGTAACGTATGATTTACAAGATTATCAAATTTTGATAAGAGCAGGTCAATCAAGAATAGTAGTTGCCGAAGGCTTTTTGCTTTATATCAAGTATCAAACAACCGACGAAAATGAGCAATATACTTGGGTGTTAGAATTGCGAGTGCCTGACGGAAACCCCATTTATATTGAAGTTACGCATGATGATTTATTTGAGCCAAAAAGCCTTGAAAAAATACTTGGAGCAAAACGCCTAAGTATGAGTATCAATTATCAACAATTGCAGAAACTACGAACATTTTTGTTCACTTGCACCAAGTTTCCCAATGCTATCAAAGTACTTCGTTATGGCTTGCATCCAGCAACGGAGCTTTACTTTTTTGCTAATTGTGCCATTACAAAAACTGGAGAAATCTTACATCCCGATTCCTTTGGTATTCTAAAATATCAAGATATTTATCTATCAGTTCCTCAAGTCAATCGAGGTCAGGTATCGCCATTTACCTACGTTGACAATCATGTAACTTTTGATGAATGGTATTTACTTTTCAGTAAGGCACAGAGGGAAGAAATGACCTTTCTTTCCACCTCTTTCATGCTTTTCTCACTTTTCCGAGATATTGGAATCAAAGAAAATGGTTTTTCACCGATGCTTTACATTTATGGTATCGCTGGTACAGCCAAAAGCACTTTATTTCTCCACCTAAATTATATTTTCGGTACAGATGGAAAAGCAATGGGAGTCAATTTAAAAGGCAGAAACACCGAGCCTGCTTTTGTGGCTAAAATCGAACAACGACACAATGGGTATCAGTTCGGTGATGAATACAAGCCAAATCATCCTTTAACTCCCCTATTTCAAGCCAGTTACGACAACAAAGCCTATTCTAAAATGAATATGTCATCGAAAGGCTATTTAGACACGACCGATTTAGTGCCAAAATGTACGATTGGATTTGCTTCAAATTTTTTGCCTGATTTGCCAAATGATGAGCCATTTTTTAGCCGTTTAGTGATGTTAGTCAATAATAATCGTAACAGAACAGAGGAACAGAAAAAAGCATTTCGAGAGCTTTTAGTCATGCAGGAAAAAGGCATAACCTCGATTGTTTGTGAGATTTGGCAGTACCGAGATTTAATAAAAAAGGAATTTAGAAAGAATTATCATCTCTTGAAAAATGCGTTAGAAAAGCACTTTGAAAGTCATCAAATTGGTAATCCTCGCTATTTCTATAATATCGCTCAGATTTTGACTGTTCCATACATTCTTTCGATTCACGGAAAAATAGCTTTATGTGAAGCCACAAACGAGCAAGATTTATTAACTGAGTTTATTAATCGAAGTGAAACTTCCATTCTGATTTCGGAGCGTTTGGTTCAAGAAAAATCAGCTTTACGAGAGTTTTTTGATTGTATTCAAGAGCTTTTCGATAAGGGACAAATCTATGAATCAGTACATTACAGACTTGAGAATCAGGACATTATTATTAACCTACAAAGGCTTTATCAAAAATTTGTTGGAGAATTTAAAAAACAAAACCGCTTTGAATTGCAACCTCCAAGTATTCAAACGCTTCAAGATGAAATTTTAGCGATACTTGGTTTGGATTCTCAGAGTGAAGAAGTGAGAAACAATTTCTTTAGAAAACTACGATTTACGAATGAAATAGAGAGAAACAAAACTGATTTTATTCGTAATTCTTTCAAAATTAATTATCTGTTTTTACAAAACACTTTTGGTCTTGATTTTACATTTTATCGAACTGATTCAAAAAAATAGCTTTTTTTATGCCACGTTGCCACACTTGAATAAATACTAACATAAACCAATAATTATTAATTACTTATATAAATAATTCTTGTGGCATTTCCGTGGCAAATACGTGGCATTTGTGGCATCGTGGCAGACCTGCCACAAAGATGCCACGCAGAGTTTACTCGTAAAGACTTGGCTATAAGAGTCTTATAACTAATGTGGCATAAAAAAGTGGCGTGGCACGCCACAAGAGGGTAAAAAATATTTTAAAACGTAAAAATAAATGACCAAAGACCTACTAATCGAACTCTATCGCCAACAAGACCGAAGGCGTAAAAGGGTACTCTATGATTTATTTAGTGATACCATTCAAATCAATGCTTCACTTCATTTTATCGCTCAGATGATTAACAAAGAATTGGGTGTTGAAGGCTTAATAACACAAGACGACATAAAATATTGTCGTCATTACTTCAAGGATACAAAAATACAAGTCAAAGCTCGATTGCCAGAAATTCCCAAACGACATCCTATTCCTGACAAAAAGAATGAAACAAGCCGTAGCGACGGTCACTCAAAAGAAATCAACTGGACAAATCCAGACGAAGTAAATCTTAATCAAGTAATCAAATCTAAATTTTCAAAATAATGAAACAATTGCATTTTATTGTACAAGCAAAAGGTGGCGTTGGCAAAAGCCTTTTGACTTACCTTTTTGGATTAACCAAACAACAAGACGAACCAAGTTTGTTTGTTGATGTGGATAGTTCAACACAAACATCTACTCGTCAATTAACTTTTTTGGGTGAAGACAGAACCGAAACCCTTTCTCTTTTGAATGAGAAAGAGGTATTGGTCAGAGATAAATTTATTGCCTATCTGGAGAGTTTGGTCGATACTCCTTTCAATGACATTTATTTCGACTTTGGAGCTCCTGAGTCGGAGCAGTTGCCAGCCTTAATTGAAAGAGATTTACCATTCAAAGAATTCTTAGACGAATTAGATTTTCAAGCCCATTTTCATATTGTTGTTGGCGGTGGCGGAGCATATACATCGTCAGTTGAGTATTTACAAAAAATACTCAAAGCCCTCAATCAACAGTTTGAAGTTTCGGTTTGGCGAAGTATTACTACATTTAGTAATTTCCCAATTTTGGCTCAAGAGTTACAAACCAACTGCAAAAAATTAGGATTGCCATTACGTCAGTTTGGCGATTTCGAGCCAAGTTCAAATTTAGGTAGTCAAATTTTAGATGGTATCAGAAAAGGCTATGGTATCGGTGATTATCAAACGGGTGCAAAAATCAAGTTAAAGAAAGAACTAAACGACAACTTCAAAGGTGAGTGATAATATAATTGACAAAGGCTTTTTGACAAGGTTGAAAGGTGCTTACCAAGCCAAATATGGCATTGAAATGGACGAGTGGTCGGCAATGGTACTTTACGAAATTTCTGAGAATTTTGAAAATAATAACAAAGTTGCTGAAAACACCATCATAGAAATTGAAAAGGCAAGTAACCTGATAAAAGGGCAACTCAAACCTATTCATTTTCATAGAGAAGGTGATTCTTTTTGGTATGGTACGGGTAGAAGTTTGCCCTATGCCATTGCGTTACTTATCATAGGAGTTCTTTACTATCTTCTAATCAGTGATATTTTTGAGTATCGAGAGCTAAAATCTACGATTACAAATTTCAGTAATTACGAAAATCTAATAAAAGAAGGGATTATAGAAGAACAAAAAGGATACTTATATTTGATACTCAATGAACACAAGGAAAATGATGATAGTGTTAGTGTTGGAAAAGAGTTTTTCATAACAAAAGATAAAAAGACCGTTTGGATACCAATAGGTCGAAAACAAGAGTAAAAGCACATATTCCTAACCAATTCAACCTAATTCGACCCAATTCAACTTTTTTCGACTCGTTTCCACTTCGTTCCACTTTTAGCGAAGGGGAAGAAAAAGCAAGCTGTGGTGTGGAAGTCGCATAAATGCTCCTTTCCACACCAGCTTGCAAAGGGAGGCCCCTTTGTACCCCATTATTCGCCTATCGGCTCATAATTCTAAAATACATTTCATGGAAAAGAAAACCAAAGGCAGACCTGCCAAACCAACCGCTAAAAGAAAAAGATTACACTATTCGGTTTGGGTTAGTGCCGAAGAAAAAAAGCAAATTGATGCCTTGATAGCTCAATCGAACCTTCCTGGAAGTCAGTTCTTTTTGACTCAAGTAATTGAAAAACCGATTCAACGACCAAAGAAAAAATCATTGCCTAAATCGGTAATTGAGCAAATTAGCACACTTGAAAAACTTTCTGGACTCTTGGCTTTGTCGGTCTTGAAAACAAAAGACAAAGCAATGATTGCAGAAAATTGGCAACAGAGCAGCCAAAACGTCAAATGGATAACCAACTTGATTGTTTTGAAAATCTTTGAAGATTTCGACTTCCCAAACTTGAGAGATAAGTTATGTAGGATAAAAGACGATGCTCAGTTGCTTTATTGGCAATTAGAATTAAACTCAAAAACCGAAGAACAAAACGAACTTTTAAGTTTTTCAAGTAGGCTACACTACAATAGCAAAGAGTTGCTCGAATCATTTGAAAAACATTACCAAAGTCAGGCAGAGCCACTACGTTTTCAAAAACTTTGGATTGAAGAAATGGACATTCATAAAGAAATTGAAAATATCAAATCTGACTTATTGAAACGATGATAGGGAAAGTTACAGGTGGCTCAAATCCAACTGGATTGTTGAATTATTGTTATTATGAAAAAGAAAAACTTTCTGTGGCAGAGAAAGCACGTTTAACGCCAGCCGATGTTCGAGGTGAAATTGTCTATATCCAAAATTTAGGAATCAACACTATGCCTGATGGACGATTTGATATGGATTATTTGGCAAAGCAGTTTCGAGATTGTGCCGATAAAAATCAAAATTTAAAGAACTATGTTTGGCATCAAAGTTTTTCGTTTCCGAAAGGAGAAACACCAACAAAAGAGCAAATACAGAGAATCAGCACCACTTTTGCGAAAGATTTTGGGTTTTCTGAAAACCAACTCGTTGTATTTCAGCACAACGACACCAATCATGCTCATTTTCATATTGTAGCCAATCGTATCAATTTTAATGGAAAAACTACCGCTAATGATGGGTATAGTTATCTAAAAACTGGTACATTTTGCAGGAAAATTGAACAGGAATTAGGCTTGCAAACTACGCCAAACATGAAAGCATTATTACCCGAAAAAGAACGAGAGATTTCGAGCAATACATTAGCTCAAAGTATTCGAGATAAAATTGATAGAAATTTACTTAAACATAAAACAATGGAAGACCTCAGGAAATCCTTAGAAAAGGAAGGGGTAAAAATTTACCAAAATCGAGGAGTAAGTTTTTTGGATACTAAGACCGCTGCAAAATTTAAAGGTTCTGATTTGGGCAGAGAGTATTCTTTGATGAATATTGAAAAACGATTAGGGCAGCAGCCAGTGATTGAAAAAACTATGATTCCTGAAAAAACAAAGGATATTGAAATAAAATCTTCACCAAAACTTGAAATGGATTGGGGAATGGGAATGTAAATTTTGTAGAATACGTATATTTGAAATTTCCCTAATTAATGAGAATTCTTACTTTCAATACTTCTAAAATGATTAGGCGATATACCTAATAATAAATATATAGCAAGTGAAGTTTGATTGCATTTAAAAATGATTATTTTGCACTCATATTTACTCAACCACCATTATAATTATTATACACTGTTGAAAAAAATACGCTACCTCACAATCCAGTTTGACAATGAAATTGAGCCTTGGGAATTATCATTATTTCGGGGAGCTGTTATTGCAAAAGCAGGAAAAGACCACATCCTATTTCATAATCACCTCAATGACCGAGAGTTTCTCTATGGTTATCCTGTGATTCAATACAAGCGAATAGGAAAATGTCCGATGCTGGTCTGCCTTGATTATGGAACAGATGAAGTACATCATTTCTTCAATACTGGTAATCTTGCCGTAAAAATTGGCGAAAGGGATGTAAATTTAGTTATTCGCAAACTCAATCTGAACCAAATTAATTTACAGGTTTGGGAGAAATCCTTTCGTTTTAAAATAAGAAATTGGATTGCATTGAATCAAGAGAATTATCAGAAATATGCACTCATTAAAGATAACTTGGGCAAAATTGAATTCTTGGAAAATATTTTGAAAGCCAATATTATATCTTTTGCCAAAGGTGTAAAATGGGATATTGACAAACAAATAAGTCTAAGGATTGATAAAATTACTTCATCAAAGCAAGTACCGTATAAAGGTACTCGTTTGACTGGCTTTGATATTGAATTTCGGACAAATGTCTTTCTACCAGATTTTGTGGGCTTGGGTAAAGGTGTAAGTTTAGGTTTCGGAACAGTAACGATTGTAAGAGAAAATCAAAAATAGCGATGGCACAAACGAGAGATGTAATACATTTAGCAGCTTTGCTGCATGATATTGGAAAGTTTTATCAGCGGGCGGATAAAAGTGGCGTTCAATCATCTGAACAAATAGATTATTTCCACAAAAAATTTGAATCAGTAATATGTCCAACTCGTGACGGTCGGTATACACACAAACATGTTATTTGGACAGCTCAGTTTTTTAATGATTTTAAGGACATTTTTGAAAACAATATAGATGCTTTTGGTAAAGATGGCGGTATAAGTAAACAAACCGTTCGCTGGGCTTCTGCTCATCACAATCCCAATGCCACAAGTTTGGAGGAATGTGTTGTTCAATTGGCTGACCATTGTTCATCAGGTGTTGATAGAACTGAGTCAAAAGGTTTGGAAGATGAAGCCGTAGAATATGACTATGAAGTGTCTCTAGGCTGGGATAAGTTTAAGGAAGTAAGAATGAAGAGCATTTTTGAAAACTTACTTGACAATAATACAGATAAGTTTAAATTGCCTATTTCGGACGTGGAACTGACCAAAGCTTTTTTTCCGAAAAGTAAATTTGATACAAATGGACAAATAGAATATGCTAATCTTTGGAAAAAATTCAAAGAAGAATTATCAAATATTCCTAAAAAAGATATTAAACAGTTAACGGATTCTATTTTATACCTTCTTGAAAAATACACTGTAACAATTCCAAGTAGTACACAACATTTACCCGATGTCTCTTTATATGAGCATTCTCGTAGTACAGCTGCTTATGCCCTATGTTTATATGATTATTTGAAAGAAAACAATTCTATTAAATGTCAGATTCAAACTGATGAAGAACCTTTTTTACTTATTGGAGGAGATTTATCGGGTATTCAGCCTTATATCTACGACATTGTTGGTAAAGGAGCTGCCAAAAATTTAAAAGGTCGTTCCTTCTATTTACAACTCATTGTTGAAGTAATAGTTAGCCATATTTTGGAAGAACTAAACTTATATCGCACAAATATCGTGTATAGTTCTGGTGGTGGTTTCTATATTTTAGCACCAAATACAAATTTTGTTAAAGAAAAAATACCCAATTTAATAGCAGCAATTAGTGCTAAAATCAGACAAGAACACGGTACTAAATTATACTTAGCCATTGATACGCAAGCTATCAAAAAAAGTGATGTTTTTAATGGAAGTATTAACACCCTTTGGTCAGAATTAACAAAAAAGCTCTCCGCTCGAAAACAAAACCGTTTTGCTGAATTTATAGAAATACAGGAAGGTTTTGACTTTTTCTTTGAACCAACCGAAGCTGGTGGCGAAACAAAAAGAGATGCTATTACGGGCGAAGAATTCAAAGATTGCGATGGGCTATTTCCATTTCAACCGGAAAATGATGAAGTTCAGAAGCAATTTGTAAAGAAAACGACTTTTGAACAAATACGTTTGGGTAAAATACTACGTGAAAATATTATATATCAAGTAATTACAAAGACGCCGATTTCATATTGGGAAAATGGCTACGAGTTTAATGGACAGCCAACTCATTTTTATTTCCAACCACTGGAATTGGGTAAATACTATTATTTTTTAAGTGAAGAAGATTTAGATAATCTAAAACGAAAAATAAAAGGAAGTGTAGATAATGCTACGATATTGAAAGTAAATAATACACAATTTTCAGATTTTCAGCTTACTGGAAATGGTGTAGTAAACGGCTTTACATTCTATGGAGGAAATGACCTACCTCGCAATAAAGATGATGAAGCACTTTATTTTGATAATTTGGCTGGTGATGAAAATGTATCTTTCAAGCGACTTGGCATTTTAAGAATGGACGTAGATAGACTTGGTTTGATATTTAAAGACGGTTTCCCTGATAATAAAAGAACTTTTTCTCAATATAGCACGCTCAGTCGTTCCTTAGACTTCTTTTTCAAAGGTTATATAAATACAATTTGGAAAGAAAATGAAGATTTTAAGAGTAACACTTTTATACTTTATGCAGGTGGTGACGACTTGTTTATCGTTGGCAAATGGGATATTGCTTTAGCTTTTTCTCAGCAAATTCAAAATGACTTTTTAGCGTGGACTTGCGAAAATCCAATGATGGGGATTTCTGGAGGAATGGCAATTGTTGGTGGTCGTTATCCAATTGCAAAAGCTGCTACCCAATCTGATGAAGAAGAAAAACGAGCTAAAAATCATTCGTTTGAAAATAGAGACAAAAACGCTATTAGCTTTTTAGGAATGCCTTTTGCTTGGGGCAAAGAGTTTGAAATGGTAGAGAGTTTAAAGTGCCAATTAGTATCGTTGATAGGGCAAGAAAATGGCATCTCAAAAGGATTTTTAGGCAAAATCTCAACACTCCATGCCATGAAGACTGAGCAAGAGAGCAAAGGATTAAATCCAAGTTGGCGATGGTTATCAGCTTATGATATTGGTAGAGCAGTTTTATCAGTAAAATCAAGCGAAGGCAAAGCATTTTTGGAATCAGTAAAAATAGCAATATTTACTAATAAAAAAATAGAAGGTAGTCAATATCAATACCTTGATATATTAAATTTTGCCGCCCGTTGGGCTGAATTAGAAATGAGAAGTTAAACTTTTAAACAATAAAAAAATTTATGATACATGAGTTTAAAAAAGAATGGATTACAGCCAATATTACTGAGGACTGTATCACTTTTACAGAAAAATTTGGAAGATATTTAGTTGACAATGGCTTCACTACTTCTCAAATTAGGAATGTTTTTGGTGAGATTAAGCGAATCCAAATGAGTGGTTTCAAAGACCATAAGACAGATTTTCTTTTATTAAGACCCAAAATGGCTTACGCTTCGAAACGAGCGACTGATAAGGATAAAAGAGCAACTGGTGCAAGCGAATTTGAGAAAGTTCTAAAAGAAGCTCATCAAGCCGTTGCCTCTGGAAAAGATGGAGATAATACACGTTTTGAGAACTTCTGTGACTTTGTTGAAGCGGTCTTAGCATATCATAAGGCGGCTGGTGGAAGGGATTAATTTATTTCAAATTTTAACATTATTTATCAATGAAACTTATCAAAAAAATTATTATATCAGGTGAAATCGAAGCTAAAACAGGCTTAATGATTGGTGGTTCAAATACTGCGATGGGTATTGGTGGCCCAGACAGAACTGTTATTCGCAATCCAGTAACAAAACAACCATACATACCTGGAAGTTCTTTAAAAGGCAAAATGAGGTCACTCCTTGAACTTTCTTATGGTAATATTGGCTCAAAAAAAATGGGAAAAGTAGAGAATGGCCCAAGTGAAGACCCTACTCATGCAAGTACAAATCTTTTTGGTTCTGCTCGAACGGATGGTTTTCAACGACCTTCTCGCATAATTTGCCGTGATGGATTTCTTCTAAATCCTGACGATTTAAAAAATACCGATTTACCTTTTACTGAGGCAAAAACTGAAGTCGTAATCGACCGAATAACTTCGGCAGCCATGCCAAGAAGTTTTGAACGAGTTCCTGCAGGTGCAAAGTTTGGGCTTAATATAGTAATCAATATTTTTGATGAAGACCAATTCAAAGACCAATTACAGACCTTAGCTTTTAAAGCATTACAGTTAGTTCAAGATGATTATTTAGGTGGCTCTGGTTCAAGAGGTAGTGGGCAAGTAAAGTTCACAATAACCAAAGTAACCGAAAGACCAAATAGTTTTTATCATGGAGATGGAGGAGAAAGTGATTTAATGAGTTCTGTACCAGAAGATTTAAAATAAAATGGCAAATTTTAAAATATTTAAACTCCACTTTTTAGCACCTTTACATTTATCGAAAGGTAAAACTGATGATTATGGCGAAAGTGAAGAAATTCTTCACTCAGATACCATCAAATCTGCTTTGTATGTGTGTGCCAGACAATTATTTGGTGCAAAGGAGATTGGAGATAATGATAGTTTTTTCAATTCTTTTCAAATCTCATCAGCATTTCCATTTTACGAGGACGAATTGTTTTTTCCGAAACCAATGTCGAAAATTCAACCTTTTAAAAATGAAGAAATAAAAGAGGAGCTACAAGCTAAGAAACATAAAAAAGTCACCTATTTAGGAAAAAGCTATTTTGAGGATTTAATCAATGACCAGAAACTTTATCTTTCAAAGGCTGACTTAACTTCTGATGGAAAATTTATTAGTAATCATGCTGCTATTAAAAAAATAAAAACGCCGATTTTCAAATCAGAAGTACAACAACGTGTTACAATTCCTGCTGATTATTCGGAAGACCCAACACCGTATTACGTTGATAGGCTATTCTTTACACAGGGTGCGGGACTTTGGTTTGCTTTTAAGGGAGATGATGAAATATTTGAAAAAGTATCAAAAGCATTAAAATTGTTGGGAGATTCAGGCATTGGTACTGATAGAAGTGTGGGTAATGGACAATTTGAATCATCTGCTTCTGTGATGAGTTTACAAGTACCCGAAAATGCCAAATATCAATTAAACCTGTCGCTTTGGTGTCCACAAAAGGAAGAAATTAGCGACTCCCTTCTTAAAAGTAGTTCTTATGGACTCATTAAAAGAGGTGGATATATTGCAAGCCCTTCAAAGATAGAGCATTTGACCTTACGTAAAAAATCAATTTATATGTTCACTGAAGGTTCTATTTTTCCAAATCATAAAGTTTTAAAGGGTAAAGTTTCCAATTTGAAACCAGATATCGCAATAGTTACACAAGATATTTGGCGTGATGGATTAGCTTTTATGATACCAATAAACAAAGCAGAAGCATGAACAAATTTTTGATAGAAACCATCACACCATTACATATTGGTAGTGGACGAACTTTACAAGGTAATACAGAATACCTTTATTTTGACAAATCCAAAACTGTTTCGATAATTGATGAACATAAAGTTTTAAAAATTATCGGTGATGAAAATATAGATAGATGGGTTAATATTATTGAAAAGGGCGATAACCTTTTAGATTATTTAATTCAAAGAAGCCCCACAAAATCTATTTCTCCATCACAAACCGATAAACGTTTACTTAAAGTCAAAGGTAATTCAAATCCAGCATTTGGTAAAAGTGGTATTCGTGAACAATTATTTTCGGGAAATGGTCAGCCAATTCTCCCTGGTTCTTCCTTAAAAGGAGCTGTAAGAACTGCCATTTTAAACCAAGTCATTTTGAAAAGCCCATCATTTGCTAATCGAATAAATGACTTTAAAGAAGTTTATAATGGAAGAGTCAAATATAAAGGTGTTCAATTAGAGAAAAAATATTTTGGTGGAGACCCAAATCATGATGTTTTTCGGTTGCTTAGAATATGTGATACACATTTTAATCAAACAGAATGTATTTTGGCTGAAACGCTCAACGAAGAAGGTGGTGTTCAGAAAATAAAACAATCTGTACAACAGCATATTGAATGTATTCCTGCCAATCAAAGTGCTTTGTGTAGCATACAAATACCTCAAGATTTAATACGCGAAATTGAAAAACGCCCCTCTGAATTAAGTCTAATGAAAGGAATTAATTCTATAAAAAGTATTCCAATCATTTTTGCTCAAATTAAAGCTCATTCAAAAAAACATATTGAGCAAGAAATAAAGAAATATGAATTATTGAACCTACCACATCAAGCAGACTCTTATGTTGAAATACTAAAAGACATTTATGAAAGTTATCAAAACCTTTCTGAAAATCAATGTATTCTAAGAGTAGGCTTTGGTACTGGCTATTTAAGTATGACTGGTGGTTGGGCAGAAGAACAATGGAAAAAAATTCCTAATAATGATTATAAAAAAGAAATGAACGACTTGGCTACTGCGGTTCGTAAAAATGATAGATATAATGGAATGGCTTTACCTAAGTCTCGAAAAATAGTATTGGGAGGTATTCCTTTGGGTTTTTTGAAATTAACCCTTTTTACCGCTGACGAAGCTACTCAATGGGAGGAAAAAATCAAACTCCAAGCTATCAAAGACGAAGCAAAACGCCTAAAAGATGAACAAGAAGCCAACGAACAAGCCGAACTAAAAGCCACAGAAGCAGCTATTGCGGAAGCAGAACGAATTGAAAAGGAAAGGTTTGCTGCCGAAGAAGCCAGTAAACCTGAGATGTTTGAAGGGAAAATAAAAAAAGGTGATATTATAGATGCAGAAGTAGTAAAAGTTGAAGGTGGTAAAACTGCTACATTAAAATTTTATGCAGCAGGGCAAGAAACGAATACTTTCAGAAAAATAAACTATAATGGTATTCAAGTTGGGCAAATCATTCAAGTTCAGGTAAATAACATTGCAGGAAATGGAGCAATTGTGGCGGTTGAGTTTAAAAAATTTAAATGACAGAAATTATGCATTCATCGAATTAATCATGTAAATTGCATTTTTAAAATTCAAATTACATGATTAATGATACAACGAATACTTGAATCTACGGTTCTAGAGTCCTTAGATTTCTTTCCTGCGGTGGGTATATTAGGATCACGCCAAGTAGGTAAGACAACCCTGGTGAAGTCGTTGATGAATCAGCTGAATAAATCTTCTGTTTATTTCGATCTAGAGATAGCCGAAGATTATGAGACTCTCGTCAATAATACTACTTGGGTAATTGACAATAATCGAGATAAAACGATAGTAATTGATGAAATTCAACGATACTTACCCCTACTACCACAACTTAGGGGCTTAATTGACAGAAATCGTGTTGCAGGTAGGTTTATTTTGTTGGGGTCGGCTTCGCCTATTTTTTTAAAAAAAAGTTCTGAATCATTGGCTGGGCGAGTAGCTTACCATGAACTTTCACCGATTGGCTATGCTGAAATAACACAAAAAAATATTACTGAAAATATACATTGGCTAAGAGGTGGTTTTCCAAATGCTTTACTTGCCCCGACCGATATATTTTGGAGTAAATGGCAACAAAACTTTATCAAAACTTACATTGAACAGGATTTGTCTAATCTGGGAATGTCGAACCAGCCCATCTTAACGAATAATTTTTTACGAATGATTTCGCATGTGCATGGTTCGTTGCTCAACTATTCAATGATTGCGAACTCACTCGGAATTACGCACACTACCGTACAACGTTATGTAGATATTTTAGAGCAAGCATTTTTGGTTAGAAGGCTCGAACCATGGTTTGTAAACGTGAGTAAAAGAATAGTGAAAAGTCCAAAAATATATATTCGTGATAGTGGAAACTTGCATTATTTGCACAACATAAGGTCTTTTTCTGATTTAACTCAAAACCCAATCGCTGGGGCATCATGGGAAGGATATGTAATAGAGCAAATCATCCAACGACTAAAGGATGGGATTCAGCCATACTTTTATCGAACTTCCAACGGGGCTGAGATGGATTTAGTATTGGTAAAAGGCTTGAAACCAGTGGTTTCGATAGAAATAAAATTATCGTTGACTCCCGCTCTTAAACGTGGCTCAACAGAATCAGTAAACGATTTAAAGACTGAACACAATTTTGTAGTAACACCAGCAGGTGGAAATATGCCACTTAAACCAAGTTGGATACATTGTAATTTGAAAGAAGTATTGACTCAATTAGAAGCATTAGATATTGTATGAAAAATTATTTGGTTATTACACTTGGAATGAGAGAAATTCAGATTCCGATAGGTAAAATAGAAGAAAATAGCTTTGAAGTGATTGAGGAAAAAGGAGAACGATTTTCTAAATATTTCATACAAAATAAAGATAATAAAAATCTTTTAATTGAGGTAAAAAGACCAACCTCTGAATTTCCTGACTTTTATACATTAAATTCTCCAAGGAATGATGGAAAAATCATTGCATCCTCTCATTTTGAATTATTTAAATCAATTATTGATTACCCTATTATTCGTCCAGCAGTCGAATTCTTAAAACAAAAAAATATCAACTTAGATATAGTAACGCTTATTTACACTGACCAAGAAGAAGAATATGACATAGGTCGGGTAGCAGAGTATCATAAAAATAATGATTCTATATTTTATGCAGAAATTTTAGAAAAGCTGTTCAAGGCTGATGATTACTTTCATAAGACTCAAATAGACCTGTTTGTAGTAAAAAAAGAAGTTCATGATTTATCGTTCCAATACGACGATTTTAAAAGAATAAACGAATATTTGCTATATTCAGAACAGGTAGAACAAGTGTTTTTATTTCCACAAGGTGGAATAGATTCAATAAATCAAGCTTTAACTTTACGCTTGATTGAAACATTTGAGGGAAAAGTAATCCAACTTCAAAAAGCTGAAGGTGCAAATTTTAAAGAACTTAATTTTCCTGCTAAGTTTTTAAGTAGCTTAAATAAGCAAAAAGTTTTGAAACACTTAGAAAACTATCAATTTGGTCTAATTGATGAAAATTTAATTGCCGATAATCCTGAAAAAGAGAAAATTCTTAAATTGTCTAAATACGCATACGAAAAACTAAATCTAAATTATACTGCGTTTCCAAAAGGAATTGAAGGTAAATTTAAAGAGGGAGGAAAAATTGAAATAAAGTGTAAAGATTTATATTTGTCTGCAAAAATAAATTTTTATAACCAAGATTACGGAAATTATCTTTGGAAGCTTTTTACTCTTTTGGAAAACCTTTACCGGTATAAATGTGAAAAGTATATTGGAGATACATCTGGCTATTATGATAGTAAATTTGAGAATGGAGTTGAGAATGTGGAATGGATTAAGTTTTTAAAAAACTCATTACCTAACATAAAAAATGATGATAAAAGCCTATTTGATTACCTTGACGGAGTTTATTTACCCGCATCAGGAAATAAGCTGAAATTAAATAATCCTAATAGACATCTATTCAAAAATACATATAGTTTTTTGGTGGGTGCAGGAGTAATTGACGATTCAAGTGAAACGCAAAAAAATCTCGAAAATATTGAAAGAACATTAAACGGTTTATCTTTCAAACGAAATAAAATTGCACATGAGATGGCCCCAGTAAGTATTGAACAGCTTAATAGATTAGTCGGGGAAAATAAAATACAACAGCTAAATAGTAACCTTGACCAAATCTTTAATATCCAAGGTTTCGGTATTTATGACACAATTAAAAAAGAAATCAAAGATTTACTTTAAATACCTTTTTCTCATTTTTGTAGTAATTTCGGCAAATGATTTTCTTAATTCACTTGGTTCAAGCACTTCGGCGTTTGAACCAAGTGCCAATATCTTACTACGAAACTCATAATTATCAATAACAAAAAACTCAAAATCAGTGTATTCATCTTCTTCTAAAATTGCCCGTTGTGAATGATGTAAAACCTTAGACATCATATAGTCGACGCTATTTCCATAAACCCTTAGAACTATTTTTTCAGGTTTTTGACCATCTTTTTTTGTTACACCAATCATATCTTTAAAATGGTTTTCAGCATTCCACCAGTCACTTTTAAAATATGCCAACTTTGGTTTCAAAATTGGGTTGCTATCTCTAATTCTATCTATCGGATACTGAAATATCTGCTTACTTCCAGTTTTTTCATACTCCGTTTCGCTCAAACCAAAGATATACCAACGCCCATTATATTCTTTGAGTAAGTATGGATGAAAAGTATCTTCAAATTTTTGGTTTTGAAAATTTTGGTATCTAATGCTTATAACTTGTTCTTTTTGAATAAAATTTAGAAACTTAGGAAGCAAATCGGCATTCTCCAAGTTTTCGATGGGGTTATCAAACATCACAATTTTGGATGATGAATCAGAAATCCTGAGAGCTATTTCATCAAAATTTACATTCATCAAATCATTGATTTTATTGAAAGCCTGTAACTTGCCCACAATACCTTTCAATTCATCTAATAATAAGGTGTCATTTGTTCCTAATACTTCCAAGAACGAAAATGACTCTGTATAAGAGTATTTTTTTGATTTTTCAGGTATAGGAGCACCTTTACTTCGTAGATATTTTATATCACTAATGAGAGTTCTTCTCGAAATACCAATTTCATAACCGCTCGTATCTTTGATGGTAGAAAGTCTGTGTTTCAATTCTTCCACTAATTCATCGACAGAGTATTTTCCATTTTTTTGTAATAAATCATGAATGATATTTAAACGCTCAAACTGAAGTTTATTTATTGACATATTTTTATTTTTTATGTAAATATAGAATGTTAAGTGAAATTAGATAGCACTATAAATAAATTTATTTTCAAAGCTTTTTTTACTAACATACTTTTGCAGCACAATAATTTTAACAAAACCCCAATACTACCTTCAATACACCAAATGCACTTACTCAATATCTTCCTTTTGTAGCTACATCTGAGCAGGTTTCGGCTTTACAGTCTATCCAACAATTTATTGCTGATGATAGCGATTTTCTGATTGTCCGTGGAGCGGCAGGTACTGGCAAAACTTCTATCATGAAAGCCGTTGTAAGCTATTTGGACGCTAAAGATACTAATTTTCAGCTATTAGCACCTACTGGGCGTGCTGCCAAAAATATTGCTTCTAAAACTGGGTATTCGGCTGGTACAATTCATAGTACCATTTATTCAGTAGAAACTGATACCGAAAAAGCCATTGTAAAGTTTGTACTCAAACTCAATATAGAAGAAGAGCATAAGGTTTTTATTGTGGATGAAAGCTCGATGATTAGCGATAGAATCAGTAAACAAGAAAGTTTTGAAATGAAAGACTCCTTGATGTCGGACTTTATCAAATTCATTAAACAAGGTGCAAAATCAAATAAAGTTATTTTTGTGGGTGATAGCTGTCAGCTTCCGCCTGTAGGATATAGCAACAAAGAGCAGCCACCTGCACTGAGTGTTGATTATCTTACGCAGAAGTATAGTTTGTGCGGAAGCATGATTGAACTATCCAAAGTGATGAGACAGGCCGAAGGTTCGTATATTTTGGATGCTGCTTATCAGGTAAGAGAGTATATTCTGACTCCTACGAAAGGTCGTTTTGGCAAAAAAATAGGTTCTTTTATGGGAAAACCAGAGCAAGTAGCTAAACTATACATTGATAGTTATAATGCTAAAAAGCAGGATGCGGTAGCTATCATTGCCTATGGCAATAAATATGTGAGCGATTGTAATAACTTGGTTAGGTCGGGGCTTGGTTTGACTGGTTCAATCTGCGAAGGTGATAGAATAGTACTTAATCAAAACTATTATGGAAAATCGTTTGCTTATGTGGCTAATGGCGAAGTTGGTGAAATAAAGAGTATAGGCAGTCGAAATAAAATCGCCGATTTATCATTTGTCGATGTTGAAGTGGAATTTAAAGATTCGCTTGATTTACCTTTCAAGGTTCGTACCAAAGTAATGCTCGATACGCTTCAAGATCCAAAAGCTTTGACTCAAGAGAAAAAACAAGCACTTTTTGCCGCTGCTTTTCGAAATAATCCTGTTTTTAGGCAATCTAATAAAATTTGGGATGATGAATATCTTTCGGCCATGCAAGTAAGTTATGGCCATGCGTTTACCTGCCATAAAGCCCAGGGAAGCGAGTGGGATACTGTATTACTCAATACTTGGAGTCCTGATGATGACTATCGGTTTTTATATACGGGAGTGACAAGAGCAAGAAAAAACATTTTCACAAATAGCGGCCACTTAATGGGTAAATAGCAAGATCAATTTACACAAATTTACAGGTAACATTATTTCACTTAAACTTTGACTATTATGACAGATTTCAACACAAATTTCGATAAAGTAAAAGACCTATTTTCAGGCAATTCAGTAGAAAATAACATTTTAGAAAACGCAAATGAGGCTATTATTGAAGCTTCAAATGTTTTTTCTGCGGATGTTATGCGGGTAAATCTAAAAGATTATGCCATCAAGCAATCTATGGCTCATAAAGGCGATGCCAAGGCTTTGCTCAATTTGTTTAATGAGATTCGTAGCGGCCATTTGATTGATGAAAGTGCTGATTTTGAATTTCAAGAAAAACATCGCTACGCCTTGGATGACCAAATTGTTGATTTGGAAAAATCATCGGAAGAGTTATTGGGCGAACAACAGAAAGTCAGTGAGGTGAGTATTCCAAAACTCAAAAAGGTAATTTTGGACTTTGAAGATGCAATTCATCAATGGCGTTTGAAGGAAAAACAGCCACCTACACCCGATGTAATGAATCGTTTTACGCTTTGGAAATATGGTATTATGCTTGGTTTGGGCTTGATTTATATTTTAGCATTTTATATTAGCTGTGTTTATATGGGTATGGTCAGAAACCCAATGGAAGAAGCACAGCTATTAAACCAAAATGGTGGTTCGGCAAATTCTTTATTTGGTGCTATTTTTTCGAGAAGGGCTTTTGGTATTCTTGATTTCCATTGGGTATCTCCGATTCTTCTTTTGATGTTTGCCTTTGTGCTTGATTATCTCATTCATGAGCTAAACGGACGTAAACGTATAGCAACCATAGTTACGCTGATTGTTATAACTTTTATCCTTGATGGATTTATTGCTTATAAGATTGAAAACACCAATTTTGAGATGAAAAAGCTCATGGGCATTGATGACGCTTCTCATCAATGGTACGCCAGTAGCGATTTTTATATAGTACTTATCATGGGTTTCGTTGCTACACTGATTTGGGGAATTTTACTGACAGCATTTAAACAGGAATTAGGTAAAACTGATTTTATAAAAGTAGTTGCTTTAGAGATTGAATTTTTACGCAAGAAAATTGCTGATATGAAAAATCAGATAGAAGCATTGGAGTTGGATTTAGTAGATATTTCGACCAAAATCAAGAAAATATCGCTTGAAATCAGAAAGTTACGAGACCGAAAGCGTGATTTGAAAATCAGCATTCCTGAGCTTGAACGCTACATTACAAAATTTTATGATGGTTGGATGCAAGTGGTAACGATTATTCCCGATAATATAGTAATTAAACAAGCCTGCGAACAAGTCAATGAGGAGTTCCGAGCAATGTATATCACTGGAAACCGACTAATTGATTCTAATCAAGAAGAAATGGAAACAGGTTCAAGAGGCGGACAGTATTATGTGAATGAATATGGCAAGAAAATTTATCTTTCACAATTATAGGCAATAGTCGGTATTATATTCAAAATTATACACTTAAACTACATACACTTATGACGACATTTATTAAATATTTCACTTTTTTTGTTTTATTTTTCTGCTTAATGATTGTAGCACAAGCACAATCGGCCAAGAATGAAAACTATATTGTTTTGCTTGATCTCTCAGACCGACTGCTAACAGTTGACCAAACTAACCGAGACAAACGACTTATTCAAGACGTATTTGCTCGTTTTGAAGGTATTGTTCGTCAAAAATTCATTATCAATTCAAATGATTGTTTCAAGGTTGTTGTTGCTCCACAACAGGGTGGAATTATCACCGAAACTTACGAAAACGAGTTGTATATTTCGATGGCGGAGTTTAATATTCAGCAAAAAAGAAAACAACTTGAAGCTTTTAAGGCGAACCTTCCGAAGGTTTTGGACAAATTATATGCCGATGCTACCAAGGGTAGAAAGTCATCGAAAGATTTTAGTGGAACAGATATCTGGAAATATTTCAATGATTTTTTGGTAAATGATGTGATAAATACGCACCAAAATAAACTCTTTGTGCTAACTGATGGCTATTTTGATTTTGAATCTAACCGTTTTGTTGGTCAATTAGGCAATCGCACTACTGACTCTCGTGTACTGAATAAACTCAGAAATGACTCAGATTGGGAGAAAAAACTGCACTCCATAAATGAGGGTTTAATTCCTGTGAAGAAAAACTTTGGCAAACTCTCAGTATGTTTATTGGAAGTAAAGCCTAAGTTTCAGAACCTCAATGAGCAGGATTTATTGGTGGCGGTTTGGCGAAAATGGCTTTCGGAAATGAAAATTAATTCGTTTACTTTTTCGCCACATGGTTCGCTGCCTGCTACTCAAAAGAAAATTTATACTTTTTGAAATGGTGAAAATAGCTTGCACTATTAAGTATTTACTTTGTGTCATTATTTCACCATCTAAATACTACTAGTCTTCAATACTCAGTTAATTCTCAATAAGCGTGGAACATCTATTTCGGTAAAAGAAGGGCGATACTTTGTAAAAAACAAGGAGCAAGAAAGCTATGTACCGTTTCAGCAAGTGCGAAGTATTATGCTTCATTCGGCTACGAATCTTTCGCATGAAGTAATTTCAACGGCGATTCAGCACAATACCGAGATTTTATTTATTGACCGAAAGGGTTTTCCGATTGGGCGAGTTTGGAGTCATCATTTTGGCTCGATTTCAACGATTCGCAAAAATCAGCTGGCTTTTGCTCAAAGCATTGCAGGAATTAATTGGATTAAAGATATTTTGATAAAAAAAGGCAATAATCAAATTTTGGTTTTAGATCTTTTGAGTATCATTTTGCAAAAAGAAATGGATATGGTAGATACTAAATCAAAGATTCAGGCATCGACTGAAAAAATAAAAAACTATGAAATTCAAGACCACTCCGAAACTTTTGCCAGTTTTAGGGGCTACGAAGGCAGCATGGGTAGGGTTTATTTTCAGGCCATAAGTAGTTTATTGCCAAGCAAATACCAGTTTCAGAAACGTAGTCAACACCCAGCCCATAATGGGTTTAATTGTCTGCTAAATTATGCTTATGGTATGCTCTATGGTATGTGTGAGTCGGCATTGCTGAAAGTTGGTATTGACCCGCACATTGGTATTATGCATCGTGACGAATATAACCGACCGGTACTGGTTTATGATTTTATTGAGCAGTTTAGGCATTGGGCCGATTATGTGGTTTGCCATTTGTGTGTACAGGAGGTTGTTGATACGGATTTTTTTGATGTAGAAAACCAACAGTTTTGGCTCAACCAAACAGGTAAACGGATTTTGATTCAGAGTTTCAACGATTATCTGAATGAAGTTGTGGTGATGGAAGGTCTGAGCCGTTCGAGATTGAATCATATTGAATTGATTGCCCAAAAAACAGCAACATTTTTAAAAACTTTCTCACCTTTAAACTAATATCGCCCTTCACATTTTTTATCGGAAACGCCATCGCCCAATCACCTGCCGAAACCTTAATAGGTATTGCGGCAGAAGATTTATTCTTGAAAATAAAACAAGACCAAACGCTTGCCGTTGAGGTGAGCCGCTTGCGTAAATTGCGAGAACTTGATATAAAAGCTTATAAAATGCTTAAGACTCGATTGCCGTATTTTGTGGGTGCCTCGTTTCGTGAAGGTGTGCGTCATTCGGATAATTTTGAGAATGCTAGCTATCTGACGATTGATGTGGATGATTTTTTTGGTGAAAATACGCAACTTCCTGAGCTATTACTGACGCATCCTGCGGTGTTGATGGCTTTTGTATCGCCGAGTGGCACCGGCTTTAAGGTAATTTTTGGTTTGAATGTTCCATGTTCTGACTTGGGGCAGTACAAAGAGTTTTATCGCAATTTTTCGAGGGTTTTTGCCGAACAAGTTCACTTGGCAGGTAGTATTGACATGAAAACTTGTGATGCTACTCGTGCTTGCTTTTTGAGCTTTGATGAAAATGTTTATTTCAACCCAAATGCCGAATTGGTTGAATGGCAAAGATTTATCAATCAAGAAACAGTAGCGGTATCACTCGATGTAATTAAAACACCAACTGAGCTTGACCAAGAGGCTTTGGGAAAAGTAATGGATAAAATTAGTCCGAATAGGCCAACAAAAAAGGTTTATCAAGGCTATGTTCCAGAAGAATTGAAAACAATGGAACAGGATATTGCTTATGTATGCATCAATAATAACTTGGTTTTGGTGGCAATACTTCCTATTAGTTATGGCTTGAAGATACAAGTAAAACAAGGTTATAGGATGGCTGAAATCAATGTGTTTTTTGGTAAAAAAGGTTATACCGTAACTCGTTCACCCAAAACGGGTACTGATGCTAATTTATCTGAAATAGTATTTTGTTTGATTCACGACATGATTTTCCCACCGGTAAAAGTAATGGGCGTGATGGGTGAAGAATTAACTCAACTTTTATGCGTAAACTGATATGCCCAGAAAAAAACGACAACCACTTAGTATTGGCGAAGCGAATGTGCAGCGAGCAAATGTGGGGCTACCAACTTTAAGTGCCAATGAGGTTTTGGCACTTGAAAACGACTTGCCAGTACATTTCGGACGTTTTTTGGAATGGTTTAACAATCAAAAACATAAAAATTCAGAAGAAATGTACTGTTTTATACTTTATGATGTAGAAAATAATAAAATCAGGCGAATCTTGGCAAAATTTCTTGAAAAGAAAGGATGTATTCGTATTCAAAAATCTGTGTTTTTTGCGAAGGTTCATCGAAAACTTTATCAGGAAATTAAGCAGATTATTACTGAGTTACAATTGTGCTATGATAACCACGATACTATTATTATGCTACCGGTGGGCGAAGATATGCTCAATAGTATGAACTGTATAGGCAAAAACTTTGATTTTGAATTGCTTACACAAAGCAAGCATACAATTATATTTTGAAACTATTTTTCTGATAATACAAACCAAGATACCACCTTCAATACTACCAATACTCAGCAAGTACACGCACTTCGCAAATCTGGCAATTATATTGATGCTCTCACGATTGCCTTCGAGGGCTATCAACTTGAGCCTACTACTCAATATCAAGCCCTATCTTGGGTATATTTTGACCTTTGGAAAAACGCTCTTGAAAAACAAGATTGTGAAATGATTTTAGATATCAAAGAATCGCTCTTTGCACTGCCTTTCTACCAAGATTCGATGTTACAAACACAAGTTTATTGGCTGGTTATAAAAACGGTTTCTCAGGCAATAAAACAACAACAACCATTGTTTTTCGGGCAAAAAATGCTCGCTGATTTATTGCATTTGCCTAATACCAATGATTTGACACTTTCTTTGGCATTTCTGACGATTGCGGCCAAACTTCGAGTAGATTGGGGGGCTTATCTTGCCTTTAATTTATGGGCGAATATTAGTAGCATAGTTGAACCCGCCGAATTGGAACGACTAGTGATTCCAATTGCTAAAACTATGTTGGAAGAACGGAAAGAATATGAGTTTAGTTATATTTTTTATGTTTTTTATGATTGGATAGAAAGCATCTCGCTACGATACCCTGAATCGGTTTATGTACGATATTATGCTGTACAGCTTTTGATTCATACCGGTGATTTAGAGCAAGCACAGCTACTGGTAAAAGATTTGGTAAAAGCTAAGAAAAACGATTTTTGGGTCTGGCAACTAATGGCTGTTTGCTATCAGGATAAGGCAGTGATCAATCACTCAGCACTCTGCAAAGCACTGGCATTGGGTGGTAAAGAGCGAATGTTGGTAGGTTTACGCCAAGAATTTGCCGAAAAACTTATTACTGAAGATAACTGGAAGGCCGCCAAGTATGAAATTGAAAAAATCGTAGGCACACGTACTAAAGAGAGCTGGAAAATACCGTCGAAAGTACAAGAATGGATGAGCAAGTCGGAATACAAGAATGTTACTGGGCTTGCCACTAACTATATAGCATATACGCATACGGCAGAAGAATTACTTTGGGAGACGGCACCTCCGATACTGATTGTGGTAATAAAAATTGATTTACATACTCAGATGGCATACTATATGACGGAAAATGATGGCGGTGGAAAAATAAGTTTACTAAAAACACAAGCACCAGGCATTGAGATTGGAAAGACATATAAAGCCTATACAAGGAAGCATCCGACCAAAGACTACAATCAGGTTATGAGGCTATCAGATACAGATGAAAAGGTAGCGTGGTTCAAGAAATTTACGGGAGTTATTCGTATAAATACCTCTGGGATAGGTTTTGTGGATAATGCTTATATTGCTGCAAATTTGGTGGCTGCAAGCAAGCTAAATACTGATATGCTCACTAACGGATATGCAATTAAAAGCTACGACCATAAGAAAAACCAAGAAGGTTGGAAAGTGATTAGTATAAATAAAGTCGAACTAAGCACCGAATAATTATCAAAAAGGTTATATATTTACGAGGTAATGCTTGATATAAAGAACAAAATCGGCATTACTTTTCTATGAAAGAATATAAAATAAACAATAAAACAATTTTTAAACCTTTATTTATAAACTATTTAAGAATTTTGCTAACAGAAACCGTCTTCCAGTAGAATAAGGATTAAGACTTAACAACTATTTGTTTAAGTTACATAATATAATTAAAACAGAAACCGTCTTCCAGTAGAATAAGGATTAAGACAAACCGTATTTCTACTTGTTGCTAATATCACTGTAACAGAAACCGTCTTCCAGTAGAATAAGGATTAAGACGTTGCTACTTTAGCTTTCAACGCTTTATCTACGTTGTCAAACAGAAACCGTCTTCCAGTAGAATAAGGATTAAGACTGTGACTAACAGGAACATAACTTGTTTCACATACCCAACAGAAACCGTCTTCCAGTAGAATAAGGATTAAGACTTTGTCTTTTAATCCATTTGTTCATGTTCGGTGTTAACAGAAACCGTCTTCCAGTAGAATAAGGATTAAGACAATTTTAAAAGTAAACTATCAATTTCTTGATAATTAACAGAAACCGTCTTCCAGTAGAATAAGGATTAAGACTGCAATAAGATTGCACTATACTAACTCTCTCAGTTAAACAGAAACCGTCTTCCAGTAGAATAAGGATTAAGACTGAGGAAACTGATTACTATAAACCACCATAGATGATAACAGAAACCGTCTTCCAGTAGAATAAGGATTAAGACTTTTATTTGTTAAAAGATTGTTCAAAAATGTAGGCAACAGAAACCGTCTTCCAGTAGAATAAGGATTAAGACATCAGGCATTTGATTTATGATATTTCTTTTTTTTAGAACAGAAACCGTCTTCCAGTAGAATAAGGATTAAGACTTCTTCTTGATTTGTTTTATTGGAATTTATAAATTGTAACAGAAACCGTCTTCCAGTAGAATAAGGATTAAGACTCTCGGTCAATGGCAATTTGTTTTCTTTGTTCATAACAGAAACCGTCTTCCAGTAGAATAAGGATTAAGACTTATCATTGAATAGATCAATAAAAAAAAATAGAAACAGAAACCGTCTTCCAGTAGAATAAGGATTAAGACCTGCATTAGCAACTCTAATGTTTTCTTTGTACTGTAAACAGAAACCGTCTTCCAGTAGAATAAGGATTAAGACTAATTCGTCTTCGTCCTCTTGTGTGGGAGTGTAATAACAGAAACCGTCTTCCAGTAGAATAAGGATTAAGACCCGTTGTTAGTTTCATAGTCGTTCGTGAAGGTTTGAACAGAAACCGTCTTCCAGTAGAATAAGGATTAAGACGACGAGTTTTTCAGTACGTCATAATGTAATTTATTAAAACAGAAACCGTCTTCCAGTAGAATAAGGATTAAGACTTTACTTTTTTTGCTTGATTCGATCGCCATTTTCTAACAGAAACCGTCTTCCAGTAGAATAAGGATTAAGACCGGATATTCCATGATTTTAGAATGTTTAATTGTTTGAACAGAAACCGTCTTCCAGTAGAATAAGGATTAAGACTTCAAACAACAAAGACTGAACATATTCTTCAACTCTTAACAGAAACCGTCTTCCAGTAGAATAAGGATTAAGACTTCATCAAAATTATTTTTATTTTCTTGCCAAAAATAACAGAAACCGTCTTCCAGTAGAATAAGGATTAAGACTTATTTGAATAGTGATGCCATTTTCATTTTCATTTGTTTAACAGAAACCGTCTTCCAGTAGAATAAGGATTAAGACTTCTTGTCAGTGTAGGTCTCATCAGTTCCAATGATAACAGAAACCGTCTTCCAGTAGAATAAGGATTAAGACACCATCATAAACGTGGTAAGATACGCTTGTTTTGAACAGAAACCGTCTTCCAGTAGAATAAGGATTAAGACGCAGCGACGTCATCACCTTTACTGTCCTTGATAACAGAACAGAAACCGTCTTCCAGTAGAATAAGGATTAAGACAAGAATATATGTTTATCTAATTTTTTAACATATTTTAACAGAAACCGTCTTCCAGTAGAATAAGGATTAAGACTCTCTGAGTATTTAACTACTCTTTGAAAGTTTAATTTAACAGAAACCGTCTTCCAGTAGAATAAGGATTAAGACACTTTTTCTTTGAATATTATCATAACTTTGATATTAAATAACAGAAACCGTCTTCCAGTAGAATAAGGATTAAGACTCATATCTGCTTCAAGCGTTAATAACGCTGAAACTTTAACAGAAACCGTCTTCCAGTAGAATAAGGATTAAGACACGTTAAGAGTTGCAGGATGTAAATCCTCATCGAATTGTGAACAGAAACCGTCTTCCAGTAGAATAAGGATTAAGACATCACTACCATTTGTAAAATGATTCCATTGAACACAAACAGAAACCGTCTTCCAGTAGAATAAGGATTAAGACATCATAAGGTTTATTAATGACATCATTGCAAAGCATAACAGAAACCGTCTTCCAGTAGAATAAGGATTAAGACTACCGTCTGAAGTGTGTGCAACCATAACTCCTTTAACAGAAACCGTCTTCCAGTAGAATAAGGATTAAGACCAATTATTTTCATACTTTTTAATAAAATCTGTTAAAACAGAAACCGTCTTCCAGTAGAATAAGGATTAAGACCCAGAAGTATTCCAGCCAATTGCACCAGCATCACCTAAACAGAAACCGTCTTCCAGTAGAATAAGGATTAAGACAGGCCCCGAAACTTCGCATCCGCCAGCGTTGAATGTAACAGAAACCGTCTTCCAGTAGAATAAGGATTAAGACAATCCAATTTTGAACGTTCCCAGCCTTTTAGTGTTTAACAGAAACCGTCTTCCAGTAGAATAAGGATTAAGACAATGACATTTTATCACCAATAATAACACCAACAGAAACAGAAACCGTCTTCCAGTAGAATAAGGATTAAGACAAGGTTGATAATGTATATTAGTTATAAGATACTAATGAACAGAAACCGTCTTCCAGTAGAATAAGGATTAAGACTTGTCGCATTATTACTAATTCCTTAAAATAAGTGTCCAACAGAAACCGTCTTCCAGTAGAATAAGGATTAAGACATCTGGAGTATTTTCTCCACAACAATCTCTTCCAATTAACAGAAACCGTCTTCCAGTAGAATAAGGATTAAGACCCTTTTAATTTTTCAGCCATTTCTGGAGAAACATTAAAACAGAAACCGTCTTCCAGTAGAATAAGGATTAAGACTTCACTAAATTTTTTATTATTTGGAAAATAATAAATTTAACAGAAACCGTCTTCCAGTAGAATAAGGATTAAGACATACTTCACCTGTTAATTCATCATCATTAGTTGAAAACAGAAACCGTCTTCCAGTAGAATAAGGATTAAGACTTCAAATTGTGATAAATCTCCAGTATGAATACATTTAAACAGAAACCGTCTTCCAGTAGAATAAGGATTAAGACCTATCTCCAAGTTCTTTCAACTTGTCAATTTTAGAACAGAAACCGTCTTCCAGTAGAATAAGGATTAAGACAAAGCGAATAAGTACTTTAAAAAAGTTTTCATAAAAAAACAGAAACCGTCTTCCAGTAGAATAAGGATTAAGACTTGTTCGATTAGATATTTTAAATATTTTATTCTCAAACAGAAACCGTCTTCCAGTAGAATAAGGATTAAGACTCTAAAATATGAAGATTAACTCCTAATTCTTTTTTAAAACAGAAACCGTCTTCCAGTAGAATAAAGATTAAGACAGAACTCTATCTTTGGATAATGTTTGAAATAGATGCTAACAGAAACCGTCTTCCAGTAGAATAAGGATTAAGACTCATAAGGCAAGTACGGTATAATGTGTTTTGGTTCTAACAGAAACCGTCTTCCAGTAGAATAAGGATTAAGACAGCAGACTTTTTGTCGTTTGACTTGATACGCTTGAAACAGAAACCGTCTTCCAGTAGAATAAGGATTAAGACATTTTCAGGAATGAACTTAGGACGATTTTTGTATAACAGAAACCGTCTTCCAGTAGAATAAGGATTAAGACACAAAAAAAGGAAGAAGAAGAAAAGCAAAAGTAAGAACAGAAACCGTCTTCCAGTAGAATAAGGATTAAGACTTGGATGTAAAACCGACATAATTTTTGCGAACTTTAACAGAAACCGTCTTCCAGTAGAATAAGGATTAAGACACTGCAGCATTAAGCAAAAGCAAGCATAAAAATGACAACAGAAACCGTCTTCCAGTAGAATAAGGATTAAGACTTGGAGGTAAAACCGACATAATTTTTGCGAACTTTAACAGAAAACGTCTTCCAGTAGAATAAGGATTAAGACAAACTTTCGGGCGTTATTTTGGTAGTTGCAACCATAACAGAAAACGTCTTCCAGTAGAATAAGGATTAAGACTCACGCCAAAACTTCTTGTCGTACTGTTCTGGGCTAACAGAAACCGTCTTCCAGTAGAATAAGGATTAAGACATTCTTTATTCATTTTCTTTCAAATATTTTTCTAAAAAACAGAAACCGTCTTCCAGTAGAATAAGGATTAAGACTTACGGTCGTGCCGAACGAAGCCATGAGAATAAACCTAACAGAAACCGTCTTCCAGTTGAATAAGGATTAAGACTTTTTCTTTCCGTCAACTATTGCTTTGTTTATAAAGTCAACAGAAACCGTCTTCCAGTAGAATAAGGATTAAGACAACCTGGCGATAACCTTTTTGTACGGATAAGGGCTTAACAGAAACCGTCTTCCAGTAGAATAAGGATTAAGACCTTTCAATTGAACATTGAATGACTTGTCTTTGTCAAACAGAAACCGTCTTCCAGTAGAATAAGGATTAAGACTATTACAGCCATGTTTTTAAGCTTTAATTGTTAATCTAACAGAAACCGTCTTCCAGTAGAATAAGGATTAAGACATAGTTGCTAAATTATTTTCAATAAGTTCAAATACATAACAGAAACATTCTTCCAGTAGAATAAGGATTAAGAACTGACTTAAAAGTGATTGAAAGTCTTTGTTATTTGCTGAACAGAAACCGTCTTCAAGTAAAATAAGGATTAAGACAATATTGAATGTATCATAATTCCAGTTAGAACTTAACAGAAACCGTCTTCCAGTAGAATAAGGATTAAGACACGGCTTGCGGTGGTATTTTCCCTCCTAAATCGTTTTTATTTTAACAGAAACCGTCTTCCAGTAGAATAGGGATTAAGACGGCTTTTACCTTTGTTTTGCCGTTTTCTTCGATGTTTTAACAGAAACCGTCTTCCAGTAGAATAAGGATTAAGACAAGACGATGTAATACGTGTAGTCACCGAGTGAGTGATAACAGAAACCGTCTTCCAGTAGAATAAGGATTAAGACTATCTCCCGATTGTCCCATGCTCATAGCTCTCTTTAACAGAAATCGTCTTCCAGTAGAATAAGGATTAAGACTGCTTTAAACCACTACAAGCTGAAATATCTGCCATAAAAAAGAAACCGTCTTCCAGTAGAATAAGGATTAAAATATTGATAGGACAACAGTTTATGAATATTAACATTATAAAAAAAAGTTTTTTATAATGTTTTACTATTAAGGTATAATTTATTGACCACAAACACCTTACAGAGTCCCGTCCAGACCGCAAAACGTTTGTCGCAAAAGCACTCAATTTGAGTGCTTTTTTGTTGTCTTCTCCCCCCTCTCAAAAACCTTCATTTTCCAAGACCTTATTGTTATCTAATATTTTTACATAATCAACTGATCCTAAGCCTTTGAAACCAATGTAAGCTGCCTGCATTTTCCCCAAACTTTTGCCATAATTTGTCTGAAAAGCAAGTTGGTTATCAATGAATATTTGAAGTTTTTTATCTTTAAAGACAATTTTCAAATGCACAAATTCATCCAGATTTATTCCCAGTTTACTTAAATCATAACTTTCACCTCCGATCACTTTATCGGGCAAATGTACGTAAGCATAATGAGAACACCCTTTTTGTGTAAGATTTAACAAAAATTTATGATTTTCTCCCGTAAATACCACCGAAACATCATTACAATTGATTCCTCCTTCTGAAATAGGGTTTTTGAGACGAGTTTCAAAAACCATTTCATCACACGATAAATTTTTATCGAAATTTGCTACTTTTTTAACAAACGAATAGTAAATTGATTGCTCTCTAACAGCATCGGGTAAATCTTCTTTAGCGATATGAGCTACGCCATTTTTCTTCCATTGTTCAGATGGCAAGTAATTGATCTCTTCATAGCCACACACCCAACCATCTGAAGGAATCACAACTTTAGTAGAATCCAACACCTTTCCATCTGCCACCAATCTTACCGTTCGCACCGTTGGGTGCATAAAACATACTGAAGTAGATTGTTTTGTTATATCAAGTTCGAGCGTATCTTTTTTCTTCCACAAAGAATAATCAAGCATCGCACGTTCAAAGTTATGGTGATTGAATTGATAATTAAACCTAACTGTAATCGGTGCTTTATTGCTTTCAAAAAACACCTTTGTCAATTTCCCTTCGATAGAATTGCTTAAAAATTTATTTCTCCAAACAAAAGCAATTGCAATCAACAAACCAAACAACAAAACCACAATTCCAATTATCCGCCAATATGAATTCTCCTTTGAGGTTTTTATAGTAAAATCAGCATTTTGTATAAAATCTTGGTAGTTCTGATAACCAATATAAAGCGATAAAAAATTTCGAGTAGTCTGTTGAAAGGTTGTTTCCTTATCTCGTTCTTCAAAAATTCGGCGAAGTGTTTGTTCACTTACCAAAAACTCTTTTAACTTATGTTCAGGAATTCTTTCTTTATTATTCTTCAATATCGCCCCCACCAAAGCCGACAAATTGATGCTCTCAAAATCATTTTTCCGTATAGGCAAATAAACATCGCCGAAATCTTCGATGACCTTTTCAATAAATTTTTGTCGTAAGGTCTTTAATTGCTGTCCATCCACAAAATTCGTCCCATTCAAGTTAAAACACTAATTTTCAGTCATTTATATTTTTCCAAACGTTTTGTTAAAGTTTCAAAACAGTTTTTTTATTGAATTCTAACAAAAATAAGAATTAATTGCTTCGATAAAAAACTTTCGCTATTCATTAAATTCTTTGCTGTAAAACTTCTAAACAAATCTAACTTTCTTCTACCATGCAATCAAAAAATACCGAGCATATTTGCCATCTCGAAGGCTCAGTCAATTATACGATAGTTCATTTTAATAACGGTCGAAAAGAGGTAATGGCTTATACATTAAAAAAATGTGAAGCACTTTTGAGCGAGTCAGAAAGTAATCATTTTATTCGTATTCATAAATCTTTTTCAGTCAATAAAGACTCTATCAAAGAGATAAAACCTCGACCGCTTAACAAAGTTGTACTGACCTCAGGTTTAGAATTACCTCTTGCTCGCAGACGAAAAATAATTTAACCTCGAAACACCCAACAACCTTTTGCACCTCAAAAAGTAAAAATATTCTTACGAATCCACGCTTCACAATCCCCTACTACTTTTAATTACAAAAGTCAGTAGGGGTATTTTTCTTTAATTTTTATACTCAAAACTATACAGAAATGGTGCTTTATGTGCCGCTCCTGAAAATTGCTTTTCGTGGCGTTTCAAGATTCCCAGACTTAATATTTTTCTTTGGAAAGTACCACGGTGTAATTTTTCGCCCAAAATCGCTTCATAAACTTGTTGTAATTCTTTCATGGTGAAAAGTGTCGGTAAAAGATTCATACCAACCAATTTACGCTCCAAATTATCTCGCAAAGTTTGTAAAGCCTTATTGACAATATTGGCATGGTCGAGCATCAGATTTGGTAATTCATCCAAAGCATACCAATCGCATGAATCAGACAAGGCATCGGGCGTTGGCACAACATCTTCATAGTTTATTAAAGCATAATAAGCCACCGAAATAAATCTATCCAAAAGCCAAGAATATCCTTCCAAAGATTGATTATTGGCTTTCATTATGGTCTCCATAATTTCAGGCTTGTAGCGTGATACACTTCCAAAAGCGTAAAACTGTTCGAGATAAATATTATCTAAGCCCGTTCGCTCTTTCAAACCTCTCCTTACGGCATCGTTTAGGTCTTCATCATGCTTCACAAAACCTCCAGGAAGAGCAAAAAGCCCCGTATTATGGTATTTCATTATCAGAATTTTCAGCTTTTCGCCCGAAAAACCAAAAACCACCGAATCGTACGCAATGTGTTTTAGATAGCCTTTAGAATTCACTTTAGTTATTGTTAAATTATAATTTTTTCAAAAATAAATAGGATTATTTTAAAACACTAATTAATATTGTCGCAAATTGAGACAATAAGTAAAATTTTACTCTTACAAATGAAAAAAATAATCTGTTTATTTAGCCTAATTATGTTTGCAGCGACGGTAACACACGCTCAAAGCATTAATACCTTTGCGGTTCAAACTACTATAGAAAATGGTACAATTGAAGGCAATTACGACACCAAAACTGGTGTTCAAACCTATTTTGGAATTCCGTTTGCGAAGCCACCTGTCGGAGATTTACGTTGGAAAGCACCACAGGCCCTCGAAAATTGGAAAGGTGTAAAAGAAACTAAAAAATTTAGTGCCAGACCAATGCAAAAAATCGTCTTTGGTGATATGGCTTCTCGTTCGAGTGGCTTGAGTGAAGATTGTCTATACCTCAACGTCTGGACACCAGCCAAGCGAAATACCAAAGATTTACCAGTATTACTCTATTTTTATGGTGGTGGAAACTCAGCTGGCGATGCATCTGAGCCACGCTACGATGGTGAATCAATGGCAAAAAAAGGTATCATAGTAGTCACTTGTAATTATCGTTTGAATGTATTTGGCTTTTTGGCTCACCCCGAATTAAGTGCCGAAGCATCTTATAAGGCATCAGGAAACTACGGAATGCTCGACCAAGTAGCTGCCATGAAATGGGTAAACAAAAACATTGCGGCTTTCGGTGGAGACCCAAAAAAGGTAACGATTGCGGGCGAATCGGCTGGTTCGATTGGTGTAAGTATGCAAATGTCATCTCCACTGGGCAGAAACCTAATTGCGGGTGCAATCGGTGAAAGTGGTGCAGGAATTAACCCAACAATGGCTCCTGTTACGTTAGCAGAAGCTGAAAAAATGGGCGTTGAATTTGCAAAAAAAGCAGGTAATCTAAGTATCAAACAACTCCGTGCTTTATCGGCAAGAGATATTTATGAAATTTTCGATGAATCGAAAATGTTTGGTTTTCCTATTGTAATTGATAATTATTTTCTTCCAAAAACAATTCCTCAAATTTTTGCGGCCAAAGAACAAGCCCAAGTACCATTACTTTTGGGTTGGAATTCTGCCGAGATTCCTGGAGGTGCTTTTATGTACGGAATGCCAAACACAACCGAAAATTTTATTACCAGAGTAAAAAAAGAATATCCTGATAATGCTGAGGAAGTTCTGAAATTATATCCTCATAGCACCGAAGCGGAAGTTATACTTTCATCAACTGCCTTGGCTTCCGATAGATTTATCTCTTATTCAACTTGGAAGTGGTTCGATTTGCACCGAAATAATTCTTCTCAACCTGTTTATCGTTATTTATATAGCAAAATTCGCCCCGAATTAGTAGATAAAACATTAGGCTCGGGCTTGGCAGGTGGAACTGTGAAAGCTGATGCAGCAGCCCCAAGACCCAAACCGGTTGGAGCTCCACACGCTTGCGAAATTGAGTATTGTATGGGAAACCTGCACTTAGTAAAGGATTATGCTTGGACAGCCGACGACTACAAGGTTTCGGAAACGATGAATAATTATTTTGCCAATTTTATTAAAACTGGCAATCCAAACGGTGCGAAATTACCAGAGTGGACAGTTGCGAAAGCAGGTGATGCTACTCCACCAGTTATGATAATTGATATAGAATCTCGCACCGAAAAAGCAAAAGACGATGCTCGTTACGAGTTTTTGGATAAAGCTTATAAGAATAAATAATTTACTCAACGCTGGCAGGGTTTAGAACCCTGCCAGCGTTATAAATCGGTAAAATATGACAACAAGACGAGAATTTCTTAAAAACACTTCACTTTTGGCAACTGCGGCTGCCGTGACGCCATTTTCAGAAGTAATGGCGGGTTTAATGAAAGATAATAAATTGGGCATCCAACTTTTTTCGATTCCAAAAATGCTTTCTGAAGATTTTATGGCTGGAATTATGATGCTGCAATCGCAAGGCTATAAAGAACTTGAACTCTTTGGACCGTTTCCATTTAGTGCCGAAAAGGCAAAAAAAGGCTGGGAAGCAGCCGGGAAAATGCTTGGTTTTTCGGGAAGTGGCTATTTTGGTAAATCGGCCAAAGAAGTTAAGAAAATCCTTGACGATCACGGTATGAGTAGCCCAGGCACGCACATCGACCTCGACACTCTGGAACAAAACATGAGTGCTTTAGGCGAAGCCGCAAGCATCTTAGGCCATAAATACGTTACGCTTCCTGCTATTCCAGACGACCGCCGAAAAACACTCGACGATTATAAGCGAATTGCAGAATCATTCAATAAAATTGGAGCGGAAGCTAAGAAAAACGGTATCCGTTTTGGCTATCATAACCACGGTTATGGCATCAAACCAATGAATGGACAAGTTCCACTTCAAATTATTTTGGACAATACCGACCCAAATTTGGTGTTCTTTGAAATGGATATTTTCTGGACAACCTGTGGAGGTGCCGACCCAATCCAGTATTTATCGAAATACCCAAATCGCTACAAAATGCTTCATATTAAAGATATGAAAGAGAAAAAGCAGTTTGCGGGCGATGGTGGCGGTATGGGCGACTGGATGCCAATGTTTTCGTTGATGGCTTCAGCTGGTGATGGGGTACTTGATTTACAAGGAATAGTAAAAAAAGCAAAAGAAGTTGGCGTTGAGCATTTCTTCGTCGAGCAAGATATGGTGGCAAATCCGCAAGTAGCCCTAAAACGCAGCTCTGAGTTTTTGACAAGTAAAATCTAATTTTAATTAAGAATTAGGAATTAAAAATTGAGAATTATTGAAGATAATATTCCAGTAAACCTCATTCTTAATTCCTAATTTTTAATTCTCAATTCTCTCTATGAAAACCTTACTTATAACCCTTTCTCTACTGTGCATTTTGTTGTCAGCAAATGCACAAAAACAAATATTTCTCTATGAAGGGAAACCAGCAGGTTCAGAAAATTGGACTTGGGAGGAAGCCGTTTCGGAGAAAAATCTCTTCAATACCAGAGTTATTTATAATGTTTCTCGTCCTTCGATTACGGCTTATGTTCCTGAAAATCCAAATGGAACTGCTGTCGTGATTGCCCCAGGTGGTGCTTTTCATACCCTTTCAATTGATAGTGAAGGCATTGATGTGGCCAAATGGCTGAATGCAAAAGGTGTAACAGCTTTTGTGCTAAAATATAGAGTTGCCCGTAGTTTTACAGAAGACCCAGTGAAGGAAATCATGGGTAAAATGAGCAATTTCAAAACCCTTGATGAAGAAAATGCTCCCGTTATTCCGCTTGCCACACAAGATGGAATGAAAGCCGTAAAATATATTCGTGAACACGCTGCTGAATATAAAATCGACCCAAAACGCATTGGTTTTATGGGTTTTTCGGCAGGTGGAACACTCACAATGTCAGTCGTTTATAGTGCTGATGATGCCAGCCGACCAAATTTTGTCGCACCAATTTACGCTTACGAAAACGCCATTATTGGCTCAAATATGCCTAAAGAAAAAACTCCAATTTTCGTAGCCGTTGCGGGCGACGACCAACTGGGTTTTATGCCGCATAGCATTAATATTTACAAAAAATGGTTTGATGCCAAACAACCAGCCGAACTACATATTTATGAAAAAGGTGGACACGGTTTTGGGATGCATAAAACCAAAACTTCAAGCGAAGGCTGGATTGAAAACTTCGGCAACTGGCTAAAAATGCAAGGATATGTGAAATAGTTTCACTTCTAATGTATATCAAAAAACTAAACAACCGTGAAAAAAGCTATCTCTCTCCTACTCATTTTTATTTCTCTTGCTGGTTTTTCTCAAAAACCACGTACCATCGTAACAACCGATGGAGAGATTGATGACGTAGATTCTTTTATCAGAATGCTACTTTATGCCAATGAATTTAAACTCGAAGGGTTGGTTTATAGTAGCTCAATGTGGCATTACAAAGGCGATGGTAAAGGCACGAAATTTACCTCTGAAATGGATATGACCAAGAAAATGTACGGTGCAAAAACGGACCTTCGTTGGCCAGGTGTAAGTTGGATGCAAGATTTAATCAATGCTTATGAGAAAGTTTATCCAAACCTGACGAAACACGCAACTGGGTATCCAACTGCTAATCAATTGCGTAGCTTAATCAAAGTTGGAAATATTGATTTTGAAGGCGAAATGGAGCAAGTAACAGAAGGCTCAGAATTTATCAAAAACAAATTACTCGATGCCACCACCGAGCCAATATACCTACAGGTTTGGGGCGGAACGAATACAATTGCCAGAGCCTTAAAGTCTATCGAAGAACAATATAAAAATACCTCAAACTGGAACAAAATTTATCAAAAAGTTTGCAAAAAAGCCATTATTTATGCCATTCTTGACCAAGATGCTACTTACAGAAAATACATTTCGGTAAACTGGAAAGATGTAAAAGTTTTATACAATTCTAATCAATTTTGGTGTTTTGCGTATGCCTGGCAAAAAGCTGTTCCAGAAAGTCAACACTATTTGCTCGAAGGCAAATTTATGAGCGATAATATCATCAATAATCATGGCCCACTTACTAAAATGTATTACAGCTATGGCGATGGACAAAAGCAAGTAGGCGACGACGAGCATATTCACGGAGATTTATCAAAAATCAAAGCAGGGCAATGGGGCAGTTTTGGTCAGTATGATTTCATTTCAGAAGGCGATTCGCCAGCTTATTTTCACTTGATTAATGTAGGACTTGATAATCTCAATAACCCAGAATATGGTGGTTGGGGAGGTCGTTTGGTGCAGTCTGCTCAAAATCCGAAACGTTGGGAAGACGGAGAAAATGCGGCTGACTATAATCCATACACACAAAAAATGGACAAAACTTATGGGCAAACTCGTTGGATTGAAGCTCTTCAAAACGATTTTGCCGCTCGTGCTGACTGGTGCATAAAAGACTACAAAAATGCAAATCATGCTCCGATTGTAAAATTAAATCATGCTTCAAAACTTTCGGCAAAACCAAATACTATAATCAAAATAGGTGGCACAGCAACCGACCCAGATGGCGATAAACTAACATACCGTTGGTGGCAATATGATGAAGTTGATACTTACAGTGGCAAAGTTTCGCTCAATAATCCGAACCAAAAAGACGCTTCATTTACGATGCCTTCTGATATAAAAAATGGAGAAACTATTCATTTGATTTTGGAAGTTTCTGACACTCATGATATTAAATTGACACGTTATCAGAGAGTCATTGTCACTTGTAAAAACTAAGTTTTATGAAAAACCTTACACTATTTTTATTGATAATTTCATATGGTGGCTTTGCTCAACCCAAAGTTGATTATTCAAAATCTGCCATCGAAGCATCAAAATCATGGATTGATATTGATTATGCTGGTGATGGAATAATTGGGCATAAATTAGATATTTTCTTGCCCAAAGAAGGTAAAGCTCCTTTTCCTGTGGTAATTACGATTTACGGTAGTGCGTGGTTTTCAAACTCTTCAAAAAGCACTTGTTTCAATGATGGACTGGGGCAAACACTTCTAAAAAATGGTTTTGCAGTGGTGAGTATCAATCATCGTTCGAGTCGAGATGCAATTTGGCCTGCACAAATACATGATGTTAAAGCAGCCATTCGTTTCATCAGAGGCAATGCTTCGGTCTTTTCGTTAGATACTTCATTTTTGGGAGCAACTGGTTTTTCTTCTGGTGGACACCTCTCTACAATGGCAGGTGTAACAAGCGGTCTAAAAACTACAACAATCAATAATTTACCCATAGATTTAGAAGGAAATGTAGGAAAATTCACAAGCGAAAGCAGCCATGTTGATGCCATAGTTGATTGGTTTGGACCAAGTGATTTTCTTTTAATGGATGCTTGCGGCAGCTCATTTAGCCATAACGATTCAAAATCACCAGAATCTACACTAATTGGTGGTGCAATTCAAGAGAATAAAGAAAAAGTTGCACTCGCAAATCCAATAAGTTATGTAAGTAAAAACACGCCTCCATTTCTAATTTTTCATGGAACTAAAGACCCACTTGTTCCCCATTGTGAAAGCGAGAAACTTTACGAAAAACTGCAAAAAGAAGGTGTAAAAAGTGAGTTAGTAATTATTGAAGGCGGCGGACACGGCCCAGGAGTGATGATTGATAAATATTACACTCAGATGATTGAATTTTTTAAATCGAAAATGAAAAAATAATTTCAAAACTATGAAAAAACTACTTTTTCTCATCCTAATTTCATTTTCAAGCTTCGCCCAAAGCATCATTCAAACCGCTAATGGCAAAGTTGAGGGTTATGCAAAAGAAAACCTACGAATCTTTAAGGGTATTCCGTTTGCTGCTCCGCCAGTGGGTGAGTTTCGCTGGAAAGCTCCACAACCAGTGCAAAACTGGAGTGATGTAAAAAAATGTACTGAGTTTTCGGCAAGTCCGATTCAGAATAAACCTCAGCCCTTTTCGTGCTGGACAGAAGAATTTATTGCTAAACCAGAACCTTTGAACGAAGATTGCCTTTACTTAAATGTTTGGACTTCAAGCAAAAACAAAGAAAAAAAACCAGTTTTAGTTTGGATTTATGGTGGAGGACTAAATAGTGGTTCGGCTAATTGTGATATTTATGATGGTGAAGAAATGGCAAAAAAAGGTGTAGTCTTCGTGAGTATCAATTATAGAGTTGGTGTTATGGGCTTCATGGCTCACCCTGAATTGAGCAAAGAATCAGGCTATAATTCTTCTGGAAATTATGGCTTTCTCGACCAAATTGCGGCTTTGAAATGGGTTCAAAAAAACATTGCAGCTTTTGGTGGTGACCCTAATAATGTTACAATCGCTGGGCAATCGGCAGGAGCATTTAGCGTAAATGCTATGATTGCTTCGCCTTTGACAAAAGGTTTATTTCATAAAGCGATTCCACAAAGCGGCGGACTTTTATCCAACAGATTTAGTCAAAACTTGGCAGAATCGGAACAACAAGGCGTGAAATTTATGGAAAAAGTAAATTGTACTTCGATTGCTGAATTGAGAAAAAAATCGGCTGACGAGATTCAAAAAGCAAGTAATTTGCAAGGTTTTGGCCGATTCGGAACAACGATGGACGGCTATGTACTACCAACAAATATTTTTGAGCATTTCAAAAACGGCAAACACAACCAAGTACCAATCATGACAGGTTGGGTTACAGGTGATGGCAGTTTAATGGGCGTTCCAAAAGCAAGTTTAGAGGATTACAAAAAAGAAGCTCAAACCAAATACGGAGCAAAAGCAGATGAATTTCTGAGTATTTTCCCTGCCTCAACTGACGAAGAAGCCAAAGAAGCAAAATTGAAACAAGGTTTGCTTGGTTTTGCGGGTATGCCTTCACATTTGTTGGCCACTTTCACCAATAAACCTTCTTATTTATATCATTTTAGCCACGTTCCGCCCGATAAGCCTAATTTCCCAAATTATGGTGCTTTTCATACCTCCGAAGTGCCTTATGCTTTGCACACACTTCATACTTGGAAACGAGATTGGCAACAACTGGATAAGGATTTAGAAAATACAATGGCTTCTTATTGGATAAATTTTGCCAAAACTGGCAATCCTAACGGTGCAGGTTTGCCCGTATGGAAAACTTATGACAAACAAGCAGGAAATGTCATGATTTTGGGCGATAAAGTTGAAATTAAACAAGGTTTATTTAAAAAGGAGTTTGATTTTTTAGAAATGAATTCGGGGAAATAAAGCTGTACTTAATTAAGCAATGATTTTTCTTTGAAAAATAAATGATGATACCACAGAAACCTACTCCTGAATTTATCGAATATTATTTGAATAAATTCGATGCAAACGAAAAGCACATTTCGATTGAAAATGCCCTAAAACTTTGCTAAATAGGTTTCCCGAAAACAAAAACATTGATGAAATAAAATTGAAAATTGATTCTATCAATTCTTTATACAGTACAAATATCTATGATACGCTTAATGTTGCTAAACACATTCAAAGTTTAAATCTTGATGATGCACTAATCAATGGTGACATAAGTATTATTCCAAAAATTGCAACTGGACACGGGATTGCTTCATTGAAAAGTGAGACAGGCAAAGAGATAAATTTCTATGCTTTTGCTACAAAGTATTGCAGTTGGCACAATCCTGAAGAATTTCCATTTTTTGATAGTTATATCGAAAAACTATTGATTGCATATCGTGAATTTGGTTTTTATAATTTCAGAAACGTTGAACTGAAACAATATGAAAGATTTAAAACAATCCTAATGAGTTTTAGAGCATACTACGGCTTATCTGATTTAAGCCTAAAAGAAATTGACAAATTTTTATTGTTATACGCCAAAGACTTATTCAAAAACAAATGAAAAAACTACTTCTATTCCTTATTCTTCACTTATCACTTATCACTTTTGCCCAAACTGGCAAAGTGGTAAGTTTTACAATTAACTCAAAAGCCTTACAAAACACAGGCGGCGAAGACCCAAATCGTAAAGTATCGGTGTATTTACCGCCTAATTATGATGCTTCAACGCAGCGTTACCCTGTCATTTACTACTTGCATGGATTCATGGGAAAAGACAATATTTTTCCGCAAATGCAAAAGATTCTGGATGAAGGCATTGCTCGCCAGAAAATCAAACCTTTCATTTTTGTTCAAGCTGACCAATACACGCTTTTTGAAGGAAGTTTTTATTCAAACTCTTCACTAACAGGCAATTGGGATGAGTTTGAGAGCAAAGAATTGGTAGAATATATGGATAAAAACTACCGAACGCTCGCCACCCGTGAAAGTCGAGGCATTGCGGGGCATTCGATGGGAGGTTATGGAGCTTTCAAAATCGGTATGCTTCACCCCGAAGTTTTTAGTAGTATTTATGCACTCAGTCCAGGGTTGCTGGCAATGGTAAAGGAATTTGGGCCAAATAGTAATTCTTTCAAAGACGTCCAAAACGTAAAAACGGTCGAAGATTTAAAGAAAACTTATTATCCAAAAGTTTTGGTTGCTGTTGGGCGTGCTTGGTCGCCGAACCCAAATAAACCGCCATTTTTCTGTGATTTTCCGTTTAGCTACGAAGGAGATAAAATGATTGTCAATCAGCCAATTTTAGAAAAATGGGAAGCAAACATGCCTGTCTATATGGTCGATAAATATGCCGATAATCTACGAAAAATGACAGCTATCAAATTGGATTGGGGAAGAAATGATTCACCACGTTTTCCTGTTCAAATCGGTATGCTGAGTCAACGTTTAGAGAATCTTGGTATCAATCATTTTTCCGAAGAATACATCGGCGACCACGGCAATAAAATCTGGACAATGGATGGACGTGTATTGAATGATTTATTACCATTTTTTAATGATTATTTGAAATTTTAACCTAACAAAACTATGCGTAATTTCCTCTATTTAGCTTTAATTCTATTCACATTTACCGCAAAAGCATCAACCGTTGATAGCCTTGATGTGCCAAGTGCTGTAATGAAAAAAACTTACAAAGCAGCGGTTGTTTTACCCGCTTCTTATTCAAAAAATCAATCGAGTTACCCAGTTTTATATCTCCTTCATGGCGGCGGTGGCCACTTCCGTGATTGGCTCACTTCAACACCCGACAAGAACCTTGTAAAAAACCTTGCTGACAAATACAACTTGATAATAGTAATGCCCGAAGGAGAGACTTTTAGTTGGTATTTAGATAGTCCTTCTGACCCAAATAGCAAATTTGAAACCTATATTACGAAAGAGGTTATTCAGAAAATTGATGCTACTTACCGCACTGTTAAAAGCAATAAAGGCCGAGTAATTACGGGGCTATCGATGGGCGGACATGGTGCGATGTATTTTGCTACTCGTCACCCTGATTTATTTAGTGCAGCCGGAACGATGAGCGGTGTAATGGATATGAATTATACTAAATTCAAAATAAACGCTGATTTTACAAAATCGTTAAAACAAGGATTTGAGAAAGTTTTAGGTACTTCAGACATTTATCAAGATGTTTTTGTGAAAAATTCGATTGTAAATATGGTTGATGCCATCAAGAAAAATGCAATGCCAATTACTATTGATTGTGGTGTTGACGATTTCTTGATTGATACAAATCGTGAACTACATAGTCGATTGCTCTATGCAGGAGTTTCACATGATTATACCGAACGCCCTGGAGCTCACACATGGCCATATTGGGAAAACTCACTGCCTTATCATGTGCTTTTCTTCCATAATTTCTTAAAAAAGAATGGAGTAACGGTAGAATAAAACCTTTTAACTCACAAAAAGATGAAAAAAATAATTTTATTTTTTCTCGCTGTTGGTTTGGTCTCTGTTGGAATTGTTGCCTTCAAACCCCAAAAAAAACGCCATACGATGGTCCGACCCAACATAGTTTTCATCATGTCGGATGACCATGCCTATCAAGCAATTTCGGCATATGATACACGACTCACGCAAACGCCAAACATCGACCGAATTGCCAAAGAAGGAATGTTATTTACGAATGCCTGCGTAACCAATTCGATTTGTGCCCCATCAAGAGCAGTAATTTTGACTGGAAAACATAGCCATCTCAATGGAAAAATTGACAATTATTTTCCGTTTGACACGACTAACATTACTTTTCCACAAATTTTACAAAAGGCTGGTTATCAGACCGCTATGTTTGGAAAATTGCATTTCGGAAACAATCCGAAAGGTTTTGATGAATTTCAGATTTTACCCGACCAAGGCGATTATTACAACCCCGATTTTATAACAAAAAAAGAAGGTAAAAAGAAACTTACTGGTTATGTAACCGACCTCATCACGGACATTACTTTGAATTGGTTAAAAAACGAACGTGATGAAGAAAAGCCTTTTTTTCTCGCCTATTTACACAAAGCACCCCACCGTGAATGGCTGCCCGCCGAACGCCATTTTAAGGAATACTTGAAGAAAACTTTTCCTGAGCCGACTACCCTTTTTGATAATTACGAAGGTCGTGGACGAGCTTCAAAAGAGGCAGAAATGAACCTACTCACGCACATGAATTGGGCCGGTGACTCAAAGATTTTTCCTGAAAATATGGATAAACTGGGTATCAAAGAATCCCACGCGTACGATAAACGAAATTATAATTATACCGTGGGAAGAATGAACGCTGAGCAACGCAAAGTTTGGGACGAACACTACGGAAAAATGAATGAAGAGTTCATAAAACGTTACCCAAACATGACCGAAAAAGATAAAATGAAATGGCGTTATCAACGCTATATGCAAGATTATTTGGGAAGCATCGCCTCGGTAGATGAAGGGGTCGGGCAGGTTTTAGATTTCTTAAAAAAGAACAATTTAGAAGAAAACACAATCGTAGTTTATACCTCTGACCAAGGATTTTATTTGGGCGAACATGGCTGGTTTGACAAGCGATTTATTTTCGACGAATCATTCAAAACTCCTTTGTTAGTTAAATGGCCAAATGTCATAAAAGCAGGCACAAAAAACTCACAAATGGTTCAAAACCTTGACTTTGCCCAAACTTTCCTCGAAGCTGCGGGGATTAAATCCCCATCAGATATGCAAGGCGAAAGTTTGATTCCTATCTTTAAAGGTCAAGGCAAAAATTTCCGTGATGCAGCTTATTATCATTATTACGAATATCCGAGCGTTCACATGGTGAAGCGTCATTACGGAATCGTAACGGAAAAATACAAATTAGTGCATTTCTATTATGATGTCGATGAATGGGAATTATATGACCGTATAAACGATAAAAACGAAATGACAAACGTTTACAACGACCCTAAATACGCCAAAGTCAAAGCTGAATTGCACAAAAAATTGGCTGCTCTTCGTGTGAAATACAAGGACTCTGAAACTTTGGACAAAATGTATATTGAAAAGTATGACCAACTGGTAAAGCAAGGTAAAATTTTTAGATAAAAAAATTAAAAATGGCACGCTGATGACACGGATGTACCATCGCTGATAAATACGGATTTTTATAAATCTGCGAAAATCAGCGTTACGATAGTATCAGCGTCATCAGCGTGCCAATTATTAGATATATATGCTCGCAATACTCGGTTTCTCGACAATTATTGTCTTTTTAATATTGATAATGACAAAAAGATTATCAGTCATGACAGCTTTGGTCATAACTCCAATAATCTTTGGCATAATTGCTGGTTTTTCGCCCAAAGAACTGGGAGAATTTGCCATTACAGGAATCAAACAAGTTGCCCCGACAGGTATTTTATTGATGTTTGCGGTGCTATATTTCGCCACAATGCTTGATGCTGGTCTTTTTGACCCAGTGATAGCTACTATCATAAAATCAGTAAAAGGCGACCCACTGAAAGTAATTGTCGGAACGGCAATTTTAACAATGATTGTGCATCTTGATGGCGATGGAACTGCCACCTTTATGATTGTACTTTCGGCATTTTTGCCTATTTATAAACAACTGAAAATCAATCGTTTAGTACTTTCAAGTATTGTTGCATTGAGCGTTGGACCGATGCACCTTGTGCCGTGGTCAGGAACATCGGCAAGAGCTATTTCGACTTTAAAATCAGATACCGTTCATATTTTTAACCCTAATATTCCTGCTATCATTGGTGGTATCGTTTGGGTGCTTTTTGTGGCTTATATTTTCGGCAAAAAAGAAAGAAAGCGACTCGGAATCATTGATTTTCAATATAATCATAAAGAAAACCTTACGACTGAACAACGAGATTTAAGAAGACCAAAACTACTTATTTTCAATGCAGTACTCACAGTTTCACTAATCATTGCTTTAATGAAAGGTTGGGTTCCAGCATCTGTACTTTTTGTAGTGGCAAGTATGATCGCACTGCTAATAAACTACCCAAAACTCTCTGACCAGCAGAAAGTTATGAAGGCTCACGGCACAAATATCTTTATGGTTTCAAGTATGATTTTTGCCGCAGGAATTTTCTCTGGAATATTGACAGGCTCAAAAATGATTGAAGAAATGGCTAATGCTTTGGTCGCATTGATTCCGCAAAACCATGCAAATCTTTTACCTACCCTTACAGCTATCACAAGTTTACCAGCCAGTATGTTATTTACTCCCGATGCTTATTATTTTGGAGTTGTGCCAATTTTGAGTCAGACCGCAACTCAATTTGGTATTGACCAACTCGAAATCGGGCGAGCAGCTTTACTCGGGCAAATGACGGTTGGTTTTCCTATTAGTCCACTTACCGCCTCAACATTCCTATTGGTAGGTTTGGCAGAAGTTGATTTAGGTGAACACCAACGCCATACCTTTACATGGGCTTGGGGAACAACAATTGTAATGACGATTGTGGCAATTTTAACGGGGTCGATACATTTATGAAAAATAAAATCAGAATAGGTTGCGGAGCAGGATTTTCGGGCGATAGAATCGAACCAGCCATTATTCTTGCCGAAAAGGGAGAATTAGATTATTTGGTGTTAGAATGTTTGGCCGAACGCACGATTGCACTCGCCAACAAACGCAAAATGACTGACCCAACCAAAGGCTACGACCCATTACTGGAGCGTAGAATAGAAACTCTTTTGCCTCATTTGGTCAAAAATAATATTTGTTTAATAACCAATATGGGTGCAGCAAATCCAATTGAAGGTGCAAAAAAAGCCATTGAAATTGCTCAAAAACAAGGATTAAAAGTGAAAGTTGCTGCGATACACGGCGATGACATGAATGATAAATTAAAAAGTGAAAGTTTTGAGATTTTTGGAAATGAAGATATTGCTCTTGAACTAATAAAAAAGCACCAATCTCCAGTCACCAATAACCAGTCACCAATCATTTCCGCTAACGCTTACCTTGGCATTGAAGGCATTTTAGAGGCCTTAAAAGCTGATGCTCAGATAATTATCACAGGCCGTGTTGCCGACCCTTCGCTTTTTCTTGCACCGATGGTTCATGAATTTGGGTGGAAAACCGATAACTATAATTTAATGGGTAAAGGCACAGTAATCGGGCATTTGATGGAATGTGCAGGGCATATTACAGGTGGATATTTTGCCGACCCAATCAAAAAACCAGTCGAAAACATGGAAAATTTGGGACATCCATTCGCTGATGTTTTTGCTGATGGCTCGGCAATTATTAGCAAAGTAGAAGGAACTGGTGGTATAATTAATCTACAAACTGCCAAAGAACAATTGCTTTACGAAGTAATCAATCCGAACGAATATTATACCCCCGATGTCATTGCCGATTTTAAAAGTGCAAAATTGGAAGAAATTGCACAAAACCAAGTTCGGGTAACAGGCGGAGGTGGAAAAGAAAAACCAAAAACATACAAAGTAAGCGTTGGTTACAAAGCATTTTGGCAAGGTGAAGGAGAAATCTCGTATGCTGGTCCAGCCGCCTATGAAAGAGCGAAATTAGCAGGTGAAATTATTAAAAATAGAAGCTCCCTAACCCCCAATGGGGGATTTTTTGATGAACTACAAATTGATTTTGTAGGCATAAATTCTACATTTGATAATCAAGCTCCCCCATCGGGGGTGGGGAGGGCTGAAGTCAGACTCCGAGTAGCTGCCAAAGCAAAAACCCAAGCAGATGCAGCACTTGTTGGCGAAGAAGTTGAAGCTCTTTACACCAACGGTCCAGCGGGTGGTGGTGGCGTAAGAAAATACGTCAATGAAGTAATCGGCATAATATCGGTTTTGGTTGATAGAAGTAAAATCAGACCAATAGTGGCTTATTTTAAAAGCTGATAATATTCACTCATTCTATCACGCACTCATTCAAAATTAAAAATGAAATTATACAACATAGCTCACAGTCGAGCAGGCGATAAAGGCAATATTTCAACGCTTTCTTTGATTCCCTATAATGAGAGCGATTATGAAATGCTTTGTGAGAAAGTTACGATTGAAAAAGTAAAACAACACTTTTCAGGAATCATTGCGGGCGAAATTATTCGCTACGAAATGCCCAATATTTCATCCTTACTTTTTGTGTGTCACGGGGCTTTGGCGGGCGGTGTAACCACCTCTTTGCGAATGGACACGCACGGAAAAGCACTCAGTTACAAACTTTTAGATATGGAAATATAACTTGCCTTTTTATTCATAAAACCCAGTAAATCAAGCAAATATATTCTATTTAGTATTAATTTTCTCAATTTATATTTTAGTTTTCAACTCCATTTTTAAACAATGAAAAAAACAATTCTTTCTCTTTTTGCGTCATGCTGCTTACTTTTTCAAACAGCCGATGCACAATTACAAACGGGCGAAAACGTTGGCATTACGACAACCGATGCGGGTAAAGTTCGTGGTTACATCAATAATGGTATTTTTACTTACAAAGGTATTCCTTATGCCGAAGCCAAACGTTTTGAAGCCCCACAAAAACCAAAAGCGTGGTCAAATGTGCGTAGTTCATTCAGTTATGGCCCTGTTGCTCCATTAGAAAACCCAACTACCAGTATTCAAGATGAAAGCGAGTTCGTTTTCGACCATAGTTGGGGCTTTACGAATGAAGATTGTATGCGTATCAATGTCTGGACTCCTGGCATCAACGATGGCAAAAAACGCCCTGTTTTGTTTTGGATTCACGGTGGTGGATTCACAGCTGGTTCTTCGCAAGAATTACCTTCGTATGATGGTGAAAATTTAGCAAAAAAAGGCGATGTAGTAGTAGTTTCTATCAATCATCGCCTCAATATTTTGGGTTATCTTGACCTTTCAGCATATGGTGAAAAGTACAAGAATTCAGCCAACAATAGTGTTTTGGATATGAAAGCAGCTTTAGAATGGGTAAAAGCCAATATCTCAAATTTCGGTGGCGACCCAAATAATGTTACCATCTTTGGACAGTCTGGTGGAGGAGCAAAAGTTAATACTTTGATGGCAATGCCTTCGGCAAAAGGACTTTTCCACAAAGCAATCAATCAAAGTGGAGCTTTCCGCACAGCTATGCTCGATAAAGCAACTACTCAGGCTATCGGTGCAGAAGTTTTGAAAGAACTCAATATCTCGGCTGATAAAGTGGATGATATTCAAAAAGTTCCGTTCCAAACACTAAGCGATGCAGGTAAAAAAGCACTCAAAACTATTGCTGATAAAATGAAAGCAGAAGGAAAACCAGTTATCGGATTCGGTTTGAGTTGGGGTCCAAGTGCCGATGGCGAAGTTTTACCTTACCAACTATTCTCGAATGAAGCTTTTGAATTATCAAAAAACATTCCCTTAATGATTGGTACAACGATAAATGAATTTGCCGTATTTAGAGGTGGAATTCCGAGTACTGCAAGTGAAGAACAAGCCAAGGAAGCCATCAAAAAAGTATATGGAGAAAAAACAGATGCCTATATTGCGGCCGTAAAAAAAGCCTATCCAAACGGTAAAATGAGCGATATGTTAAGCTATGATGTTACTTTCCGTCCTGGTGCTGTGCAGCAAGCCAACCAAAAATCAGCCATTGCAGGTGGAGCAAATACTTATATGTATCTTTTCGATTGGCAGTCGCCCGTAATGGATGGCAAATACAAAGCCGTACACTGTATGGAAATTGCTTTCTGCTTCGATAACATCCAACGCACCAAAAACATGACAGGTGGTACAAAAGAAGCACAAGCTTTGGCCGATAAGATGAGTTCAGCATGGATAAACTTTGCGAAAGTTGGCAATCCAAATCACAAAGGTTTACCAAACTGGCCAGCGTATAATGCAACCAATACAGCCACCATGCACTTCGATAATACGTGCGTAGTAAAACCACAAATGGATAAAGAATTATTTGAAGTTGTGAAATAAGCAAACTTAAGCTTTTTGAGGAACGAACCCTTGATTGGTTCGCTCCTCAAAATTTTATAACACTGCCATTGCCTTAATCACATGTGACTTTGGGTCGAGCCAAGTTTCAAAGATTGTGGGTAAATCATCGAACGCAGCTTCATGCGTAAGCCAAGCTTTTGTATTGATTTGTCCACTTTCCATTTTTGATATAATGTGCTTAAAATCAGCAGGAAGGGCATTTCTGCTTGCAAAAAGTGTAATTTCTCGGCGATGGAAATCAGGGTCGAAAAATGTTACATCACCTTGAAAAAGTCCAACATACACCAGTTTTCCACCGAAAGCCACGTATGAGAACGCCTTCATCATTGACTGTGCATTTCCAGTAGCATCAAAAACTACCGTTGGCATATTTCCTTTCAATATTTTTCTTAAATCATCGGCCGAAAAATCTTCTGAGGCAATGATACTTTCATCAATTCCGATGGCTTCGTTGGCAAATTCGAGGCGTTGCTTGCTGAAATCCATCACAGCAATTTTTGCTCCGTTGATTTTAGCAAACTGAATAACCGACAAACCAATTGGCCCCGCTCCTATCACCAAAACAATATCGTTTTCGGTCACATTGGCACGTTGAACAGCGTGAGAGCCAATGCCCAACGTTTCAACCAAAGCCAATTGCTCATATTCCAAAATAGCTGATTTGTGCAACTTATTGACAGGCACTTTCAAATATTCTGCCATGCCACCATCAACATGCACTCCCAAAACTTTTAGGCTTTCACAGCAATTGGTTTTGCCGTTTTGGCAAGGCTGACAAACACCACAATTAAGATACGGCTCAACCGAAACTTTATCTCCGATTTTGATTCCGCTCGCTCCTGCCGTACTTCCTAAGCCAATTACTTCCGCACCTAACTCATGCCCAAGCACTCGTGGGTAAGAAAAAAACGGCTGACGACCACGATACGCATGGTAATCTGTCCCACAAATACCAATTCGATGAATTTTCAGTAAAGCCTCATTTTCGGCCAAAGTATCATCAAAATCTCGACTAATTAATTGAAACTCTTGCGGTTTATTTAAAATGATTGTTTTCAAAATTTCTCTATTTAATGGTATATTTTTATTCAATTACAAACGAAACTTCTTTAAAATCAAACTTTTTCACCTCTTCTCCTATTTCCATCATCAAATGACCTGTTTCGGCAACATCAACTATTTTCCCGAAGAATCTTTCTCCATTTTGTTCATATTGATGCCATTCTCCAAACCTAAATACTCGTTCTAAGTACTTTTTTTTCTGAACATCAGTGTGTCCATTCTTCAACTGCAAATAATATTTTTCGATACATTCACAAAGTTGCTCAATTAGTTTTTCTATCTCAAAATCATCTTGGCACTGAGAAGCCAGTCGCAACGAAATTGCCTTATCATTTAAAAAACTTAACTGATTGATATTCAATCCAATACCAATAACAGAATAAGCAATTCGAGTTCCAGAAAGTGTATTTTCAATCAAGACTCCACCCATCTTTCGGTTTCCGACATACACATCGTTAGGCCATTTTATTGTCAGACCGTCGGATAAATATTTACACAAAAATTCGTAAATTCCGAGCGAAACCGCAATATTTAATCTAAATTGTTGAGCAATATTCAGGAAATCAGGTTTTAGAATCATCGAAACCGTGATATTTTGGTTGGGTAGGGTTTCCCACGAGTTCCCTCGTTGCCCACGACCCGCCGTTTGGTCAGATGTTATGACAATTGTTCCATCAAAAACTCGCTTTGTTTGAATTATTTCAGCAGCAATATCGTTAGTTGAATGACAACTTGGCAGATAAACAGTATTTTTGCCGAGAAATAAAGTTTTGGGTTGAAAATTGTGCAACTTTATAGTAATTTAGCGTTTTAAGGTACGCAAGTATTAAATATTTTTAGTGAAGTTCGTATGCTTTCAAAAGAAAGCCGTTTTTTTGAACTTTTAATGATAAACAGAAAGTTTTATATTAAACATTTTTCATTAACAATTCACCATTAACAAAACGAACCGCTCACAAAATTAAATGAAGATAAGATTGAATGAAAGAAATTAAAGAACTTTCTGGTGATGAGTTAAGTCGCTTAGTAGTACACGGAATGTTAGAAAAAAAAGCGACAAATATTGTAGTGATGGATTTACGAAATGTCAAAAATGCTATCACCGATTTTTTTGTAGTTTGTTCGGGTAATACCGATACTCAAATTGCTGCCATTGCCGACTCGGTAGATGAAGAAGTTTTCAAAGCCTCTAAGATTAGCCCTTGGCATCAAGAAGGACGACAAAATCGTGAATGGATTTTGCTCGACTACGTTGATGTAGTGGTGCATGTTTTCAGAAAAGACCGTCGTAAATTTTACGATCTTGAGTCGCTTTGGGGTGACGCTGAAACTACGCTGATAGAAGAAAGCTTTGAGCCAGAAGCACCGAAACAAATGGTCTTCGAATGATGTTAAGAATACTTGAACCTTTACATAGTTCAAAACCATGTAAAGGTTATTTTTTTATATGAATAACTATTGCATTAAATTTTGAAAAATTAGAAAAATGTCAGACAACAACAGTAATGAATTTCCGAAAAGAAAGCCAGCCAACAATGGCGGTGGTTTGCAGGGATGGATTGTAGCGGCGATTATCATGGGCATTATAGGTTTTTTACTTTTCTCGAGGTCAGCATCATTGGCACCGATTAAGTATAAGCAGCTCGAACAAATGATTTTGCAGAAAGATGTAGAAAAAGTAGCCGTAGTAGAGGGCAACCGTAGTGTAGAGGTTACTCTTACTCGTGATGCACTTCAAAAACCACAATACAAAAAAGATTTAGGTAACAATCGCTATAATGCTGGTGGTCCTCATTTGAAAGTTGATTTGGTTTCGGTAGAATCGTTTATGAACGATTACACAAATTTCTTAAAAACGGCTCAAATTGATGAAGCATATCGCCAAACATTATACCCTGAGAGTGTCGAAAGACAAGATATGATGAATATGGTCTGGCAATTGCTCCCATTCATTGTTGTACTTGGATTGATGTATTTCTTGATGAGCCGTATGACAGGTGGTGGTGGCCCAGGAGGTCAGATTTTCAATATTGGAAAATCAAGAGCTGCGTTGTTCGATGCTGATAATAAAGTAAAAATCACATTTAATGATGTGGCTGGCTTAGAAGAAGCCAAAGAAGAACTCCAAGAAATTGTTGATTTCTTGAGAACTCCAAAAAAATATACCGAGCTCGGTGGTAAAATACCAAAAGGAGCATTGCTCGTTGGCCCTCCAGGAACAGGTAAAACATTACTTGCCAAAGCAGTAGCTGGCGAAGCAAGTGTGCCTTTTTTCTCACTTTCGGGTTCAGATTTCGTTGAAATGTTTGTGGGTGTTGGTGCCGCTCGTGTGCGTGACCTTTTCAAACAAGCTAAAGAAAAAGCTCCATGTATTATCTTCATTGATGAGATTGATGCAGTAGGACGTTCTCGTGGACGTGGATCAATGCCAGGAGCAAATGACGAACGAGAAAACACACTCAACTCACTTTTGGTTGAAATGGACGGATTTGGTTCGGATGCAGGAATTATTATTTTGGCTGCCACTAACCGCCCCGATGTACTCGACCCAGCGTTGATGCGTCCAGGTCGTTTCGACCGTCAAATTAGTGTTGATGCTCCTGATATTGTTGGTCGTGAGGCTATCTTCAAAGTTCACATGAAACCTTTGAAACTTTCAAACAATATTGACATCAAGAAACTGGCTACTCAAACTCCAGGTTTTGCGGGTGCTGAAATTGCCAATGTTTGTAATGAGGCCGCCCTTTTGGCAGCACGTCGTGGTAAGACGGCCATCGATATGCAAGATTTCCATGATGCGATCGACCGTGAAATTGGAGGTCTTGAGAAGAAAAACAAGCTTATTTCGCCAGAAGAAAAAGAGATTGTTGCTTATCATGAAGCAGGTCATGCTGTAGCTGGTTGGTTTTTAGAGCATGCCAACCCATTGGTAAAAGTAAGTATTGTTCCTCGTGGAATCGCAGCATTGGGATATGCCCAATATTTACCAAAAGAACAATATTTATATCGTACTGAACAACTTATTGACGAAATGTGTATGACCCTCGGTGGTCGTGCAGCCGAAGAAGTTGTTTTTGGCAAAATCACTACTGGTGCATTGAGCGACTTAGAGCGTATCACAAAAAGTGCCTACGGAATGGTTTCGGTATATGGTATGAATGACCGAATCGGTAATGTTTCGTTTTATGATTCCAAAGGGCAAGGCGAAATGTCATTTACGAAGCCATATTCAGAAGATACAGCAAAAATTATTGATGAAGAGGTAAAGAAACTAATTGACACCGCTTACGTACGCACAAGAGAATTATTGATTGAAAAGCGTGAAGAACTTGAGAAAATCGCTCAAGAATTATTGAAAAAAGAAATTCTCTATCAATCTGACTTAGTTGACTTAATTGGCAAACGCCCATTCGAGAAACTAACAAATTACCAAGAATTCATGGATAAAGTGGATACCCCTACAGAAGAAAAAACTCCGATTGTAGAGTAATCAAATCCAGATTTTATAATAAAAGCAGTAGCAAAAGATTAAACTTGCTACTGCTTTTTTCGTTAAATGGTCTTTTTACTTTATAATTAATCTTTCTGAAAGTTATTTATCAGTTGAAATATTCTTGCTTCCAACTACTCAGAAGAGATACAGGAATGCCTATTTATTTATAGACAAACTTGAAGATTTCTCATTATATAATCCACATAATCTAAATAATAAAGAGTCTGCCTCTTTATTTCGAGACAGACTCTTTACTTTTTGTTTTTTATTACTTGGGAAAAAACTAATTATTTTACTTCAAATACACCACGCCCGATGCTAAATCCTTCTGAGTATAACTCAATATTGTACTTACCTTTTGTATAATTTGCTCCACGGGAGTAAATAAAATCAACATTTTGACCAGAATTATCATACATTACTGATTGCTTAGCAGTATAAACCATTTCTTTTCCGCCATAATTAAATGCACCTGATCCAGTTGCCATATCGGAAATACAGTTACCTTGTGGGTCAAGCATACGCATGTAAATTACTTTATTTTCACGCTTAGTTAGTGGGTTTTCAACTAATTTGAAAGAGATTTTTACTTTCTCAACACGTTTTGCTTTGTATTCACCACCTTCACGCTCTTTGCCACGAGAGTTGATTGCATTTACCGATACATTCATGGCTTTTAAGGCTGCGGCAAGTGTCACTTTTTCAGCTAATTCTTTGTTTTTTACGGTTGTTGCATAAACCGAATCAGCGAGTGCTTGTTTATCAGTTTTAAGTGTCGAAACATCCGTTTTCAAATTAGAATTTTCAGTTCCCAATGTTTTTACTTCGGTAGTCAACTGAGCATTTTCTTCTCTTAGCTTCGCAATTTCAACATCTTTGGCAGTCAAAGCTGCTTCATACCCCTTGATTTTACTCTCAAAATCACGAATAGAAACATTCTTAGAATTGACTAAATTTTTCTTATCTTGTTCAAGTTGAGCTTTAAGGGCTTCGAGGTCAGCGACTTGCCCACCGAGAGAAGTCACTTCTGCAATTTTTTTATCTAACTCAGCTGAAATTGAATCAAGTTTCGTATTTGTCAACAATAACTCTTTAGTTTTTGATGAAATGTCAACGTTTTTTGACTCAATATCCTGACGAGCGTTGAAGTAAAGAAATCCAAAAAGAGCGGCCAAAGCACAGGCTAAAACGAGGCCTGCCGTCATGGCTGTATTACTTTTTCTTTCTTGCATGTTTTCCATAGAAATTGAATGTTAAGTATTTAGAGTTACAGGTTTATTAACGGCAAAGTTATATTTTTATTGAAACTATTTATATAAAACCAAAAAAGTTATTTATATTTTTCAATAAAAATAATGTAATGTATCACTACTTTTGAAAAAAGCAGTTACTTTCAAAGTTTACTTTTACTATCCATCACTTAATTTTCAAAACTAAATTATCCAAATGGCACTAATCTCCAAGAAAAAAATACCATTTAAAATCTCTCCTAAATTAAGAAAATACCTCACAAAGTATGGTCGTGAAAAGGAATTGCCCATCAAATATAGCGATTTATTACGTTTCGATAATGCGTTTCCGCTTTATGATAAAAAGGGGAAAGACACATTGTGGGAGACGGTAATGTATCCCCAAAACGACCTTGAAGAAATATATGAGGCACTGAAAAACATCTATGCCGATTTGAAAACCGATGGAGATGAAGCCGTAATCAAACACTTGGTCGTAGATAGAGTTGATACTTGCACGTATGCCAATACAAAACCGTTCAGAATTAGAATTGTGAATAAAATAAACGATAATCACGATTATTTTTATATCAAGTTAGCCGATGCCTCTCGCATTTATGGGCTTGAATTAGAACATTTACTCTCGCCCAATGTAATGGGTTATTGCACGCACGAGGATACACTCGTAGAGGAGCACATTGCAGGAATTCCTGCCGACCAATTCATGAATAATCACCTCAACGACGCCAATTTCAATCCGATTCGCTTGAGTAAAGAATTTATCAAGTTTAATGAGCGATGTTTCGTTAGACTTTTGGGAGATATGCATTCATCTAATTTTGTGATAATCGTTACGCCCGACTTCGAGGATTTTCATTATCGTTTACGAGCTATAGATTTCGACCAACAATCTTATGAAGCATCAAAATCAGTTTACATGCCACAGTATTTCAAGCAAAACTATGCCATGATTCAGATGGGTATGAAATATCTAACTGCCGAATCGGTGAAGCAGTACCAAGCCGAAGAACGCACACTAATTGCCAACAGATTACGAGAAGAAAAAAGCCGAATACACGATTTGATTGATACAATGAAAAAAGATACACTTTCATTACCTCAAAACCTCGAATCACTCAAACAAGACCTTGCACGGCATTATAAAAATCCCAATTTTCTGAATTGTAAAAGCATGGGAGAAGTTGTAGAATTTAGTCTAAAGCAGGTATTGATACATTGAAATAGACGATTGAGAAATAGTGTCCATTTCTCAATCGTCTATTTTTTATTTTTTCGTAACCGACCAAAACATTAATAACCAGCCAATTACCAACAAAGTACCACCAATTGGAGCAACTGCACCAAATACATTGAGGCCCGTAAAACAAATGGTATATAAAGCTCCGCTAAAAATCAATACACCCGCCAAAATACAATAGCCACTGTAAGTAAGAGTTTTATTTGAAATATGTTTCGATAAAATACCTATCAATACCAATGCAATAGCATGATAAAATTGGTAACGAACACCAGTCTCAAAAGTCTCGAATCGGCCACTTGCCGTAAGCATTGATTTGAGAGCATGAGCCCCAAAAGCACCAACCATCACCCCTACTGCTCCCAAAAGCGAGCCTGCTTGCAAAAAAAGTTTATTCATAATAATCTGTTTTATAATTAATACCGTGAAATTACTCAAAAAAGAGTTTCATTCTATGGCAATTTTGAAAAATCAATTGTGGGAGTATTTCCTTTGAGTGGTCTTGTAAACTTCTGATTAAGGGTAGTATTATCATTGAAGAATCCACAATTTCTCAAATAAAACTGACCATTTTTCATGCCTCCATCATAATCTATTCGGTACCTCTTGCGAGCAGTATTATCGGCCGTAAGTGTAACTTGATTGAGTTCTGTCCAGCCATTTTTAGCTGTAAAAACCCATTGATTATCAAAATTCCCTATGCGTTCTTGGTTTCCAGTTTCGGGAATAAAGTTTTCGAGGAAAGAATACAAACTTTTCAAATAAGTTGATGTTTTCGGGCGTTTGAAACTCGCTATCAATCGCCATTGGTTTTCTTCTGGAGCGAAAAAGTAAGCCGTATAAGTAGTATAATTATCAGCCGTTGGTTTTCCTTGTAACAAAAACTTATAGGTATTTCCCGCTTTCCAATTGTATTTCAAATAGCTTTGTCCGCCCGAACCTTCATTACCAAACTCGCCTGTATAAACGCCATCACCTTTTTTCAAGAGTAAAATCTTTTGGTCTTGTGGAATAGCCGCAGGGTTATCAGTTGTAAACGGACTCCAAACCGAAAACAAAATTCTTCGCTCAGTTTCCGAATTTACCTGCATTCCAAAATAGCCTTCACCAAAACCATTTGCCATAAAATATGAGCCAATTACATCGTTTCCTTTCGGAATCGTGACTTCATTATAAAACCACTCTACATTTTCTAAACCATCAGTCGGATAGCGTAAATGCACCGATGGCCCTCTTCTACCCCAATAAAAATAACTTCCTTCATTATTTTTCACATACGTAAGTTCAGAAGTAACAGATGTACCACTTACTCCCAAACTCGAAATCATCCCGAAGTTGGCATTTGTTTTAGTTATACCTTTTATATCGACCGAAATGTATCCCGCCTGTGGTATATTCCATTCTCCTACAAAAAACTCTCTTTCGGCATCACCTTCAGCCACAAATTCAATACTTCTTTCTAAAATACTGACACTAATTTTACTTTTACCACTCATCGGATTCATCAATACTGATACTTTGAGCGATCCTTTTTGGGCAACATTGAAATAAGTACGACAGATAGTCATTCCAGAATTCCAGTTAACTAAACCTTGTTCCTTAATGGCTCCTCCATTGGTCGTCCAAGCATTTCCACCGAGCGGAATCGTTTGTTTGTTGGTATCATGCTCAATATCAAGCACTTTATCGGCTTTGCATCGCAAAAAAGTTGTCAGAAACACGAGAATTAAAAATTGAATTTTCATTTTGTTGAAGAAGGTTTGTTGAAATTTTTGTATTTTTTGTGAAGGTAATTAAAAAATAAAAAACGATGGAACTCTGAAGAAACAAAATTAGTTGTATATACATACAATGTAATTGTAAATACCAAACAAATACGAAAATGAGCCACATACGATCAGTCCAACAGATATTAACTCCGCCACCATCTCATATGGTAGGCGATGGTTTTAGAGTGCATAACTTTTTCCCGAGTGGATACAAAATGGGAATGCACCGAATGAGTCCGTTTTTCTTGCTTGATTATAATTCAAAAGTTGAGTTTCCACCAAAAGATGAGCCTCGTGGCGTGGGTGTGCATCCACACCGTGGTTTCGAGACAGTCACAATTGCTTATCATGGTAAAATTGCTCACCACGATAGTAGTGGAAATAGTGGTGTAATTGGTACAGGTGACGTACAATGGATGACCGCAGGAAGTGGCGTATTACACAAAGAATACCATGATAGAGAATTCAGCAAAAATGGTGGATTATTTCAGATGGTGCAACTTTGGGTGAATTTGCCAGCCAAAGATAAAATGACAACGCCAAAGTATCAAGGTATTGAAAATGCTCAACTTGGCAAATATTATTTACCTGATAATCAAGGACTTATTGAAGTAATTGCAGGTGAGTATAAAGGTATCAAAGGTGCAGCATCGACTTTCACGCCAATCAACATGTATAATGTTCGTGCGAAAAAAGGTACTACTATTGACCTTTCACTCAATGAAAAACACAATACAGGGATAGTAGTGATAGAGGGAAGTGTGAAGGTAAATGATACAGAAACTGCACCAGTAGATAATTTTATTTTGTTCAAAAATGAAGGAACAGAAATCAAAATCGAAGCCCTCGAAGATACAGTGCTGTTGGTGTTAAGTGGCGAGCCAATCAACGAACCAATCATACAGTACGGTCCATTTTTGATGAATAATAAAGCCGAAATCTTGCAAGCATATGATGATTTAGCGAAAGGCAAATTTGGAGTTTTGGAAGATTAAAAGATAGAAACCCATTGTGTCATCTTTTTTTAGTATGGCACAATGGTATTTTATTCAAGGGTATTCTAACTCAAAATAATCTTATTCCACGCTCATTGAAATTCATAAAAAACATGATGAAAATTAATATTTTTCATTTCAAAATTTCTTTTCAAACACTACACAAAAAGGCCAGAAATCATACCCAAAAAACTTCTATTTTAAATAAGATTTTTATATTCATTTTCTTCTCATAAAACAACTATAAAAATAGCAACTTTTATAGTTTCTTCAGATACTTTCATCGTTTTTCAATCTTCATTATTCGTAAATTTTTAGTTTGAATAGATTTTTTTTCTCAAAAAAGAAAATTTTATACAAAAAACAGATCACCATAAAACACTTGTAATCAATTCATTAAATCATTTTCACAAAAAAAATCAAAAAAATATTTGGAATATATAAAATCTTTTAGCGTAACTTTGTGGCACAAAAACAAACAGAACAAAAAATGCAAAATTATCTAAAAAATACATCTTTCAGCTGCGGAATGGCACACCCGTTTGGAGGAATTTTGCATACATGGCACAGGTACAATTTGTAGTAAAAACTACACCAAAATTTATCTGAGCCTGACCCCAAAAAGTCGGGCTTTTTTATTGCCAAAAACTCAAAACAATTTTTAATTTTTAAAACAAAAAACAAGATAACCAAATGCTAATGTTCAGAAACATACACCCAAAACCCGTAGGCTTACAAAGTCTGATTGCCTTTGCGTGGGGAGCGGTATGTTTGAGTAACTGTTATCGCCCGAATACAAATGCAAAAGCAGATTTTGACAAAGCAATACGACTGAGGTACGAGTGTTTATGCCCATAGGTACGTTCTGGATTTGAACGCCCGCATAAAGCCCGACCTCAACCAAAACGAGGTCGGGCTTTTTTGTGGCCGATTTTCTCGAAGATTGAATTTTTTATTGAAAAAATTACAACAATGGGCAAGCACCTATCAAAATCAGAACGAATCAGAATAGTTCGTGAAAAAGAACAGGCCGAGTATGAGCTTCAGCAAGCATATCAGAAATCGGCCAGATTAAACCAAAGTTTTGTGCGAATCATTGAAGATGCACAAAATACCAACCTCAGAAATGAATATGCCAACAATGAGCGATACCAATTTATGGTTTCATTGCTGATTCAAGCAGAGTTAGTTATCAAAAAAGAAACACTGAGAAAATATATAGCAAATCTGACTTTTCTGACCGAAAAACTCGAAGGAAAATGTCCGAAATGGTTTAAAGACAATGAGTTTATCAGAGCATTAATTGAAGTAGCCAAGCATCGTTCGGCATGGATTCGACCCGTTGAGGACTGGAAACCAAAGGCCAAAGGCGAATACGAAAAATTCAAAGAATTGATAAATTATCTCTTTGCTCAGTATAAATATCCGGCGTTTTTGAACCACATATTTTTTTACCAACAAGACCATTTCTTTATCAAAGATTTTATCTTTTTGGTGCAAGGCGGAAGCATTAAATACATCAATTCGACGATTCCGCTAACGCAAAAAATGAAAGTTGAGTTTATGAAAAGTCCAGACGGATTTCGGGTTTTTGAGGCTTTCAGATATGCACAAGTACTTTGCTTGGGAGGCGACGAATTATTGGCTCATCGAATTGCGTATTCGTGGCTCGGCCGAAGTGATAAACGAGACGAAGCTCTCTGGGAAACTTTTATTAGAATAGTGATTGCGGGAGGAATGTTTAACCTCGACAAAATCGGAGAATTGATTGATTATGTACGAAATGAGGTAAATCAAAATTCTGCGTATTCGCTCAAAGGCAGAACCCTCCAATCGTTGATGCGTCAGAGTGACACTTGGCACAACACGATAAATAAAGAACAACGTAAACAAGGTTTAGTTGTCTGGAAATCAGGCAGTTTCGAGACATTTGAGATTGAAGACGGCAAATGTGAAGATGATGCAACACTCAAAATGATTGAGCTTTTATCGAACCGAGAGTTGGCCGATGAAGGCAAAAAAATGAATCATTGCGTAGGCTCATATACCTACTACTGCGAACGAGGAAGAACCAGAATCGTATCGCTTCGCAAGTATCATTTTTGCTTAGAAACCGACCGATTAGCAACCATCGAACTCGATATGCAGAGCAAGAGAGTTGTACAAGCAAAATATCGTTTCAATAGGCCAATCACCGAAAAAGCCCTGAGTTTTTTACACAAATGGGCAAGTTTGAACGGTTTCGCAATGGGGAAATATTTATGAATACAGGAATAAAAAAACACTAAATCTATATAACGGTGCATGGATGCCTGAGTGGTGAAAGGGACGGTCTGCAAAACCGTTAGTCGTGAGTTCGACAGCGACGGCTGACCGTTCTCACTCCATGCTCAAAACAACCTAATCATCTCGCACAATTAACTAATTATCAATAAATTAAAAATTATTTTAAAAAACATTTTAACTACGCAAATAGGCTGCGTATTGAGTTCTGAACTTTGTATCATCAATCTGATAAAGAAGTTCTTTAAAATAAAAATAGTAAAAACTGGGTGTTCCGCAGATGGTTATACGGGCTTGCTTTGGGAGCAAGAGTTCGCAGGTTCGAATCCTGCTACCCAGACGATGGAAGTTTTTTCTCTCGAACCTGACGAGGGTTTCTGTATAGCCCCATAGTGTTGGAGTAATTACTGCCAATATGCTGTCGTTGAAAGCGGCTTCTATCACCAAACCTGTAGGCCAAGGGTTCGACTCCCTTTTTCGATTTCGGTCGAAATAGCTCAGATGGTTAGAGCAACAGACTCGGATATGCAGGTTCGAATCCTGCCTACTTTTCAGAGTAGAGGCGAATTGGTAACGCAATGGATTTAAGTTCCATCCTTCAGAAGAAAGGGTTTTATCACACCCTAATGTGGTAACGTCAGTCTGGGCAAGTTTGGGTGAAGCAATTCGTAAGAATATGATTCACAATTCAAACAAAGCTCGCAAAACAGTAGATACCGATTTGGAACGGATATTTGCTTTTTTATAGTTCGATTAACAAAAACAATATAACTAACTCATAATAAGTGATTTACGAATATTCATAAAGTTAAAAGAATTATTCAAAACCAACTATCCAATCTTATTTCTCAAGCAGTTTTCCGTTTTGCTGAATCAGATTTATTCAGACTGACTTTTAAACAAAAACACAATTAAATTTATAAAACAATGCAAAAAGTAAGAGTAAATGCCAATCAAATTGGGTTGGTTTTGAAGAATGGAGCTTTCAAGCAAATGCTTTCAGAAGGTTCGTACTGGTTCTGGGGAAATGAAGATGCTTATGTCTATGACAAAGGCACGCAGTTTATAGCACCCATTGAGCTAAATTTACTTTTGCAACATTCAGAAATCGCTGAGGCTTTGGAAGTTGTGGAAGTACAAGACAACGAAATTGTGATTCAATACGAAGATAATCGTTTCCGTATGGTCATGCCCGTTGGTCGATATGCTTTCTGGAAAGGTGTAAAGAATTTTACCTATACCAAAGTCGATTTAAATAAAATAGACATCACCGAAAACATCAATAAACAGCTATTAATCAGCCGATTACCAATGTACACTCGTAGCTTCGTTGTAGAATCTTACGAAAAAGGTGTCTTGATTGTCGATGGAAAATTCGAGAAGGTTTTAGACGGTGGGACGTATCATTGGTGGAAAAACCCGACTACCATTCATGTAGCCAAAGCCGATATGCGTCAGTTACAATTAGAGGTTTCTGGACAAGAAATCTTGACCAAAGATAAAGCCAATTTGCGTTTAAACTTCTTTGTTCAGTATAGAATCACTGATATTGTAAAGGCTTTGTATGAAAACAAAGATTACGAAAAACAACTCTATGTTTTGTTGCAATTGGCTTTGCGTGAATATGTGGGAGGCTTCACTTTAGATGAATTATTGGATAAAAAAGATGCTATCGGAGAATTTATCTTGAAAAACACCACAGCAAAAGTAGCAAACTTGGGAATTGAAGTAAAAAGCTGTGGAGTAAGAGACATCATTTTACCAGGCGATATGAAAGACATCATGAACCAAGTTTTGATGGCCGAAAAGAAAGCTCAAGCAAATATCATCATGCGTCGTGAAGAAACAGCCTCGATGAGAAGTTTGTTAAACACCGCAAAATTGATGGAAGAAAACGAAACTTTGTGGAAATTAAAAGAAATGGAATATGTTGAGAAAATTGCCGATAAAATCGGGTCAATCTCAGTAGCTGGAAACGGACAAATCATTGACCAATTGAAGCAGATTTTTGTAAAGGTTTAACAAAAAACGTAGAGTAGAGACGTTGCATGCAACGTCTCTACATAAGAATGAAACAAATGAACATAACAATCGAACAAATAACAGCCCTTGCTCCAATTCCTGAAGATTTGCATGACGCTTTTCTCAGAGTTGCCAAAGGACTTACTGAGCGAGCCGAATATTCTGCCGAAAAGGTTTTGGGATTATTCGCTCAGATGCTCGAAAATCCAAAGAAGTTTGCCTATTCAAAGAATAAAGTAACCAATTTGGCTCAAAAAATTTACGAATTACAAAAACAAGGTATCGAAATAAATCTTACAGACGAAGGTCGTGCATACATTCCAAAAGAAGAATTTATGCAATTAGATGAAAAACCAAAGTCAACACCATGCGAATTTGATTTGCGAGATGAAAACGTAGCCTACACAATCTATGGCGAAAATTTCATTGAGCAAGGGGCTTTAAATCAGATGAATACGGCTGTAAGTTTGCCAATTTCAATAGCAGGTGCTTTAATGCCCGATGCACATCAGGGCTACGGTTTGCCAATTGGAGGAGTTCTGGCTACCGAAGCTGATAAAATCATTCCGTATGCAGTTGGTGTTGACATTGCTTGCCGCATGTGCTTATCAGTTTTTGATGTTTCGGCAGATGTATTCAAGCGTGAACCTCATCTTTTGAAACGAACGTTGCTCGAAAATACCAAATTTGGTATGGGGGGCGAAACTGCTCATAAATTTGATGAATCGGTAATGGATAAACCTGAATGGACAGCCACTAAGATTATCCGAGATTTGAAAGACAAAGCCTATCGCCAACTCGGAACATCGGGTACGGGCAATCACTTCGTAGAGTGGGGATTGTTAGAAATTTCCGAACAAGATGATTTACTCAACTTGCCAGTTGGAACATATTTGGCCTTACTTTCACACTCAGGTTCACGTGGTTTTGGTGGAACTGTTGCTGGACATTATTCAAAAATTGCCATGCAAAAAACTGTTTTACCAAAACAAGCGGCTCATTTGGCATGGCTCGATTTAAACACCGAAGAAGGTCAAGAATACTGGATAGCGATGAATTTGGCAGGCGATTACGCCTCGGCCAATCACCACGAAATTCATGCAAAAATCGCCAAAGCAATTTCCGAAAAACCATTAATAATGGTCGAAAACCACCATAATTTTGCATGGAAAGAGCAGCATAATGGAAAAGACGTTTTGGTTCACCGAAAAGGTGCAACGCCTGCGGGAATCAACGATTTGGGCATTATTCCGGGCTCAATGACAGCCCCAGGTTTTGTGGTGCGAGGTTTAGGAAATACTAACTCTATCAATTCAGCATCGCACGGAGCGGGACGTTTGATGAGCCGAACAGCAGCTTTTAATTCGGTCACCAAAAATTCGATGAATAAGATTTTGAACGAACACGGTATCGAACTCATCGGTGGAGATTTAGACGAAGCTCCAATGGTTTATAAAGACATCAACGATGTAATTGTCGCTCAAACTGATTTAGTAAAAGTATTGGCGAAATTCACTCCAAAAATTGTCCGAATGGCAGATGCAAATCGAAAGGAAGGCAGAGAAGATTGAAAAAAGCTGGGTAAAAATCGCCCAGCTTTTAAACATAACTATATTACTTTTTAAATATTTACTGTTTTACAATCGTAATCGGAACGCATATTTTTGGAGGACAAACCGAACAGTTAACTGGTGGTGAAACTGTTGTTGTGAGTTCACAACCATTGGCATCCAAAATTCTAATTGATTTAGAACCACTGTTTATCAAGCCCGCTAAAATAGGCGAACTTGGTACGTTATAATTATAAGTTACACCCGTCGAAACATTGTTTACAAACACAGTGTACGTAGTCCCGCTTCCACCAGATGGGTTTAAAACAATCGTAAATGTATCATCTGCCGATGTGCTTGGTGTTCCTGCGTTATTACAAATCGTTATCGCATTGGCCGACATTGGTGCTGGCTTAATTGTCACAGTTACTGTATCTCTATTCACACAACCTCCTGCACTCGTCACCGAAACAATATACTGAGTGGTAAATGTTGGATTTACCGTTATTGAGGCAGTTGTTGCTCCTGTACTCCATAATAAAGCCCCTGTTCCTGTTGCTGTTAAGGTAGTGGACGATGCTCCACAAATCTCCACATCAGCTCCAGCATTAATTGTAGGTAAAGGATTAACATTTACAATTACGGGGCAGCAATTTCCCGAAATACAACCAGAAGTCGAAGTAAAATTGACCGAATAGCTTCCTGTTTCTGTCACTGTAAGTGTAGCATTTGTTGCTCCCAAAATCAGTATGTTATCTTTATACCACTGATAACTTGGTGCGGTTCCTGGGGCTGTCAAAGTAAGCATTTGACCTTGACAAATCTGTATTGGTACCGAAACACAAGCACTTGCTATGTCATCTTCAGTAGTTAAACCATTGTTATAAGGAGAATCTGTATCCGTTTCGTTGGCTGATATAATTTCAGCTATATTGCTTAGTACACCTGTCGAATCAGCCTTGGCAGTAAGCTGTAATGATAAAACATTCGTTAATCCACCCAAAGCACTACCAACATTCCAAATACCAGTTGTAGGATTATAATTTGTTCCAGTAGCCGCCGAATGAGCAACATAAGTAAAACCCACTGGTAGTAAATCTTTTACTTTTAAACCCGTTGCATTCAGGGTTGTATTGTCTCTTGTAGCCGTAACCAAAAAAGTCACATTTGCACCTTGTATTGGCGTAGCATTATCTACTGCCTTCGTGAGCGAAATATCAATTAAGTTATTATCACAGGCATCAGGCACACCATCTCCATCAGCATCTAAGAGGTCATTCCCAGAGCATTTGTCCATACAATCTGGTACACCATCGCCGTCTCCATCTAATTTTACAAAGGCATAATATACATCATAAGCTGCAGCTAAACCAACAGAAACTAATCCTTGAACAACAATTCTTATTCTATTAAATGGCTTTGTTGATTTAAATCCGACTTGATAAATAGGTGATGCTCCACCAACTGCCACCGCCGAAAGAAGAGAATTTCCAGAAACACTTTCCTGAAAAGTTGAACCATTATAAGTTTCTATGGCAATACCTCCGAGTAAATTTAGTCCCAGAATTCCTGCATCATCAGATATAGCAAAGCCTGCAAAAGTTCCTACTGGATAGGTCGTAGAGGCCTCTACCTGAAGATAGCGAGAGCAGTTAACTCCAAGTAAGGGTACAGTGATGGTAGCAGCCAAAGTGGTATCACCAGTTACATTATTAGCATTAGTAATTCCTCCTCCCACACACACACCTCCTAATCCAGTCGTTGGATTACCAGTAGTCCTCGAACCCGTCAATGACAAAACACAATCTTTGGCACAATTTGCAGGACTTTCAAAAGCTCCATAAACCCGAATCGAAGTCAATGCTCCAATTACTCCATTCGACACCAACCGCACTTCATCAAAGTCTTCTGTTGTCACGAAACTCAATATTTGCTTTCCTTCCGAAGTACCTTGTAGCACAGATAAAGATAAAAGTGAACCTCCTCCACTAAACAACCCAGTTTCTTTTAGTAATCCATTTCGATAAGTTTCTACTTTAAGATTTCCCAAAATATTGGCATTGAGTAGCCCTCCGTCAGGCCCAATTATAAAACCTGCTTCATTCCCAGCAGGATAATACTGAAGCGAATCTTTTACAATAATAATAGGTGTATTATTAACTAAACTGACAGGCAATGTTGCTACTGCAAAATTACTTTGGTCGCCATCAATTATGTTAGAAGCGTTAGCCGTTCCACATAACAAACAAACTCCCCCGCCCGAGACGCTACCTATGTAAGCACCACGCCCAGCGATTGGATCCATGCAAATTCTGTTATTTTCAATAGTTTGTTGGGAAAAACCTTGAAAACAACTGACTAATAAAAATAGTTGAAATTTTAGAGTGAGTCCTTTTTTCATTTTGATAAGTTTTTATGGTGATAAAAAATTTATCGAAAAAAGGTATGTGTTTGATAAATAAATTCAACAATTTTGATTATTATTTGGAAAGCACTATAAGTCTAAGTTTTGTTGTTTTCTAATGACTAATCAGTGCTAAAAAACATTGGTTTAAAGTGAATAAAATGTTATTTTCTTTATACGTTGATTATTGAATTTACTGTCAAAAAACGGAGCAAATTTCGTGCCGTAAAAACAAAAAAACATAATATCTTTTTTTTGTTTTTTTCAAAAAAAAACTCTTCCTGCAAAAATACAAAAAGAGTCCTTAACCACTTATAATCAACGCCTTATTGATCTAATATCATCTCTGCTCCTTTCTCGGCAATCATATATACAGGAGCATTCGTATTCCCCGAAACAATAGTTGGCATGACTGAAGCATCAATTACTCTCAACCCTTCGATTCCTTTTACCCTAAGCTGGTCATCAACAACCGCCATTTCATCATTTCCCATCTTGCATGTTCCCACGGGATGATACACCGTTTCGAGTTGTTTTTTGAGGTGTAACATAATCGCATCGTCTGAACTCATATCGGGGGGGGTAATTTGTTTTTTTCGATAAACATCAAAAGCCGAAGCTTGCAGTACTTCAATGGCTTTTTTAGCAGCTTTCAAAAGCGTAATTTGGTCTTGTTCAGCTTCTAAAAAATTAGGTTGAATAATCGGAGCATCCATTGCATTATTACTTCCAAGAGTCACGTAACCTCTACTTTCTGGACGCAGAAGTGTTGGCAAAATTGTAAATCCATCATTATGAGGAAAGGTATTCATATCATAAAAATCATAATCGTAACCTTCGCCGACTTGCAATGAGGCAAAATGAAATTGATAATTTACTCGGTCGGGGCTATCATCTGTCATCCAAAATGCAGCCGACTCAAGTGGGCTAATCGTAAAAACACCTTTCTTGGTAAATACATATTTCATCAATCCCTTCAGTTGATTGAAAGTCTTTAAATGGTGATTTTGCCCAAACTCTTGATTAGATAAACAACTTACGCCCGAAAACAGATGGTCTTGCAGATTTTTGCCCACACCCGAAAGGTTTTTCTTACATACAATATTATGTTTGCTCAACTCATCGGCATCGCCCACGCCCGAAAGCATCAATATTTGTGGCGATGCAAACGCACCCGCCGACAAAATCACTTCTTTATTGGCAAAAGCTTTATCAGTATTGTTTTTGGCCGAAAAATACTCCACTCCTACAGCCCTATCATTTTCAATTAAAATCTGTTTTACTGGAGAATTTGTCTGAACTGTCAAGTTTTTTCGATGCATGACAGGCTTCAAAAATGCCGCAGCGGCACTGAATCTTTTTGCATCTTTAATCGTAAACTGCAAGCGGCTTGCACCTTCTTGGCTTTCACCATTATAATCATCGTTGCGTTTGATGCCCGACTCATCGCAAGCGGCTACAAAAGCATCCGAAAATGGTGTATCAAACCTCGTAGCATAAGTTACATTCAGCAAGCCATCTTTCCCATGATAAGCATTTGAAATCTGCTCATTAGCCTCTGATTTCTTGAAGTACGGTAAAATATCATCATATCCCCAACCTTTGTTACCCAATTTTGCCCAATCATTATAATCTTCTTTATTTCCACGCACGTAGGCCATTGCGTTGGTCGAGCTACTTCCGCCCAAAGTTCGGCCACGTGGCAAATATATTCTTCTATTCAATACGTGTTTTTGAGGTTCGGTACTAAAACCCCAATCGACTTCTGTCTTAAAGAGTTTGGGATAACCCGCTGGAATATGTATTTCCATTTTTTTGTCTGGTCCACCAGCTTCCAATAACAAAACCTTATTGTTAGGGTTTTCGGAAAGCCGATTAGCCAAGACACAGCCTGCCGAACCAGCTCCTATAATAATGAAGTCGTAACGCATAATTTATAGTTTGTTAGGTTGAAATAAATATAATTTTGAATGAGAGAATGATAGAATGAGTGAATATAAGAAAATATAGGTTATTTAGGTCTATTCTATCATTGAAGCATTCGCTCATTCAATCATTAAATTTACGGTGAAAGTCTTTCAATTTTCCAATCGTCACCAACTTTCGTAAACAAAATTCGGTCGTGTAAACGATTCGGGCGACCTTGCCAAAATTCAATTCTCTCGGGTTTTACACAATACCCACCCCAATGAGCAGGTCTTGGAATTATTTCGAGGTCTTTAAACTCATTTTCCAGCTCTGCTAAACGTTTCTCAATTACTTCTCTACCTGCAATTACCGAACTTTGGTTCGATACCCAAGCTCCAATCTGACTACCCCTTGGACGTGAATGAAAATACTCATCCGATTCAACTCCACTCACTTTTTCGATGCTTCCTTCGATACGCACTTGACGCTCCAAATCTCCCCAAAAAAATGTCAACGACGCAAAAGGTGTTTCGGCCACTTCATTCCCTTTATTACTTTTATAATTTGTATAGAAAGTAAAGCCGTTTTCGTCGAAACCTTTCAATAAAACAATCCTTCCATGAGCCCTGCCTCCTGAAACCGTTGATAGTGTCATGGCATTGGGTTCTAAAATTTGGGCATTCAAAGCCTCCGAAAACCACTTCCCAAATTGTTTAATCGGATTCTCTAAAACATTTTCCTCTAACAGTTCGTTTCGAGTATATGATTGCCTAAGAGCAGCTACATCTGTTTTATTCATTAGTTTGCAACGTTTTTAAGTTTTTTTTCGTATATAACATATATATAAGGAATGAAGTTTGTGAAACCTACGGTAATTCCTCTATAAATTTATTACATTTGCAAATCTAATGAGAACTTTTTAGAACATTAAAAAATGACCAATAAAGAATTGGATTTGACAGAAAATGCCACGGATGCTACTGCCAACGAAGAAACCACCTCGGCAACAGTAGAAAATTCTACAGAAAATGTAGATAGTAAAACCATTGAGGAAACAGCCAAAGATAATATGAACGAGCAAAAAGACACAATCGAAAACGCAACCGAAAATGCGGTTGAAGAAGCAGTAAACACCGTTGAGAATACAGCAACCGAGACAATTGACACACTTACAGAAGTGGCAAGCGAAACTATTGCAGAGGTAGAAAGTGTGGCGTCGGAAATAACGGAAGCAGTAGAAAGTACCATTGAAGAAACTCCAGTAGCCGAAGCACCTGCTCCAGTAGAAGAGCCAGTAGCAGTTGCTCATAGCGAAGATATAATTGCTTCGATTGAGCCATTGGCCGACGAAGCAGAATTGGCCATTGAGCCAATCGAAGAGGTTACTCCTCAAGAAGATGTTGATTACAGCAGCTTCACAAAAAAAGATTTTGTTGACCTCGGAGAAAAGCTTTTGGCTTCAATCAAGGCAGAAGGCGTAAGCGTATCAGATGTGAAAAATGCTGATGTGGTGATGCGTGAAATCAAGCCAATTTTTGATGACTTAAAAGCCCGTGAAAAAGCCGAGGCTTTGAAAAAATATATTACTGACAATGGCAACAACGAAGGCTTTGAATACAAAAACGATAACTTCGTAGTTCGTTTCGAGTCGTTGAATGCTCAAATCAGAGACGCTAAAAACTCATTCTTCCAAAAAATCGAAAGATTAAAAGAAGATTATTTTGAGCGTAAAACCCAATTATTACAACGTCTTCGTGAAGTTGTTGATGAAGAAGAGAAAGGCGGTACAAAAAGTAACTGGCAAGAATTTAAGAAGATTCAAGAAGATTGGAAAAATGCAGGAAATGTAAATTCTCCGCACAATACAACACTTTGGTCGGCTTATAATGCTTTGGTTGATAGATATTTCAGTATTCGCCATATTCAAAACGAACTCAAAGACCTCGACCGTAAGAAAAACTTTACAGCTAAGGCTGACATCGTTGTAAAAATCGAAGCAATTGCTCAAGGAATCGAAGATGGTGGTCTGAGCAATACTACTTTACGCCAAGCAAACGATCTGTTGGAAGAATACAAACACATTGGTCCTGCCGCTCGTGAAGCACAAGATGAGCTTTGGAAGCGTTTGAAGGCAGCCTTTGATATTATTCACAACAAACGTCGTGAGCAATCGGCCCAAACCAATCAACTACAAGAAGAAATCTACGCAGCGAAACTTCGTTTAGTAGAAAATCTTAAACCATACATCGAGTTCAACACCGATAGCATCAACGAATGGAATGCCAAAACTAAAGAGGTAATGGCTATTCAAGACCAATGGAATGCTATTAAAGGTGCAATGCCAAAAGAAAAAGGCAAAGACATCAGTCGTGATTTCTGGGGTTTATTGAAAACTTTCTTCCGTAATAAAGGCGATTTCTTTGCAAAATTAGAAGCTCAAAGAGAAGAAAACCTCAAAGCTAAAACCGCTCTTTGTGAACAAGTTGAGACTTTGGTAGCTTCAGAAGATTATTCGGCATCTTTTACAGATAAAGTAGTTGAACTTCAGAAAACTTGGAAAACCATTGGGCACGTTCCAGAAAAAATGAAAGATAAAATCTACGAGCGATTCAAAAAAGCTTGTGATGAGTTTTTCAACGGAAAACGTGCCAAAGGCAACGCCATTGAATTAGAATACGAAGAAAACTTAAAGCAAAAAATTGCTATCTGCGAAGAAATCGAAGCTTTGGCCAAAAGCGGAGATACGCAACTTGGTAAACTTTCTGAGTTCAAAGCTCAATATAATGCCATCGGTTTTGTGCCTCGCAAAGAAATGCAAAATATCCAACGCCGCTTCGTTGATGCTATCAATTCATTCGTGAAAGGCAGCACAGGCATCAGCGGTGCAGAAAAAGAGAAAATGGTACTCCAAAACGAAGTTGAGGTTGTAACCAAAGGTGATAAAGGTGGCTCGAAAGAGTTGGATAAGAAAGAAAACGATATTCGTCGTAAAATGAAAGCCATCGAAGATGACATACATTTATGGCAAAACAATATCGAGTTCTTTGCTCGTTCTAAAAACGCAGCTTCGGTTCGTGCCGAGTACGAAACCAAAATAAAAGGTGCAGAAAAAGAACTGGCCGAATTAAAACAAAAATTAAAAATTATCATCGCCGCTGGCGAATAATTCATACAAAAAATAGAGGTATCGGCAGGTGCCTCTATTTTTTTTGAAAAATTTTTACTTTTTAAATCACTGACTTCCAAATACTTACCTCAAAGTTGTGCAAAAAGCTTAAAAAAAGTTTATAAAACACTTGCGTAATATTTAATATCACACTAATTTTGCACCACAATAACAGAGAGACGAACACAATTCAAAACTCTCTTATCGTAAATTGCCTCCATAGCTCAGCTGATAGAGCAACTGACTTGTAATCAGTAGGTCGCTGGTTTGATCCCGGCTGGGGGCTCTTAAAAATAGAGCAACTGACTTGTAATCAGTAGATCGCTGCGGGGTCTCCCGTGCAATTTGATCCTGTCTGGGTGCTCTAAAGTTAACAGAATACTTTTCAAAAATTTTGTATTATATAGTAAGCCTCCATAGCTCAGCTGATAGAGCAACTGACTTGTAATCAGTAGGTCGCTGGTTTGATCCCGGCTGGGGGCTCTTAAAAAGGATTTCAAGAAATTGAAATCCTTTTTTGCTTTTATACGTTTATTTACAAAATAATCGCTCCCAAAAATGAAAAAAAAGATTTTCAAAATACTAAAATATTCATTCTTGGGTTTATTGGTGGCGTTGATACTTTTCATTGCTTTCAATCTTGATTCTTCTGTCTATGCTTATCGACAAGCCAAAGGGCAATTAAAAATCATTTTCAATACTCGTCCTGTCAGTGAAGTTTTAGCCGATAAATCTTTTCCTGATTCTCTAAAAAAACGAATTTTATTAATTGAAGAAATAAAACGCTTTGCGGTTGATTCGTTGGGGCTGAATCCATCGGATAACTATACCACTTTCTACGACCAACACCAAAAGCCAATCTTGTGGGTGATTACAGCCTGCGAGCCATTTGAGTTGAAAGCTCGAAAATGGGATTTCCCGATTGTGGGAACATTTAGCTACAAAGGCCATTTTGAAAAAGTCATTGCCGATGCCGAACTCAGCGAACTAAAAAAGCAAGGTTTTGATACGCAACTCAATGAAGTATCGGCTTGGAGTACGCTTGGCTACTTGAAAGACCCAATTTTAAGCTCAATGCTTGAAAAATCTGAAGGGCGTTTGGCGGCACTGATAATTCACGAGCTAACGCATGGTACGCTTTTTGTAAAAAACAATTTAGAGTTTAATGAAAATCTGGCAGACTTTGTGGGAGACTACGGAGCGATACGTTTTCTGACAAGTAAATATGGCAAAAATTCCAAAGAATTGGAGCGTTATCAATTCTCGAAAAAGTACAGTGATGCGTATAGCCAGCACTTATTGAGAGGAGCAAAGAAATTGGATAGTTTGTATAAGAATTTCGATAAACAAATGACGATTCAAGAAAAGAAACGTCAGAAGATAGAAATGATAAGTACAATTATAAATAAGAGCGATACACTATTGGCAGGAGAATTTCAGAAACGATTAATTAGTCGCAAGAAATGGGCTTTAAACGACAATAACTTGCCTAATAATGCGTATTTTATTGGGTATCTGACTTATCAGAGCAAACAGAACCAGTTTAAAGACGAATTTGTTAAAGAGTATAAAGGCAACTTTAATAATTATTTAACGTATCTAAAGAATAAATATCCAAGTAGCATTGTTTTCTAAATAACAGCCTCATTCACAATTTTAAAACAAAATGAGTTTTCTAAAAAAAATCTTATTTTTATTCATAATCGTCACTACCAGTTCATTTGTAGTGAGCGATAGCTATCGCTATTTGCCAAATCATGCGTTTAAGGCGGGTGAGTATTTTGAATATAAAGTAAAATATGGTTTTTTGAACGTCGGTGAAGCAACTGTTGATGTGAGTCCACAAATTTATTCGGTCAATAATCGTCCGTGCTATCGGGTTAATATCTTTGGGCGTACTACTGGTTTTACCGACCTTTTCCGCATACGTAATACCTATCGCTCCTACTTGGATACATCGGCTATTTTACCACAAAAATTCTTGATGGATTTACAAGAAAATAGCTATCATAAAGAACAAACGATTACTTTCGACCACACAACCAATGCAGCAGTTAGGGAACAGAACAAAGAGCGTAAAAACTTTAAGCTACCTGATAATGTACACGATGTGGTTTCGGGATATTATTTCTTGCGTACGATTGATTTCACTAAAGTCAAAATTGGTGAAACGGTTTCATCAAATATGTTTTTTGATGATGAAATCTACAATATGAAAGTAAAATACAACGGAAAAGGTGTTATTCGGACAAAATATGGCAAAATCAATGTCATAAAACTGAATCCGATTTTACCTAAAAATAAAATGTTTGATGGTGAAGATGCGATCAGGATTTGGGTTTCTGACGATAAGAATCGTGTACCGATAAAAATTGAAGTTGAGTTTACGGTTGGAAGTGCCACAATGGAATTGAAAAATTATAAAAATACTAAGTATCAGTTTGATTGGCAGTAAGTGGTTACTGGTTGTCTGTTACTGGAAATTGGTTATTAGAAACAATTATTTTAAGATTTTGTAGTACCAATCATAAAAAATGCCTCCTCTAAATGAGAAGGCATTTTTTGTTTTATCTACGTCCGTGACTTCTGCTACCTCTGCTACCTCTGCTATCGCCTCTATAACTCCGATTTTGATAACCATAATTTCGATGTCGATTATAATTATACCTATAAGAATACCTTCTTGGTGGAGCTACATAAACCCGTACCTGTGGCCTTACATAAGGTCGATAGCCATAATAAGGTCTTGAATGATAACGGTCACGATGAGCATATCCGCTATAAAAACAACTCGACAGACTAAGCGACAATAAAGCAAAAATACCAGCTAAAGTCAGCAAACGAAGTTTCGATTGATTTTTCATAATTCTAACATTTTTTATTGTAGATGCTTGAAAACGCAAAAAGGTTGCATTTCATATATAATTAGACAATTTTAATTAGACTTACCCTCATTTACGAACCCAAATTTTGATTAAATTGCATAGAATATCAACTAATCTCTAATTAATGGCTTTAACCGAATCAAATATGCTACCAATCGGGACTATCGCACCCGATTTTAGTTTGAAAGATACTGTATCCGATAAAATCCTGTCAGTCAATGACTTATTCTCCGATAAAGCAACGATTGTCATGTTTATTTGTAATCATTGTCCATACGTAATTCATGTAAAAGACGAGTTGGTTAGACTGGCCCATGATTATCAGCCCAAAGGGGTTAAACTGGTGGCAATTAGTTCGAATGATATTGAAAAATACCCTCAAGATGGCCCTGAAGCCATGAAGGTTTTCGCAAAAGAATCAGGTTTTACATTTCCGTATCTTTATGATGAAACCCAAGAAATAGCACGAGCTTACGATGCTGCTTGCACCCCTGACTTCTACATCTTTGATGGAGCGAAAAAACTGCGTTATCGAGGGCGTTTGGATGAATCTCGCCCAAGAGTAGAAAACCCTAAGCCTGTTACTGGAAAAGATTTGCGAGGAGCTTTAGACGCAATTCTATCCAATCAGTCTATTCCGAAAATACAGTTTCCGAGCATGGGCTGTAATATTAAATGGAAAATTTAAACACTTCATAAAATCACTATACCTAAAACCTTATAATGTCTCAATCAACCACTTCCCAAAAATACCGTTCATTTTCACTACTGTTTATTTTCTTTTTTTCGGGCTTTGCAGCCCTCATTTATCAAGTAATTTGGCAACGTTGGTTGGTATTTTACACAGGAATCAGTTCGGTTAGCATCAGCCTAATAGTTTCGGCATTTATGGCTGGCTTGGGTTTGGGCTATTTAGCTGGTGGTCAAATTGCAGATAAAGTGGGTAAAAACAAGCCGATTTTGTTTTTTGTCTTAGCCGAAATCGGTATTGGAGTTTTTGCATTGGTCAGTAAATCAATCATTTATGATTGGCTATATCAATCAAATGCTCTGGCAGGCGGTTCGCCTTTTCAAACCTACCTAACTCTATTTCTGATTTTACTCTTTCCAACATTTTTGATGGGGCTTTCTCTGCCCCTACTTTCAAAGGCATTTGAGCAAAAAAATGCTGAGAATCAGGCCAGTTACATTAGTTTATTATATTTTACGAATACACTCGGAGCAGCAGCAGGAACTTTCATTACAACATTCATCCTGATTAGAGTTATGGGGTTTGAAAATGCCGTACGTTTGGGAGCTTCTTTCAATTTTTTGTGTGCAATCACTGCTGGTGTAATTTATTATTTTCAAACTCAAAATTCTGCTGTCGAAGATTCTCTTATCCAAGCAAAAACGTCGGAAGCATCAAAAGGCTCATTTTCGTGGAATAAGAATTTCATTTATTGGATTCTTCAATATACAGCATCGGGTTTTATGGCTATTTGCTTTGAAATTATTTGGTTTAGAATGATTGAAACCATGATGAAATCCATTGCCCTGACGTTTTCAATCATCTTGACTATCTATTTGGCAATGATGGCAATTGGCACATATACGGGTGTAAAAATGGCCAAAAGACTCCCAAATAATCGGCTAAAATTATTCTTGAATACTCAGTATGTTTTGTATTTCTATTCAGTAGGAGCAATTTTATTGTTGCAATGGGCGGTTTCTGATGTTTCGGCACTTTCGTTTTTGTTTGAATACTTCAAAAGCTACGAAACATCTTTTGCTCCAAAAATTGCGTTCTCGACTATGGCAGTAATTCCATTTTTCTTAATGGCAGTACCAACATTTATAATGGGTTTTAGTTTTACGCTTTCACAATTAATTATTCAAGATAAATTTGATGAAGTTGGTCGAAAAGTGGGTTGGTTGCAATTTGTGAATATCGTAGGTTCTACGATTGGAGCTTGGTTTGTAACACTCATTGGTTTTAATCATCTCGGTACGGCTCTGACTATCAAGCTGATAAGTCTCATTGGTTTAGTTTATGTGATAGCCTTACACCGAAATAAATTCAATAGTTTATTGTCAAGAATTCTGATGGGAGTATCGTTGATTTTAGTCATTTCACTGCTGCCAAACAACGAAAAACTTTGGATGAAATTTAGTGGAATGGCCGATGAGAAAAGTTTTATTGTCGAGGAAGACGAAACGGCTCTATCATTTATAAAAACACTCGGCGAAGAATCTTACGTTTATGTCAACGGTTTGGGGCAAAGTATGTTTCCATTTAATCGAGATATTACTCACTTTACATTGGGGGCTGTTCCTGCATTGATTCACCCTAATCCCGAAGACATTGGTATAGTTGGCTTGGGTTCGGCCTGTACACTTTATAATGCTGGTGGACGTGTCGAAACTAAATCTTTGGATTGTTTTGAGGTTATCGTAAATCAGCCAAAAGCAGTAAATGAATATGTAAAACGCACAAAAGATAGCACTGCACTATACATCATCAATGATAAACGAGTAAATGTAATTTTGCAAGATGGACGATACTATCTGCACCAAAACCCTAAATTATATGATATTTTGGAAGCTGATGCTTTACGTCCGAAATCTTCTTATTCGGGAAATCTGTATTCGGTTGAGTATTTTAAATTGCTAAAATCAAGGCTCAAAAAAGGCGGAATGGCTATTACTTGGGGTGCAACTGGGCGTATAAGAAATGGTTTTGCTGAAGTTTTTCCGTACATCTACGAGATTGATAGCTTTATGATTATCGGTACTGACCAACCTTTAGAATTTGACGAAAAGAAAATTTTTGAACGCTTAGAAAACTCTTTCACCAAAAATCATTACGGACGTGCAGGTATAAAAGTGCGAGAAAATTTAGAAAAAGTACTAAACAAACGAGTAATATTACAAAATGGCACTACTAAAATTTCAAAATCTTTTAACTCAGATATGTGGCCAAAAGATGAATTTGATTATGGTAAACTTTGGGAGAAAATTCTGGGTAAAGAAGACTGATTTTTTAATCATATCTCTATTTTTTTGAATTTTAACGTTTACTTTCAACCAAAGCAATGTTATGTATTCACGAATTCTTATCGCTATCTGTTTAGTTTTTGTTTTGGCTTGTGACAAAACCGAAACACCAACACCTGTTGATACAACTTGGCAGCCAAGCACAATTGATGGACAGTTTGTATTTAATACTTTCAAAAGTGCAGGGCTTGGTGGCAGCAGAGGTAAAATACAAAAATGGCCTCAAAGCGAAGTTTATTACTGGTTTGATACCGAAGGTTCTGGCACAAATAGCCTCGTTGCGATTTCAGACAGTGTTTTTGCCCAAATTAATCAATTTAGTAAATCGGCAAAGTTTATCAAGACTACTGATGAATCAAAAGCAAATATAAAGATTTTCTCAGGACGTGATACTGAGTTTGAAGCAAAATATAAAATGAGTTTGCAAGGAGAATTACAAGTTGGTGGAACTGCTTTTATGTCGATTTCGAGCAGTAAACAAGAAATTGAGAAAGTTGTTGTTTGGGTAACGAGTGTGTTTCCGTCACTCGATCGCCGATTAATTACACGCCACGAAATTGGACACGCAATTGGTTTCTCGCATGTACCAACCAAACGCTCAATCATGTGGGATACGATAGATTTAGAATATAACCCAACTGCATTTACCGAAGTTGATAATAATTATATCAAAATCCTCTACGATACACGAGCCAAAGCTGGCATGGCCCACGAAGAGTTATTTCCTGTTTATATGGATGTGTTGAAGTGAATTGTTTTAGAATAGATTAAATTTTATATTTGATTAGAAAAAGATAGAAAGATGAATATTTTAGAAAGAATTACAATTAATCCTAACATTTGTCATGGAAAACCGTGTATCAGAGGAATGCGTTGGACAGTTGAAATAATTATTGATTTATTAGGTTCAGGAATGAGCATCAATGAGATCATTGAAGACCATCCAGAACTGGAAAAAGAAGATATTTTTGCAAGTTTGCAATATGCAAAAATGCTTGTTGCTGGTCATACTCTGAAAATTGCTGCTTGATATGAAATTTTTATGTGATGTACATATTTCGTATAAAGTCTGTAAATCTTTAGAACAGTCTGGACATCAAGCAATCCATGTAAATACTATCCTCGATAAATGGTTTACCGAGGATTCCGCAATTTGTGAATATGCTGACCAAAATGATTATATTGTAATAACCAAAGATGAGGATTTCAGAGCAACTTTTTTACTCAAGAAAAAGCCAAAAAAATTAATAAGAATTATCTTAGGTAACATATCAAATCAAGATTTAATAAAAACTTTAGTAGCTTGTCTTTCAACGATTGAAAAATTAAATACAAGTGAATATTTGTTTATGGAAATAGGTGAAGAAATAAACGTATTTTATCCATAAAAAAACTCCTGCAAGAAAATCATCTCGCAGGAGTTTCACACTACTAAACCTAATCTAATTTACCCTATACTACTTATAAGACCTCTTCTACTGAAGCGATATTTTCAAATAAAATTTCACCTTCTGGGCCAAGTTCCATCATCACTACCGAATCTTTCTGCACTTTCCCAGCCAAAATTTCTTTCGATAATTCGTTCAAAACTCTGCGTTGTAGTACTCGTTTGAGCGGTCTTGCTCCGAATGTTATATCATATCCTTCTTCGCCCAGTTTATCCAAAACTGCGTCTGATGCTTCGAGTGTAATGCCTTGTTCGGCCAAACGAGCTTGGATTTGTTTAAACTGAATCTGCACAATTCGACGGATATTGATTTTTGTCAACGGGTCGAATAATACGATTTCATCGATACGATTCAAAAACTCTGGTCTGACCGATGCTTTTAGCAAATTCATAACATCGTTTTTGGCTTCTTCTTTATAGAATAACTGCCAAGCTCTATCATCCCCTTTCGACTCAAGGCATTTATCTTGAATAAAATGACTACCAATATTCGAGGTCATTATCACAATCGTATTTTTGAAATTGGCAGTTCGGCCTTTATTATCGGTCAAACGTCCTTCGTCAAGCACTTGTAATAAAATATTCCATACATCAGGGTGAGCCTTTTCGATTTCGTCCAACAAAATCACACTGTATGGTTTGCGTCTTACGGCCTCAGTTAATTGTCCTCCTTCTTCATAACCCACGTATCCTGGAGGCGAACCCACCAAACGGCTCACGGCATGGCGTTCTTGGTACTCACTCATGTCGATTCTCACCATTGCCGAATCATCATTGAATAAATATTCGGCCAAAGCCTTTGCCAATTCAGTTTTACCAACACCCGTACTTCCCAAAAATAAGAAACTACCAATCGGCTTTTTAGGGTCTTGCATACCTGCACGAGAGCGACGCACCGCATCGGCAACCAACTCAATGGCTTCCTCCTGCCCTGCAACTCTACGACGTAGTTCATCTTCCAAATGCAATAATTTTTCACGTTCACTTTGCAACATTTTTGTTACAGGAACACCCGTCCAACGAGCTACGATTTCAGCAATATTCTCGGCTGTCACTTCCTCATTTAACAAATTATTGGCTGGTTGTTGCTCATTTTTTTTCTGAATCTCATTTAGACGATTATTGGTTTCAATCAATTTACCGTAGCGAATCTCGGCCACTTTTCCATAATCGCCCGCACGTTCGGCTTGGTCTGCTTCGAGTTTTAGTTGCTCAACTTGCTCTTTCAATGAGCGAAGTTCATTCAACGAACCTTTTTCATTTTCCCATTTTGCCTTCAAATCGTCACGTTTTTCGCTTAAATCAGCAATGTCTTTATTCAAAACTGACTCTTTTTCACGGTTATTTTCACGACGAATCGCTTCTCGCTCAATTTCGAGCTGCATGATTTTACGATTCAATTCATCTAATTCTTCAGGCATTGAATCCATTTCGAGGCGAAGTTTCGATGCCGCTTCATCCATCAAATCAATGGCTTTATCGGGCAAAAATCTATCCGAAATATATCTATCCGAAAGTTCAACGGCCGCAATCACGGCATCATCTTGGATTCTTACACCGTGGTGTAATTCGTATTTATCTTTGATTCCTCGCAAAATCGAAATCGCATCTTGCACATTTGGTTCATCAACCACCACTGTTTGAAAACGACGTTCGAGAGCTTTGTCTTTCTCAATATATTTTTGGTATTCGTTGAGTGTTGTTGCACCAATTGTGTGCAATTCACCACGAGAAAGAGCAGGTTTCAATAAGTTTGCGGCATCCATCGCTCCTTCTCCGCCAGCACCAGCCCCCACAAGCGTATGAATTTCATCAATAAACAAAATCATTTCTCCGTCTGAGTCAGTCACTTCCTTGATTACGGCTTTCAGACGTTCTTCAAACTCACCTTTATATTTTGCACCCGCGATCAACAAACCCATATCAAGCGATACGATGGTTTTTGATTTTAAGTTTTCGGGAACATCACCCGATACAATTCTTTGTGCTAAACCTTCTACGATGGCGGTTTTTCCGACACCTGGTTCACCTAACAAAATTGGGTTATTTTTGGTACGGCGTGAGAGAATCTGCAAAACTCGGCGGATTTCTTCGTCACGGCCAATTACGGGGTCAATTTTGCCTTTTCGTGCCAAATCATTCAGATTTTTGCTGTATCGAGAAAGGGCTTGGTAAGTATTTTCGGCGTTTTGGTCTTTCACGGTGTTGTTTCCTCTTAGTTCTTTAATGGCTACTTTTAAGTTTTTTTCATTCAAATTATTCTCTTTCAACAAACTCGCTACCGAGTCTTTTCCTGCGGCCAAACTTAAAAGTAAGAGTTCGACACTCACAAATTCATCACCAAACTCTTTCATCAAATTGGTGGCTTTGCTCAAGGCTTGAGCAGTATCATTGCTCAAATATAATTGGCTGGCGTCGCCCGAAACTTTCGGATAAGCTGACACAATATTTTCGAGCTTTGCTTGTATAGTTTCTTTGTTGACTGCCGCTTTATTTAACAAAAAAGTAGCAGTATTGGCATCTTCTTCCAAAATTGCTTTCAGAATATGCCCAGTTTCAATTGCCTGTTGACCATTTCCGAGGGCAATCTCGGAAGCCTTCTGAATCACTTCTTGGACTTTGATGGTATATTGATTAAAATTCATCGTTTTTATGTTTTTTTAGTAGCACAAGTTTTCAGCTTGTCACCCACAGATTTTTATAATTGTGTGATGGCAATCATATCATCAAAAAGTATGCAGATGTGTATTTTTCGGAAATAATGACCGAAAAATCGCCAAAAACTCAAATAAATAACGACAAAAAGGCAGAAGTAAGCTAAATGACGAAAATACAAGATGACAAAAATGCAAAAGAGCAAAACAACCGAAGTCATTTTGCTCTTAAAATAGTTATATAGTTTGTTTAGAGAAGTCTCTTAGAAAAATCTTGAAAATGCTGTAATCACAAATACAAAAATCGAAGCCCACATTGGTACACGGCGTGCTTTGTAAGTTGCTTCTTGAAATGCCTTTAGATATTCTAAACGCATCCACACTCCTACTGCCAACAATAAGCAAAAAGTAGAACTTGCAAACTTAAATGCCATTGCGTGCATTGGCTCTAATGAAAAGTACAAGAAGATATTTACTAATAAAAGTAGGATTCCAAGAAGAGCGAATACCTTAAATGACCATGTGTAAGTTTCTTTGTCTATGTTATTTCTCATGATTTTGCTGTTTTGTGGTACAAATATAGAAGATTAATTTGATACCTGTCAAGTATTTTATTTAAAATTTTGCTAAAATAACATATTACCAAATAATATTTGGCACACATTCTTTTTATAGTAAATTAAAATATTGGAATAGTACAATATTATTTTTAACAAAAAGCCAATTATATGTTTCAATTTTAACCTTTTATTACAAAAAAGTATCATTTCACAGAAAAACAGGTTTCAAGCAAATAATAAACTTTCAACCTAAACATATCACTTTTCTTATAAAGTCAGCGATAAGATATAAAATATGAACTATTGTAAAATTGATTTATTCAATCTTTGCACAAAGATTCTCAAGAATTGATTTCTCGTTTCGAGAAACTTTCTTTTACTTTGAATATGTTATCAGAAAAACATACATTAAACAGATGAAAGTAGAATTAGTAAGAGTCGATGACGCCTTCCATTTTGAAGCCGTCGGTACAGCAGGTACTGTCAACCACATGGATGCTAATGTTGACATTGGCGGACATAATTTAGGTGCAAGACCAATGGAAATGCTTCTGATGGGCTTGGGTGGCTGCACGGCAATTGACGTAATCTTAATTTTGAAAAAACAACGCCAAGTCATCGAAGACCTCCGAATTTCGGTAGATGGCGAACGAGTGAAAATAGAAGGAACAGAGATGAGTCCATTTCGTAAGATAAATATTCATTTTGCATTTAAGGGTCAGCTCGACCAGGCAAAAGTTGAGCGTGCCATTCAACTTTCGATGGAGAAATACTGCTCGGCAACGGCACAGTTTAGCCCAACTGCCGAAATTACGCATACTTTATCTATCAATTAATTTCCAAGCGAAGTATTGGTATAGTATTTGAGATTCAAAAAGTAATTTATTACTTTTTAAAATCACAAAATATTATAAACATGAGAAAGTTAATCGTAGTTTTGGCATTGGTAGTATCGGCAGCCACTGTTGTTTTGGCAGTTGAGAAAGAAAAAGGTGGTCGCAAAGCCCGCAAAGAAGCAGCAAAAAAAGAAATGAAATGCTGCGATAAAGAAATGGCAAAGGAATGCAAAAAAGAAAGCAAAGCTTGTAGCGAAAAGAAAGCAGAATAACAATCTTATTTTCTATAATCAATTGAGTACCCAAAGGTCAATGAGCAATCGTTGACCTTTTTTAGTATATTCCATTGCTTTAGGTATCATTTTTTCTTAATTTGGCATAATTATACTACCTACATTTTATGAGTCCGAAGGTGTCTTTACGGAAAAACATACACAGTATTCTTGAAATTACTTGGCATCGAAAACTCGGTTTGAGTTTTTGGGTAAATATATTTCTCACCCTAATTATTTCTCTCAATGCGATAGCTATTATTTTAGATACTGTTCCGAGGATTCATGATAATTATCACCAAATTTTACTTGACTTTGAGGTATTTTCGGTTATCGTTTTTACTATCGAATATATACTACGTTTATGGTCTTGTGTTGAAAATCCAGCCTTTTCTCATCCAGTCAAAGGTCGATTAAAATTTATTCTTTCGGCCTGGGGCTTGGTTGATTTACTTTCTATTGCTCCATTTTATGTATCCATTTTCATCACTGATTTAGGGTTTATCCGTATTCTTCGCCTACTCCGAATGCTTCGTTTATTCAGAGTAAGTAAATATTTCCATGCCTTGCGAGTGATTCAAAAAGTAATGAAAGAGAAACAAGAGGAACTCGTATTAAGCTTTGTTTTTATAGTTTTTGTGCTAATTATTTCGTCGAGTACGCTATATTATTTTGAACATGAAGTACAACCACAAAAATTTTCAAGTATTCCAGAGTCAATGTGGTGGGGCGTTAATGCCATGACAACCGTCGGTGATGCTGATTTTCGCCCCATAACACCAATGGGAAAAATAATAGGAGGCTTAATAGCTATACTTGGGGTTGCACTCTTTGCTTTACCAACTGGTATTTTGGCCTCAGGATTTGCCGAACAAATGCGAGGAAACAGACAAAAAATCAAATGTCCACATTGTGGAAGTGAGTTTCATCATTCACATACTGCTAATCCTTAAAATAATCTTCAAAAAAAATAGAATTAATATTTTACTGGTACCTTTAAATTGTTTTTCGATACAGCCCTGCTTATCTTTGCACAAAAAAACTTCTTCGTGCAATTCGATAACTCAAAAAAACTCGGTATTCTTGGCGGTGGCCAATTGGGCAGAATGATTATACAAGCTGCCATTGATTTTGACTTCACCATAAAATCGCTCGACCCTGACCCCAATGCACCTTGCAAACACATTGCTCATGAATTTGTAAATGGTTCGCTGAAAGATTACGATACAGTAATGGCTTTTGGGCAAGACTGCGATATTATTACGATTGAAATTGAAAACGTAAATATTGAAGCACTCGAAACATTTGAGAAACAAGGCAAATTGGTCTATCCGCAACCTTCAGTTCTCCGTTTGATTCAAGATAAACGCATTCAAAAACAGTTCTATAAAGAGAATAACCTTCCGACTGCCGATTTTATTCTTACTGAAAATCAAGCTGATGTGAAAAATTATATTGATTTTCTACCAGCAGTTCATAAACTCGGCACTGGTGGCTACGATGGTAAAGGTGTTCAAGTTCTACGCTCTGAAGCCGATTTAGCCAAAGCATTCGAGCAGCCAAGTGTGTTGGAAAAAATGATTGATTTTGAGAAAGAATTAGCAGTGATTGTGGCACGAAATCCAAGTGGAGAAATCAAAACTTTTCCAGTTGTTGAAATGGTGTTTCATCCAGAAGCCAATTTAGTTGAATACCTATTTGCTCCTGCCGAAATTTCAACCGAAATAGAAACACAAGCTGAGCAAGTAGCTATCAAAACAGCTGAAGCCTTTGGTGTAGTTGGCTTGTTGGCAGTTGAAATGTTTTTAACAAGAGATGGACAGATTTTAATCAATGAAGTTGCACCTCGCCCACATAATAGCGGTCACCAAAGCATCAGAGCCAATGATGTTTCGCAATATGAGCAACATCTAAGAGCCATTTTTGATTTGCCTTTGGGAAGTACAAAAGCACATTCTAAAGCAGCTATGGTCAATCTATTAGGCGAAGATGGCTATTCGGGCGAGGCTGTCTATGAAGGCATGAACGAAGTTTTAGCAGTCGAAGGTGTGCATCCATTTTTATATGGGAAGAAAACAACAAAGCCTTTCCGCAAAATGGGACATATAACGATTATCGACCAAAATTTTGATAAATTAAAAGAAAAGGTCATTTTTGTAAAAGAAAAATTAAAAGTAATAGCGAAATGAATTGAGAATTGTTAATTGAGAATTGATAATTAAACTAATTTTAAATAGTGCGATTCTAAAATCATTCTCCATTCTCCATTCTTAACTCTCAATTTAAAAAGATGGTAGGAATTATAATGGGTAGTTTATCCGACTGGAAAATAATGTCGGCAGCAGTTGAAATATTAGAACAATTCGGAATTCCTTACGAAAAAGAAGTTGTTTCGGCACACCGCACACCACAGAAAATGCTTGATTATGCTCTTTCGGCTCGTAAAAGAGGCTTGAAAGTAATCATTGCTGGTGCGGGTGGAGCAGCTCATTTACCAGGAATGGTCTCATCGAGTACAACTTTGCCGGTGATTGGCGTGCCAATTAAATCAAGCAATTCGATTGACGGTTGGGATTCTATTTTGTCGATTCTGCAAATGCCTGCAGGTGTGCCTGTAGCAACTGTTTCGCTCAATGGAGCAAAAAATGCGGGAATTTTAGCCGCACAGATTTTGGGTGCAAACGATGAAGAAATTGCAAAGAAATTACGAGCATACAGCGAAGGTCTGAAAGATTTGGTTGAAGAAATGAATGAGGAACTAAAAAAAACGGTATAAGCTCAAACGTAAATACCCTATAATTGAATTGATATGCAGATATTTATAGTTATTTTAGCCATTTATAATTATCCAATCTCAATTATACGTTAATTAAAGCACTTGTTTTCCTATTTATAAATTAAAACACCTTTTCCCATGCAGTTCGAAGACCGAGAAAATCGAGAACAACGTAATGAACGTCCCAAAGAGCCTGCTCGTAATCTGCCAATGGCGGTTTTATTAGTTCTTGTGGGTATTATTTGTGCTTTACTTTACATTGGATGGAAGTATATGTCAGATGATACTTCAGGGGGTGATGACCTAACCGCAGTTCCTGCTGATACTGTGGCCAAAGCCATTGGTAATCAGCCAGAAGAGGAAGAAAAAACTCTTACTGAAACAACAAACAATACTACTCCAACTGCTAATGGTTTACCTGAAGTTTCTGTACCAAAAGTAGGCGATAAGAATGAAGCAACAGCTGTAAAGGAAGAAAAACCTAAAGAAGAGAAGCCAAAAGAGGAAAAACCAAAGGAAGAAAAGCCTAAAGTTGAAATTCCTGCGGGTGGAGAAACATATACACATACAGTTGGCGAAGGGGAAACTTTCTTTGGTATTGCCAATCGCTATAACATTAAGAAAGAAACATTGAAAGCAATGAATCCTGGGGTTGATGAAAGCGGCATTAAGATTGGAGTTACTAAACTTAAAGTTCGTATCAAAGCCGTTCATACAGTAGGCCCGGGTGATATTATTAGAGTGGTGAGCAATAAGTATGGTGTTTCTCAAACACTCATCATGCAAGCCAACAAAAAGACTAAAAACTACGCCGCTCGTGGCGAAAAATTGATAATTCCATTTGCTGAGAAGCAGTAGTATTTAATCGAGATATTTAAGAAAAGCCATCTTTCGAGGTGGCTTTTTTTATGAATATATCTTAAAACAATCATTGCTAATCATAGGTTTAGAAAATTTTTATTTTAAGCTGTAACACTCACCCACTTTTTCGCATCTAACAGGCAAAAACTCAAAACCTTTTGAAATATGAAAAAGTATTACAGACTTGAACAAGCCTTACTATTGCTTTTTATTATAGTTGGTGGTATTGAAGTGGGTGGAGGTCTATACGAAATTCGGGTTATACAACCACTTATACTTCATTCTCAACCAGAATCAGTATGGAAATTTAGTTTACTACGTACCCAATATCCCGAATTTGCTATTAATCCGGGATTTAAATTTTGGAAATTCACATCTCCATTTATTCTTATCTCAGCGATTGGTTTGTTAATTCTATCATTCAAAACAAATAAAATACAACAGCGTTTTTTTCTACTAATTTCTACACTCTTGATTATTTGTTTTGTAACCACTTTATTTTATTTTGCCCCTACTACTGGTAAAATCATGGATAGTGCAAAGTTAAAGCTAAATGCAGAGGAAACCACTTCGATAGTTCTAATGTGGACAAGGTTAAATTGGCTACGATTAGTATTTTATATGACAGCTTGGTTGACAGCATTAAAAACTTGGAGAGAAAATAAATTATAAGTATTACACCAGAAACAAATCGCTCGCTATCTTATCAGCAAATAATTTACCTTTTTGCGTAAGTGTAAGTAATTGATTATCAAGACTTAGAAAGTTTTGAGAAAGATTTTGTCGTAGTACTTCTTCGTTGGATTTTAACCATTTTTGCCCCACCATTTTTTCTATCTCTGTCAAATCACACCCCCATTTGGTGCGTAAGCCAGTCATGATATAGTCGTTTACTTTTTCTTCGGGAGTCAGAACTTCATAATCGGCAGGAATTTGACCGAGCGTCAGAGCTTTGATATATGCAGGATTATTCGATACATTAAACTGGCGAGATTCACCATTGAAAGAATGAGCCGATGGCCCAACTCCCAGATATTCATGGCGTTTCCAATACGAAGTGTTATGTCGAGAATAACGATTATCTCTACAAAAATTTGAGATTTCGTATTGCTCATAGCCAGCTTCGGCCAAAGTATTTACCAAAATATCAAATTGTTGCGAAGCGAATTCTTCATCAATAGGCGGTATCTTATTGATTTGTAACCATTTACCGAAAACAGTTTTTGGCTCAATTGTCAAACAATACGACGAAATATGTGGTACATTCAACGAAATTGCCTTTTCTAAATCTCTTTGCCAAATCTGATGTATGCCCTTTGTGAACTCCGACTGTGTCTTTTGCAGTTTTTTAGGAAGCGTCAGTAATGGATGAATGCCATAAATCAAATCAATAGTGAGATTCTCAAATCCCATTTCTTGAGCCAATCGCACACACTCTTCGGCATGCTGCGAAGTGTGAATCCTGTTGAGATATTTTAGATGATTATCATCAAAAGATTGGATACCAATACTAAGGCGATTAAAGCCAAATCTTTGAAGAATTGCCAGACGGTCGCGAGTGATATCGTCGGGGTTGGCTTCCATTGTTATCTCAATATCGTCAGCGAAGGTATAATGCTTCTTGATAGTCTCAAAAATATCATACAATTCGTTCATATTTAGCAACGAAGGAGTGCCACCACCAAAGTAGATAGTCTCTAATCGCTTGTTTTTCAAGTAATTAGCCTGTAAATCTATTTCTCGACAAATGGCTTCAACAACCGTAGTCTTCAACGAAAGATTCGTACTGAAATGAAAATCACAGTAATGACAAGCCCGACGGCAAAAAGGTATGTGGAGGTAAAGGTGCAAATTAGTCTGATTTGTAGAACAACTGCTTCGGCAACGGTCGGAGCCGCTGCCGTCCGATTTCTAAATTGTTCTTTATAACACACATAGCAATTTGGAAAATTGCTCTACTTTGTAGCCACAAAAAAGAAATCAATACACTTTTCTGGCTCGTTTGAAACATGAAAATCGGTTACATCAATCGAAGCTGCCAAACTGCCAGTTTCAGCCATTAGTTTATTTCTATTGAAGCGATTCAAAAATTCGTAAGGAACTCGAAGCATCCAGGCAGGTAAGCGATGCTGTAAATCAAGCACATCGAAACGCATGATTTTATTGACCGATTGTTTATTTTCTTCATAGTAATCCCACACTTTTTTATTTCCGCCCACTCCCATTGTTTCTACTTTCGAGAAATATTTTTGCATCAATGAGCGTAATTCTTGCGTGTCGTACTCACGTACGTGCCAAGGATTTCGGCTTAATGAATATGGGCGATTAACTGTGGTGAGTAATACTCGTCCGTTTGGCTTCAAAACACGTGCAATTTCTGAAAGGAACTTATGGTCGTCTTGAATGTGTTCGATAACCTGAAAAGTTACTACATAATCGAAGGTATTATCTTTGAATGCAGAAAGATGCGGTAAGTCGGCCGTACTAAAAGTATGCATTGGATAAGCCGCTTGAAGTTGGTCAATCAGTGGTTGATTCTTGTCAAGACCTGTATAATGGTCACATTTTTCGATTAGGGTTTCAACGCCTCTTCCCCAGCCACAGCCTAATTCTAAAACATTTCCATGAATAATTTTTGCCGCCTCTACATACGGAAAATATAAACGTTGATGAACAGGATTATCCGATGGAATTTCGGCACTCGTGATTTCGGTGGTTGCGTATTTACTCACTTCTCTAATGTTTTTTTTGCAAAGATAGGGAAGAATTAGAAATTAAGAATTGAGAATTGAGAATTATGCTACAATTATCAATTCTTAATTCGCTAAAAAAGCATCAATACACACTTTTATTAATTTAAAACTAACTTTTTGAGATAGGTTTTATCATTTGTTTTGATTTCGAGTAATACGTTGCCTTGCCAAGAACTATGTATTTTTATTTTATGCGGCAATTCAGATTTTTCATTCGTATAAAGCAAACTTCCTTTTAAATCATATAGCTTAACTGAGTTAATTTTTAGGGATTTTTCTGAATCAACTGTCACCCAGTCATCAGCTGGATTAGGAAAAACATTAATTGTTTGACTCTTATCATCTTCGTTTGCAAGAATAAGCAATTGGAAAGTATCAGAAGTATTTGACGCACATGTAGCATCTGAATTAAAGACTTCAACCTTGTATTGTCCGTTTTGAGTCACTAAAAGTGTACTTTTTGTTCCATTTTCTACTTTTGTTCCATTAAAGTACCATTGTAGATTTTTATCAGCATTTACTTCTAAAATCCAATTATTGGCAGCATTCACCGAAATTATAGGCTTGGCAGGAATTACACAAAACTCTTGAATTACTTCATTGGCAGCGAGAAACTCTGCATTACCCTCTTGTTTAGCTTTTATTGCAACTTTTCCTGTACCAGTTAATGTAACAACATTGGCATTGACTGTTGCTGGGCCAGAAATAATTTGATAGGTAGTTGGCAAACCTGAAGTAGTGGTAGCTGAAAGTGTAAAAGTTCTTTCCGCTAACGTTTTTTGTTCGATTTTAGCAAATGTTATAGTTTGAGAAGCTTTAGCAGTAACTTCAAACGAAAGTTCAACATTCTTAGCTGGTTCGTAGATTTCATTTCCAGGTTGGGAAATTTGTAGTGTTACTTTACCTACTTCACCAGTTAAAGTGATACTATCTTTCTTAATTTTAGCTGGACCTGATACAATTTTATAGCTTAATGGTAAGTTTGAACTTACATTCGCAATTATTTTGAAAGGTTTAGTTGTATTTCTTTGATTAAGGATTTTTTCAGCATTAATTGTTTGTGATTTGACTTGGCCAGAGTCGTCGTAAATGAAAATACCAAAACTATTTGTGAATAACCAAAATCTGTTTTGTCTGTCAACAGCGATTCCTTTATAGTCACTTATAAAACGTAATGGAAGAGGCAGGTCATTTTCGAAGTCAACTCTAATCCATTTATCATTTATAAACTTATATAAAACCACTTTTTGGTTTACTTCACCCAATAACCATATTGTTCCGAATCTATCAGAAAATAAATTCCTATATTGTCCGTTTGGTAAATCTCCGTTGAAAGGGGAAGCTGAAAATTTTCTAATGGTATTATCAGAATTTCTTCTATTTACGCTATTATCAAAACCATTTATCCACCACAAATTTTCTTTAGTGTCAACAATGAATGTAGTATAAAAAGTAAATGGATTTTTTGACTCAATGCTAATCCAATTTTTTCCATCATATTTATAAATACCATCTTCAAAGGTTGAAGCCCAAAGATTATTTCTACTATCAATGTAGATATTCGGAGAATAAATTTTACCTCTACTAAAAAAAGGGATACTACTCCATACTCCCGAGGAATACTTATATATATTAAAATAACCTGAGTCATTTTGCATGACAGTATATAAGTTACCTTTTAAATCTAATGTGAAAACATTCACTTTTTGGCTTTTTGATGCAATAGTATTCGATAGCGGAGAAATTGTGTTTCCATCGTATTTAACAAGCCCAACTTTTGTTTGATTGAAATAAAGGTTATTTTCGAAATCAGACTTGATGTATGTATAGACTTCTGGGTTTAAAAATCCTTTTGTAGATATTGAATTCAAAGGTTCTGTCCAATTCACGCCATCAGTCTTATAGAGCCCAGTAGTGTTTACAAAATAAATATTTGATGAATCTTTATCATTTGTAAAATAGAGTAATCCATCTTTGTACGGGCTATTTAGTTGGTTTAAAAACTTCCATTTTGAATTTTTAACCCCTGTTTTAAAGCTTGACATTTGCCAAGAATCAAAAACATTTTTTTCTTTAAATCGGTAAAAATAGGTTGTATTAGGCTTCAAATTTTCAATTACCTCATAGCCTAAATTATAAAAATTACCAACACTACCAATGACATTCAATAAACGAGATTGCTGAAAAATATTTGTTTTAAAATCCTCACTTTCCGATACTTCCAATATATATTCCCTATTAATACTTGAGGTTGGTACCTCCCAAATTATTGGAAATGTTGTATTAGTTTTTGAAGTTTGTGTCGGATACCATCTACTGATTGGCTTCATTCTTTCAAACTTTCTTAATGTACTCCATTCTCCAACAATATTATTTCTTAATGCTCTTACTTGCCAGAAAAAGAAATCGCTGTAAAATTCAGGTCTATTTAATTCATTGAAAACAAAATATGGAGTTTGAACTTTAAAGGTAGTTACATTATTGCTTTGAGTCTTATTGAATCCGAATTGTAAATAATTATATTGGTCAGTAATTCTAAATTCATAACTTACTGCCTCATTTACAGGATAAACTTCCAGACGAACATTCTCAGTTCTGTCTTTATCCAAAAAGACTCCTTTGATGGCTGGTACACTTAGTGATTCATTTACGGCACATAAAAATTCATTTATCTCCGACCAATCACTTTCTCCAAAAGAATTAATTGATTTTATACGCCAATAATAAGCTTTCCCTTTTTCAAGACTATGCACTTGCAACAAATTAAAATTTGTTATTGAATCAATTAATATATTCGTAAAACTTTGATTTGTTGATAGTTGAACTTCATACTTAGTTGTTTTAACGTTACTATTCCATTCAAGGTATGGCTCAGTTGTAAAATTCGCTGGACTTTTTGTAGAAAGTTTAGGTCTATTGGGAGCAGTTTGAATTTTTGATAGAATTTCATCTGCTCTGTTCCGAATTACTTCCCTGCAAAGTGGATTAAATGTAAAACCACTACTTTGACAATAACTCATAATTGTACCAATGCTCATTAGATAAGAATCTTTTAAGCACTCTCCTTCATTCATACCACAATAATCTATTGGTCCATTTGGCCAATTACAATTATGTGTATGAGGGCAATCAAAACCATGCCCTAACTCATGAGCCATTGTATTTACGACTACCTTTTCATCATTAAAATTTCCTGAGATACAGTAAATATCATAACTACCATCTGAATTTATAATTTTAAATGTAATTCCGCTCGCAAAATTAGGAATAGCATTGCCTAACGTAAATAAATGAGCAATATGATACCCTAATTTCTTTTTACTTTCCTGTAAAGTATCTCCTCTCTGAGTAGTAATAACTTCAATATGATTTACTGTTAACTTAATTTTCATTTCATCTTCATAAACCTTCGAAACTTTATCAAAGTATTGGTAAACTTTTTCTTTAATTAAATCCTGATTTTTATTGTAGTCCAAGTATATTTTATACTCCACCGCAACCGCTACCAAACATTCCAACATTGGCAGGTCTGCCATTCTTAGATTCGAGTTTTTGCCAGCATTCCGCATCCGTTCTAAAACTTTTGCGTCAAGAATTTGGCTATCTGGCGTTCCACAAAGTGGAACTTTACTTTCTTGTGAAAATGCGAATGAAGTAACAAAAAGAAGAATAAACGTAGAGAAAACTTTTAACATAAAGTATATTGTGAATAGATGAAATTTTCAAGTATCACAAATATCAAAAAATTATCAGATACCCCATAAAATAGAAAGAAAAATTATATTGAAATCGAAATGCTGGAAAGAAAATTTAAGTAATAAATCTACGTTATTATACAAACAACCAGCTTACATTAGACTCATGAAAAAACTACTCTTGATTTTTGGGCTGCTTTTATTTTCAACCTTTTGCTTTGCCCAAATAGATATTTACGGAATGCCGCCCAACCGCTCTTACCCATCATTTATGAAACCTATCAATTTCAATAAAACCAAGCCGTTTTTTCGTAATAATTTACTATTCATACAATCAAAACCCATTATTTCTCAGTATTTACCAAAAAAACGAGATTGTTATTATCTGCTGGCTTCACAAACTTCTATATGTTTTAATCGAGAAATAAATCTGGACGCCATGAGCCGACAAACAAAACAATTATTCTTCAAAATGAAAATGTGGGGATGGTTTGTCCCACGAACTGAGCGTCGTTAATGAAGAGGTTTTTATAATGATTTTCCAACTTTTTTAATTATTTTTAGTCAATGAAATAAATAAAGTTTATGTCATTGAAGAAATTAAATTTTATATGCTTAGTCAGTTTTGTATGTTCAATTTCTTGTAAAAAAGAGGTAATCTCAGAACTACAAAATACTGATATTAAGGAGTTATACTCTCTAAAAAAAAGTAATGTAGTATCGAAAAAACTTGTAAAAAACTATGAAATAAAAAACACAAACGACACCTATTATTTAGAAAAAAGTAAGGAGATTGGAATCAAGTTTTCTTATGATTCAAAAGGTAATGTCATAAAATTTGAACATTTCTACACGGAAGACAAATGTAAATATAATAATTCGGGTTTACCGATTTTCAGATACAGCTCCGCTGATTTGAGCTTTATTGAGCAAGAATTTTTCTACAATAACAAAAATTTATTGATACAAGTTAAAGAGCATTTTTTGTATGATAAAAGTTTTTTGAGACAATATGACTTCAATTATAATGCAGATGGCCAATTATCTACGTACAGTATGCGGGAATCGAATGCTGTCATTAATAATCTTCAAAGCTTACTGTATAAAAACAACCAAATTATTTCAACTTACAATAAACAACAAGACACAATTACCTTAAACTCACAACATTTACCCATCAAATTCAATAATTCACTTCTTAAATATTCCATCAAAGATAATACAGTAACGATTGAAGCTACCAACAATAATTTGGCTGAAAAGTATGTGGTTATAGAATTTGACAATAAAAATAAGCCTACAATTCCGTTACCGCAATACTTGAATCTTAACCCTTATCCACTTAATAAACTATTACTCAATATCATTGAATATGCCGACAAAAATCCGTTAAGAATTTCGTCGTATAGTAGAAAAAATAATACTGAAAACTTGGTTTTATCTGATGAAACAATTTTCAATTACAAATATGACTCGGATAATTATCCAACAGAGATTAAACAGAATAAAACTATTTATTATTATCTAAGTGTGGGCTCCTCTCCCGTAAAATCAAATCAAGTTATAAAGATAGAATATCAATAAAATAAAAAAGCGTGGCACACTTTTGAAGTGTGCCACGCTTAGTATTATATCAGACGTAAATTAAGCAGGTTGTTGGTTCATCACCTCTGTTTGCTTACGGATAGATTCCATGTGAATCAATTTGAACATTTCTTCTACTAATTCAGGGTAAAGGTTTAGTTTTTTACCTAAATCAGCACGGTTGTTGTGCAATTCTTTCCAACGGTCAAGTTGCAAAACAGCTACGTTATTTTCACGCTTATATTCTCCCAATTTCTCAACAACTGACATACGAGCTGCCAATACTTCGAGTAATTCACGGTCGATATTATCAATTTTCTGACGTAATTGGTCTAATTCATTTTGGAATTCTACACCATAAGAAGCCTTACGAATTTCTAATGATTTCAACATTTCGCCCAAAGCTTCTGGAGTTAATTGTTGAGATGCATCAGACCATGCTTCATCTGGATTGCGGTGCGACTCAATGATTAAACCATCGTAGTTTAAGTCTAATGCACGTTGTGCTAATTCATACAAATATGCACGTTTTCCAGCCATGTGGCTTGGGTCGCCAATAATTGGTAATTGAGGGAAAAGTGTTTTCAACTCAACTGCCATTTGCCACATTGGAGAATTACGGAATTTTGTTTCTTGGGCATTCGAGAAACCACGGTGAATAGCCGCCATTTTCTTGATACCTGCTCCAGCGATACGCTCAAAAGCACCAACCCAAAGAGCTAAATCTGGGTTTACTGGGTTTTTGATTAATACTGGTACATCAACACCTTTCAAGGCATCAGCTAAATCCTGAACATTAAAAGGGTTTACGGTTGTTCTTGCACCAATCCAAAGGATGTCGATGCCATATTTCAATGCTAACTCAATGTGTTGAGGTGTAGCTACTTCGATTGCAATTGGTAAACCTGTTTGTTTTTTTGCTTCAACCAACCACGGCAAAGCAGCTTCTCCCATGCCTTCAAAACTACCTGGACGAGTACGAGGTTTCCAAACACCCGCGCGTATCACGTGTGCATAGCCTTCTTTGGCGATGCGAGATACGGTTTCCGAAACTTGTTCTTCGGTCTCGGCACTACACGGCCCAGCGATAATCAATGGCTTCCCTGCGGTATCAATCCAACTGCTAAGAGGAAGTACGTCTAAATTTGCTTTCATTAGTTAATTAAAGGAGCGAGGTGACTCGCTTTTATAAAAAAATCAAAAAAAATACTCTATAAATGTAATATATTTGCACCATATTTCAATCAAAAGCTATTTCTATTTAGCATTTTCTCTTGAAATAATACAAATCATCGATCAAACTAAAGATTTCAAAAATTTAAAATCAACAAACATGAAAACTGCTTCGCAGCATCATAATCTGAGTTTTGAGGATACGTCTGTAGCCTTTGCTCATCAATCAGATAGTAAACTTCGCAAAACCTACCTGATTTTTGCGATGATGAATCAAAATTGGCTCGTAAAGATAGGAACTTTTTTTATAAAATTAATACTAAAATTAGGTTTACCTGTAAAATTTCTTATCAAAAATACTTTATTTAGCCAATTTTGTGGGGGAGAAAGCATCGAAACTTGCCAAAAAACAATAGAAAATTTGGCGAAGTCGAAAGTAGGTACAATACTTGATTATTCGGTAGAAGGTGAAGATAATGAAAAAGATTTTGATAAAACTACCGAAGAATTGGTAAAAACCATCAAAAAAGCAGCACAACAAACAACAGATATACCATTTTCGGTATTTAAAGTATCAGGTATTGGCTCAGTTGACCTTCTTGAAAAAGTACAAGAACACGAAGAAGAACTAACGAGTGAAGACAAAGCAGCTTTTGAAAGAGTACATAGTCGAGTTGATAGACTATGTAAATTGGCTGCCGAACTGAACGTCAAGATTTTTTTGGATGCCGAAGAAACTTGGATACAAGATGTGATTGATAATCTTTGCTACGAAATGATGAAAAAATATAACGTAGGTGGCAAAACGATTGTCTATAATACTTATCAATTATATCGTTGGGAAAGTCTTGAAAACCTAATGAAAGCATGTGATAAAGGTCGTGCAGAAGGCTATACTGTTGGAGGAAAACTCGTGCGTGGAGCATATATTGAAAAAGAACGCCGCCGTGCAGCTGAAATGGAATATAAAAGTCCGATTCATGTTACTAAAGAGGATACTGACATTGATTTCAACAAAGCAGTTCATTATGCCATCGACAATGTTGATGTTCTTTCGATATGTCTCGGTACTCACAATGAAGATAGTTGTCTGTTATGTGTGAAATTGATGGAGGATAATGGAATTGCTAAAAACGATGCCCGAATTTGGTTTGCACAGCTTTTGGGTATGAGCGATAATATTTCTTACAATTTGGCAAATGCTGGCTATAATGTAGCAAAATATGTGCCTTATGGACCAGTTGAGGCCGTAATGCCCTACTTATTCCGTCGTGCTGAAGAAAACTCTTCGATTGCTGGACAAAGCAGCCGTGAGTTTTTATTAGTAAAAAAAGAACGTGAACGAAGAATGAGTAAAGCTTCTTAATCACTAAATTCAACAAAATTGATAGAGTATTCGAGAGTTTAGTCTATTTTTGTTGTTTGATAAATAAAATTTGATTTAGTAAATAAAATTTCACGCATGTCTGACATTGCTTTAAAAGGAAAATCTCCCTACAAGTATTTATTCTTGACGCTCATATTGATTCTGCTCGACCAAGCAATCAAACTTTGGATGTATTATGATGTTTTACCGAATCACTACGGCGAGATTGACCTCATTCCTGATTTCTTTAAATTGCATTATGTAGAAAATAAAGGAATGGCATTTGGAATGGAACTTGGTGGCGAGTACGGAAAACTAATTCTGACAACTTTTCGCTTAGGAGCTATGGTTGGAATCTGCTGGTATTTAGTGCATTTGGCACAAAGAAATGCTCATTCAGGCTTACTTTGGTCAATAGCCGCAGTTTTGGGTGGAGCAATCGGAAATGTAATTGATAGTACTTTTTATGGCGTTTTCTTGAATAATGCACCTATTGGTGTTTCAACTCCGTGGTTTCATGGGCAAGTAATTGATATGTTTTACGCTTACGGTCTTGACGGACAGTATCCCGACTGGATTCCATTTATTGGTGGTGATTTCAATACAACGCCGATTTTCAATTTTGCCGATGCATGTATTTTCTGCGGTGTTGTTAGTATTTTGATTTTTCAACAAAGATTTTTCGAGTTCGACCACGTACAAAAGTCTAACATAATTGAAGAGGAATCATTAAATGATGAAACAACAGGTAATGATGAAGTTTCGAGCGAGATTTTGGAAGAATCTTTAGAAGCAGAAGAAAAACTAAATGATGAAATAAACGAAGAAGTAACTGAAATTGTGGCCGAAGACCAGCAATTTAGACTAACCGAAGAACCATCAAAAGATATCAGCGAAGATAATTCTGAATTAGAAACCAAAAATCAATAAAAACATGACATTCTTATCGAATCAAAATTATAAGTGGATAATCATCGTACTATTTTTGGGAGTAATTATTGCACCTGCCCAAATGCCATCACCTACTTTTAAATCTATTGCACTGGGTGTTTTAGGAGGTGGTTGTATAATTTTTGAGCTTCTTTCGCTCAGAAGTCTTAAAAGTAGTACTGAAAACTACCGAAGTGAATTCCGCCAAACAGTTTTACTTATTTTTCTTACTGTGATGTTATTGGTAGTAAATTTAGTGATTTAGTCGTTGGCGAACCCACTAAATTGATCATGATATGCGTTAGAATGTTTAGAATTAGATTGAAGATATTTTAAATGCTAAACATTATCATTAGAGCTATTACGTATTAAAATACTAATGTCAAATGCTATGAAAAAACTTGCTATTATCATTTTTAGCTTATCCCAACCAATGGTTTTTGCTCAAAATGGTATGATGCAAAACACCAAAGATGCACTAAATCTGGGTGGGCTGAGGGTCGGACAACACACATCGACAATGCTTTATGGCTTTGATACTCGCACAACAGATGTCTTAGGAACATATTACCTCGAACAAGATTGGTCTTTGGCTACGGTCCGATTTTATTCAAGAACTATTTCTACTCCAAAAGGTACAGTTAAATTAGACTCTTTGACCGATGTACAGATAAAAGTCATTTTATTTGGTAATGAAGTGGAGTTTAATACGCCAGAAGGCATAAAAATCATTTCGGGTACGCTTATCAAAAGCTTTACTTTGCAAAAGCCAAATCAAATTCCCAAAAACTACGTAAGCACATTAGAATTTGTTGATAATTATGATAAAGTAAAACCGAGCTTCTTTGAAATATTGGTTGATGGCAAAGTAAAATTACTTGAATATACAAAAATAAATATTCAAAAACCTGACTACGTGGAGGCATTTAATACAGGAAGCAAAGATATAAAAATCACGAAAGAGAAAGAGTACTTCATTACGCAAGGCAATGAAGTACTTAAATTTAAACCTAATAAAAGGTCTGTTTTAGCACTAATGGCCGACAAAAGATTAGAAGTTGAGGCTTTTATTAAACAAAATAATCTATTTGTAAAAGACCGTGCTGATTTGTTACAAATATTTAATTTTTATAATGGAAAGTAGAATGATATAAGTTAAAACCAACTAAACAAATTTTTTCACCAAGTACTGCATAAGTAGATTAAGTAAAATATTGACTATGAAGCCAATCGCAAAAGCCATAGCAATTGAAAAATGAGGCAAAAGTTGGGCTTGCAAATATAAAAAAGAAGCAAAACCAATAAAACCTGTGAGTATTCCTCGAAGTATAATAGAAGTGCCATAAGCTCCTTGTGTGTAATGCGTAAATGCTGCTAAAATAGCTGTTATAATAGGAAATGGCGTGAGAATTCCGCTCCAAGTAGGGCCCAATATTTTGGCCAAATAGGTAATTAAAGTTACAAAAACTGTAATAATAATCATTCGGAGATAGATATCATATTTAAGCTTCTGTCCCGAAGCTGACTGAGTCTCTAAGTGTGGAAAAACCTTTATTCCCAACAAACTCAGAATAACTACAAGTAAAAACCATAGATCTAAATTCATCAAGTTTTCAAGTGTTTTAAGCAAAATGGTCGTTCCAATAAAGGCCAAATAAGCCAAGAATAAGCTTATATGCCATTTAGATTTGACTGCCGAGTATATATACGCAAAACAGAAAGCAAGTACACCTATTACACCAATCATAATACCCTTAACGCTATCTACTGCAAAATTAACCCCCTGCTCAAATGTAAAAAATAACATAATTGGTCCAGCAATCCAAGGCATACTGGCAATTATACCTCCCACCAAATTCCCCCATTTTTTGCTGGCAATTGTTACCCCTCCAATCACTAAGGGCATCATTATTATTTTTATCAAAAGTGTATTCATGTTGTAATATTCCACCAAAACTTGGCTTTTGTAAAAGTTCAATCAAAAAAGCATTATTTTACGGAATTAATATAGAAGTTAAATCGGCAGTAGTTACTAATATCAAATTGGGATTTAATGCTTCTAACTCTTCTCGTTCGCCAAAACCACACAAAACCGCAACTGTTTGAGTTTTTGCATTTTTCCCAGCCATCATATCAACTGTTGTATCGCCAACCATTATGCAGTTTTCAACCTCCACTCCCATCTGTAAAGCAGCCCAAACGAGCGGGTCGGCAAATGGTTTTGTATGGGGACAAGTAAGAGCAGTGGCTACACATTTAAAATACTGAGTAATACCAGCATGAGCTAAAAAAGCTTTTACAGTCTGCTCATCGCCTGCACTCGCTACTGCTAATGGGTAATGTTTTGCTAATTCTGCAATCATTGGCTTGATGCCTTCGATGGTCTGGAAATTATGCGTATTTTTAAAAGGTTTCAAAAGCCATCTAATACTATTTATTACTTGATGAATAAATTTATCCCAGCCCCATCTATCGGCATAATGCAAGATTATTTGAGCTGGATTTTCCATAGTCATCACAATACTTCGGGCAGCAGTTTGGGCTTTCTTACTTGAAATCAAAAATTCAAATTTCAATAAAAACAGTTCAAAACTTTTCACCATTTCGTCGTCAGTATCTCGTAAGGTGCCATCAACATCGAATATTATTGCTTTTATTTGAGTTTTATCAAGAGTTGACTGCATGTATTTTTAATGTAAATTCATACAAAAGTACCTGTTTTAACTTAAAATTTATCTTATTTTTAATACAAACACAAAAGACTTGGAATAATATCTATCCCAAGTCCTCAAATCTTTTATATTCAATTATTTTATTGCTTAGCTATAACTTGCATGGGTTGATTTGCAGCATTTCCTGCAATGTTATTATTTCCGAAAGAAATAACTTTTCCAAGACCGTTTCCAATACCAAACATTGAATTATTAAAGATATCCGTGTTTGACAAACGTACAACAGAAGCAGCTTCGCTCGCTATAACACCTACATAATTATTAGAAAGTGATGTACTCTCTACATTTATCACGCCTGCATTTTTTGCTCTTACCCCCGTATGATTGTTTGAAATGTTAGAATTTAAAATGGTCATATAACTTATAGCGGTTGGAGATGATATGCCAGCTACAACATCCACTCCAATATCTACTCCGCTAATTTTAACGTTTTTTAAAGTTGCTTTTATAGTATCGGCAGTATTGGCAATATAAATACCAGTTGCAGAAACTGCAGGTCCAACAATACTTGTATTTTCAACAGATAAAATACCTGCACCTGTTTTACTAACATCTATTCCTCGGGTAGTAAAACCACTAATACTACAATTTTCTACATGTAGCTGCCCTCCAGCTAAAAATCTTATTCCATTAGTTCCTGTTGTAGAGCCATTAATTGATATACTACGAATAACGACTATATCATTCACTCCTGCGTTGATTATAACTCCAGAAACACCCGCACTGAGAATTCCAGCGAGTGTACCATCTCCGTTGATAGTGATTGCTTTTGTAATCGTAACAGCACCGTAACCACCTGGGTCTAAAACCGATATTTCTCCGCCCGCAGCAGTTTTTGAAATAGCACCAGCAAAGGTTTTGCAAGGAGCAGTTCTGCTACAAGGATTAACATCATCACCTACACCTGAAACCCAAGTACGGGTAGCTTGACCTAATACCACATTTTGGAAGGATATAAATAGTAAACAATAAATAAATATTTTTCTCATGATTAGATTAGTATAAGGTTTGTTAAAATCGACGAACTGCTCTGACTCTTGCGGAGGTGCTTTTGGTTTGCAATGAAGATACTCCTGAACTTAGTATAACCTGATAAGCATTAAGCGATGTACTTTCGGGATTTGATACACTTTCTTCAGTCGAACTCCAATAGTTAGCTCCAGCAGTAATAGCAGGAATAACTGCTATTTGTTGAAACATTTTAGTCATTTCGTCCTTCGATGGCAAATACCAATCACCAAAACCACCACTATTATTTTGGGTAGCTATACTCGCAGCATAAATACCAGCACCTTGCTCAGTATTTATACGTTCGGTATTATAAAATCCACTATAAATACCACTTCGAATAGCTAAAGTATTCTTATAGTTTCCATTATACCAAGTAGCAGAACTTTGGTCTGAAAGTGCAGCTACCAAACCATGCTGCCCCGAGTCATCTACATAAAAAACCACTCCCCCAAACTTACTTTGTCCAATAGTTACTGGTGAAAAAGAGGTCACAAACATTGGAGTCCATGATGAACCATTATAACTATACGGGCCAGCACCTAAAGTACAATCAAGGCAATAAACGATAACGCCTACAACAAGTCCAGTCATGTTATTTCGTTGAACTTCGCTCATCCGAGGGGGCAAAAAGCCTTTAGTAGTACTTTGTGCATTGAGAATGCTTGAGCTATTACTGGGGTCAATTAATACGCTTTGGGCGTTTATATGTCCAAAAACGCCCAATAAGTAGACTAAGAATAACCATGTAAGGTGTTTTCTTTTCATTTGTTTATTGTGTTTGTTAAGGTTGAAAAATAGCATTACATTTTAGATACTGAATCTTATTGAATTTGAGTAAGACACAGTTAGAACTTTTCAATAAAAGACATGAAATATCTTTAAATACAGCAAAAATTAAGAAGACAGCAAAGAAAATGAAGAAAATGATTCGCCCTCAATTATTGGTAGAGAGCGAATCATAAAGCAATTTATTGAATATGATTTGATAATTAGTATTTCTGTGGATATAATATTTTTGATACTATTTCACTCCACTCAAAACTCTTGGAATCGAAATAATTTCAGTTTGACGGCCATCAATATATCTGAATCCTTTTTCATCAAAAAAACCATCTTCTTCGAGCATGATTCTGATAGTTTTTTTCCACTCAGTTAATTCTACAGAAGCATTAAGTTCGATTGAATAAGCAGTATTAGTATTTAACGGATAATCTCCGCTTCCAATAGTTTTTCCTTGATTATCCCACATGCCAATCGTCGGGCCAGCTGCATGTCCGTGATTACCAATTGGGTGTGTGTAAATTACGCCTTTCAAACCTTGTTTTTTAGATTGTTCAAGAGCTTTTGCCAAAATATCATTACCACTCATACCTGCCTTAAAATTTTCGGTTAAGCAATCTTGCACTTGATTTCCTTGTTTGAAGGCCTTTTTCAAAAACTCAGGTACGTCGCTTTCTCCCGCACGAAGTACATAGGCATGTTGCTGTTGGTCAGTGTTCAGGCGTAAATAAGTAATTCCAAAATCACAGTGTAGTAAATCACCTGCCATGATTACTTGTTTTTGTGGACGCTTCGAGAATGTACGTAGATGGTCAAAATTTTCGGGGTCGTAGCGTTGAATATCAACGGTTGGGTGAAACCAAGTCTCAAGACCCAAATCAGTTACTCGCTGACGCATCCACCAAACTACATCATCCGTAGTCGTAACTCCTGGCTGAATCACACGGTCAGAAAATGCTTCCTGAATAATTTCGTGCGAAATGCGGCAGATTTGTTGATAAATAGCCATTTCTCTCTCCGTCCGAGTTTCCAGCCAATTTACAGCCAAATTTGATGCAGATACAACTCTACTTTGAAACTCAGCAGGCAATTTATCCATAAATTCTTTCTGCTCGGTATAAGTCAGACCATCGGCATGGGCGTAGTATTTCGAGAAATTTAGTCCAATTTTCTTCGGATTTTTCTCTTTAATAGTTTTCATTAAAGCATCCCATTGGTCAGGATTGGTATTTAAATCCCATTCCCCTTTTAGCAAATTACCTACATCATATCGAGCAATGGCATAACGTTCGACACCTTCTTTCTCACCCTTATCAAAAAACACCATAATTGTTCGACGGCGAGCCGAGAGCCAAACCGCAGGCAGCATTGTTTTCATTACAGGGTCTTCGTTATATTCTCTCGAAATTATGACCCACATATCAATCCCTTCTTTTCGCATCAGTTTGGGCAGCAGATTGGTCATTTTGTCTTCGAGAAGCTCGTCAATGACAGTTGCACGCTCTCGTTCAGGAAGGATTTTGGGAAGATTATTTTGAGCAAAATCTGCAAAATAAGATAAAATGAAAACCAAAAACAAAACACTTTTTTTCATGATGAAGATAGATTGGGGAATTTTTTGAGTCATTAAATTTCTTAATCTCAAAGATATACTCAACAACTCATAAAACAGCTAATTCACCAAAATATTCAAAGATTTTTCTACGATTCAGTATATTTACTCCCAGATTTAGTGTTGCTTTAAGCTCTCTTCTATTTTAATACATTATAAGGTTCTAATTTATGTACAAAAAAATACTACTGATACTGACAATATTCATATGGATTTGTTCTTGTGTTGAACCTTATGACCTTAATGTAAAAAGTAATTTAAGGCTCCTGACCGTAGAAGCCACTCTCACCGATAGCAGCGAAGAACAAGTTGTCAGTATTACAGAATCAGTAAGTTTGTCAAGAAATGTTGCCTCTATTCCTGTACTGAAAGCCACAGTCGAGTTAGAGGTAAATGGCACAACAAAAATACCATTTACTGAACAAGGTTTAGGGAAATATGCTTTACCCAAAAATTTTCAAGCAAAAGCAGGCAATACTTATAAGCTTCTTTTCACAAAAGCCGATGGGACAAAATATGAATCAGGCATAGATAAGATGTTTTCTGTTCCCGAAATCATTAAAGTCCATGATAAATTTGTTTTCAATGGAATAGAAAAAAACTTTGGATATGAACATGCTAATTATATATATCTCGACACCAAAGATCCTGCTGATGAAAAAAATAGTTATGTCTGGTCATGGAAATTATGGGAACGACAAAATATTTGTTTTACGTGTGAAGGTGGACGATATTTTGATACACCTCGTCCAGCAGGATGTAAAATAGAAAGAGGCTATGAAGGAGTTACTTACGACTATTATTGTGATGGTAACTGTTGGGAACTGTTTTTTAGTAAAGAATTAAATGTTTTTACTGATATTTATACAAATGGAAATCTAATAGCAAATCGTTTGATAGCCAAAATACCATTTTATAATTCTTCAGGGGCTTTGATTGAAATCAAACAACAATCAGTCTCACCGAGTGCTTATCAATATTTAAAATTATTAGCCGAACAAGTTCAAAATAACGGTAGTTTGGTTGATACACCTCCCGCAGCTTTGATTGGAAATATTCATAATATCAATAATCCAAATGAAATTGTAGCAGGCTTTTTTATGGTCACAAGTGAACGATATGTAAAATACTGGATTGATAGAAAAGACCCCATTGCTCAAAAACTAACCCCAACGGGCTTGAGAGAACACTCAATTAGAGAAGAACCTATGGGAGATATACCTGGCCGACCGCCACTTACACCTTGTATTTTGAGTCCAACTCGCACACCTTTCAAACCCAAAGGTTGGATTGATTAAATTACCTATGCAATCAATATTATCAGCCTTAGTATAAATTCAGTTTAAAAAACAAAAAACTCTATTGTTAGTAAAACTTTAAACAAGTTTAATTTTAATTACATAGTTTATAGAAAAAATATTCAATTTTTTCTATAAATTTGAATGTACTCAGCCTAAATAAAGCAAGTCATTTGCCTTCTTATAAGTCGTTTAACTTTTCAAATCTTAAAGCTATTACTTATTAAGTTTATTTTATGAAAGCGAAAATCATTGTGGCGATTATCGTCTTGATAGCTTGGCTGAGTGCATGTGTTGATGTCTTTCAGGCTGGAATCGTTAGCGATTTGACAATATTGGTAGTCGATGCTGCACTTAACAATCTCGATACCGAACAGCATATTTCAATCATGGAATCGGTCAATGCAAAAGGTACAGTTTTTAATATTCCAGTACAAAACGCAAAGGTAGAAGTATTGGAAAATAATTCAAACCGAATTTCATTCATTGAAAAACGTGAGGGTATTTACGTTCCTCCTGCAAACTTTAGGCTTAAAATCGGGAACACGTATCAGTTATTATTCACGAAATCTGATGGAAAAAGTTATAAATCTGGGATAGAAAAGCTATCAGGAATATCAGAAATCATTCATATACATGATGTATTCGAGATGAATGGTATTCAGAAAGGTGATAAATACTTACCAGCTAATTATGTATTTATTGATACGCAAGACCCTGAAGATGAAGAAAACAACTACCTCTGGACATGGCAACAATGGGAAAAACAAGATATTTGTATCACTTGTGAAGGTGGGCGGTACAATGTTAATACAGGGTGCCTCAAACAAGCACAATATCAAGGGCAATTTTTTGACTATTATTGTGAGGGTAATTGTTGGGATATTCTTAAAAATACGGAATTAAATGTGTTAAACGATGTGCTATCAAACGGGAAATTAATAAAAAACCGATTGGTAGCAAAAATCCCATATTATTCAACCAATGGTACACTTCTCGAAATTCAACAACAATCCATTTCAGTAGAAGCGTATAAGTATTTTAAATTATTGGCCGAACAAACTCAAAATACAGGGACTTTGGTTGATACTCCACCAGCAGCTATCATCGGTAATATCAAAAATATTAATAATGCTATCGAACCAGTCGTAGGTTTCTTTTTTGTTACGAGTATAACCAAAAAACGATATTGGCTTGACCGAAATGTACCTAACACACTTAAAATAAAGCCTATTGGCCTACGAGACCATCCACTTAACCAAGAGCCACCAATACCAAACGAGTTTGGCAGACCTCCTTTAGTAAAATGTCTTTTAAGCCCAACCCGAACTCCTATCAAACCTGATGGTTGGGAAGAGTAACTCATATCACTCATCTCTAATTCTCCCCAAAAGCTACACATTTACTCTTTTCATCGCATAAATCGCCATTATCCATTTTTAAAATAAAATCTTTCCTTAGAATTCTTATATTTGTCAAAAATACATTTATTCAATTTCTACGATAGTGATAATCAAAAAATTTACGTTACTGACCATAGCACTTAGTTTATGGGTGTGTTCGTGTGTTGAGCCTTTTGAGCAAAACATTGAAAGTAATTTACGCATTCTGACAGTTGATGCCACACTAACTGATACTTCTGACGAACAAATTATTAGTCTCTCTGAATCTGTTAATGTAAATGGCTCTGTATTTGCCCAACCACTGCTCAAAGCTAAGGTAGAAGTAATTGTTGCTGGCAGAGAACGCATAACCTTGATAGAAAAAGGACAAGGTGTATATGCCTTACCAAGCAGTTTCAAGTTACAAACCAATGTTAATTATAAACTGGTATTCTCGAAAGCCGACGGAACAAGTTATGAATCTTCTGAAGACCAAATAACCAAAGTTCCCGAAATTATTGGTGTTCACGATGAGTTTGTGGTAAAAGGTATAGAAAAAGGCAATAACATTTACGACCCTGCCAATTATGTTTATCTTGATACTCAAGATCCCGCCCAAGATAAAAACAATTATTTATGGACATGGAAGCTTTGGGAACGCCAAAATGTATGTGCTACTTGCTATAATGGGCGTTATTTTCTGACTCCAGTGCCTGCACGTTGTCGTGAAGAAAGGGCTTTTAACGGTCAAACATTTGATTACTTTTGTCCAGGCGATTGTTGGGATATTTTGACCAATAAAGACCTCAATGTATTTACTGACATATACTCAGATGGGCAACCAATTGCCAATCGACTTATTGCAAAAATACCCTACTACAACGTAAGAGGAGCTTTAATCGAGATCAAACAGCAATCAATTTCTCCAGCGGCTTATCGTTATTTAAAATTGCTGGCTGACCAAGTTCAAAACAATGGTAGTTTGGTTGATACGCCACCTGCGGCACTGATTGGCAATATAAAAAATGTCAATAATCCAAGCGAATCTATTGCGGGTTTCTTTATGGTAACGAGTGTAAGAACTGTACGATACTGGATAGACAGAAAAGGGGCTGAAGGAAAAAACATCAACCCAATCGGCTTGCTTGACCATCCTCTAAGCCCCGAACCCATGGGTAATGACCTAACACGTCCGCCTTATGCACAATGTGTTTCGAGTTTGACACGCACCCCGAGTCGGCCAAATGGTTGGATAAATTAAACTAAAACATCCAACATTCTCATTTTCCTATCTTGATACTATTTTTAGAATGAAAAAAATATACTTACTTCTAACTTTTCTTTGTAGCCTTGTGGCCTCCGCTCAGGTCAATTACCGATTTAGTGGCTATATCAAAGATACAATCGATGGTAAACCGTTGCCGAAAGCATCTATCAATATTGACTTTGGAAAATTCGGAGGAGTTACTGATGACAAAGGTCGTTTTGATTTATCACTACCTTCGGGCGAACACGCCATTACCATTAAATTTGTAGGTTATCGCCCTTTTCGTGAAGTCATTTACCTAAGAGGAGATATAAACCGACAATATTTTTTACGTCTGGTTGAAAACGAATTAGAAGAGGTGATTGTATCAAGTAAAGGTGCTGAATCAAATATTCAGCGTCCGCTTTTAGGGGTTAGCCAACTTAGTATTAAAACTTTAAGAAAACTTCCAGCCGCAGTTGGCGAAATAGATATTTTACGTGGACTTCAAATGCTTCCAGGGGTGACGAGTGTGGGCGAAGCCTCAAACGGTGTAAATATCCGTGGCGGAACTACCGACCAAAATTTGCTTTTGCTCGATGATATTCCGATTTTTAACCCTACGCACATGTTTGGATTGTTTACGGCATTTCCATCAGAAGCGGCTTCGAGCGTGGAAGTTTATAAAGGAAGTACCCCCGCAAGATTTGGTGGGCGAGCCGCCTCAGTGATGGACGTTGCTCTACAACAACCATCGCTTGATAAGTTTAAGATGAGCGGTGGTATTAGTTTTGTGTCAAATCGGCTTACACTTGATATGCCAATTATTAAAGAGAAACTCGGTGTAATGTTTTCGGGGAGAGCATCTTACAATGACTTTCTTTTGCCTGTTATTTCGCCAAAACTCAATGATATAAAAGCAAATTTTGCTGATTTAGTAGCAAAAGTATTTTGGAGAATCAATACCAAAAATACCTTTACTGCTTCGGGTTATTACAGCAAAGATTTTTTCCAAACAAAACTTTTAGGAGCAATTGGAGCAATCAATGCCACTTCTACTCAATACGATTATCGGAGTAATAGTTTTTCGGCCAGATGGTTTTATGCTATCAGTAATAAACTTAATTTACAAACAACCGTAGTCTCAGCCGATTATGTGCCAAAAACCTTACTTCCAGAACTCAACTCCGATAACAAAGTAGAGTTACTTTCGGGCATCAAATATCAGCAAGCAAAAACCAACCTTAACTACTCAATTGCCAAACAAAATATTGAGATTGGTATCAGTGGTACTCGCTACGAAATAGACCCTGGACAACTCTTGCCAGGCACAAGTAAAAGTGTTTTATCAATCAAAACGCCAAAAGAGTATTCACTCGAAACAGCCATCTATGCCGAAGATGAAATTTCTCTATCTTCAAAAGCAACTGTTTCAGTTGGAGTTCGATATTCTCAGTTTTATGCTCTCGGGCCAGGAACTGTACAGACTTATGTAGCTGGTGAACCACGAGATACTTTTTCGGCAAGAGATACGATTAACTATGGCAAAGGTAAAATCATGCAATCTTACGGCGGGTTCGAACCAAGACTTGGTATGAAGTATTCATTAAATGAACGGACCTCTCTAAAATTGGGTTACAATTTGATGCGTCAATATATGCAGGTTGTTACAAATACTACAACACCTTTACCTACTTCTCGCTGGAAAACTTCTGACTTACACATAAAACCACAAGTAAGTACTTTGCTTTCGGGTGGAATTTTCCATAATTTGAAAGGTAATATTTATGAATTTTCATTAGAAGCCTATTATCGTTTAACCAGTAATATTATCGACTACAAACCTGGTGCTGATTTTTTACTATCGAGTTATCCAGAAACGCAGCTTTTACAAGGTAAAAACCGTTCTTATGGCTTAGAAGTGATGTTTTCTAAGAAAAAAGGTGAAACTACGGGTTGGATAAACTACACATACTCTCGCTCCATGAATAAAGTGAATGAAGGAAGTGGTTTTGGAGAACAAATCAACTTTGGCAACTGGTACGCAGCTAATTATGACCGTCCACACTCATTTAATGCCTCAGTGATTTTTAATCAAGGTACACACCATGATTTTTCTTTTAATTTCTCATACAGTACTGGCCGCCCTTATACTTTACCCGAAGGATTTATTGTTTATCAAGGGCGTAGCTATCCATTTTATGGTGTACGAAACAATGCACGTCTGCCTGACTATCATCGTCTTGATTTTGCATGGAATATCTATCAGCCAGGTATGAAAGATAAACGTTTTAAGAGCCATTTTACTTTTACGGTGTTCAATCTTTACGGAAAGAAAAATGCGTATTCAGTTTTTGTACGTAGTACAGGTACCGCCATTAGTTCTTATAAATTAGTTGTTTTTGGCTCACCAATTCCTTCTTTGTCTTATAATTTTAAATTCTAATATTTGTTGGGGCTTACAATAAGCCCCAACTTTTTTAAAACTCAAGATAAGGCAATAATTTCATAATTGTAGCTTCATCTAATACCTTAATCTGCTTCAAATCTTCCGAATTCTTAAACGCTCCGTGTTGCTCACGATAAGCAATAATTGCTTTAGCTTGGTAGTATTTCAAATAAGGATGTCTAAATTCTGAAATACCTATTTGGTTGACTTTCAGCCTTTTCACTCCATTTTTAACAAATCCATATTTCAACAATTCATCAATAGTTTCGGGCGGAAGCCCGTAAGTTTCTTTGATTTGTTCTGTACTGACAAAGCCGCCCAACATATCTCTAAATTTGATAATTCGTTTGGCATAGCCCGAACCAATACCTTTAATTTTCATAAAATCTGTAGTATCGCCCGTGTTTAATTCAAAACGCACGGGTTGTTTTGGATTTGTTTTTGGGTTTGCTATTTTATTTTCAACTGTCTTGTCTTCACTTGGTGCAGTAGCTGCCACAGTTCGCTCTACGCTTGTGGCTTCGGCTTGCGGCGTGCGTAAAGACTCATCATCTGCTGATGGCAATGTGATGTAAGGCTCTAAACGCTCATAAGTATCTGGTAGAATGCCATAAATTTTAGCAAAATCTTCCCTTTTCCTGAATTTACCGCCTTTGCTACGATATTTTTCAATGCGTTCAGCAATGAATTTTGGTAAACCCAATGACTCAAATTGCTCAACCGAGGCAGTATTTGGGTCGAAATTGAAGTTTTTGTAGGATTTTTTAGCATCATATTTCTCATATTTTTGTCCATAACTCGATTGATTTCCGTAAGCTGGCTTCCGATTATCCAGAGAAACAGTCAGACTATCCAGCATTTTTGGTGAAGAAATAACTAAATTCTGTGGTTTCTGAGCAAAGAACCAGTCAGCTCCAAACATCAGCAAGATTACAAAAATGATGATTCCGAAGATTACGATGACGCCCTTTGCTTCAGCAGGGGACATAGATAGGAGATTACGAACGAAAGTCGTGAGTTTTTTCATAGTTACAGCAGCAAAAATTGAATTATTGGCAAAAATTAAGATATAGGCAAAGTATTTGCAAGGATTTCGTTAATTTTGTGATGAAAATTTATTCAAAAGATGAAAATCAGAAGTCTTACGTTAAAATACCATATAAGTTATAATAAATAATGAGTCAACCAGCCGCAGCTCCTGCAACCAGTCTTCAAGACATTATTAGCCATGCAAAAGAATATGGCTTCGTGTTTCCTTCGTCCGAAATTTATGATGGACTTCAAGCCGTTTATGACTATGGTCAGAATGGTGTTGAATTAAAAAATAACCTCAAAGCTGCATGGTGGAAAGCCATGACTCAGCTTCATGATAATATCGTGGGGATTGATGCCGCTATTTTCATGCACCCGCTTACGTGGAAAGCGTCGGGTCACGTAGATGGCTTCAACGACCCAATGATTGATAATAAAGACAGCAAAAAACGCTACCGTGCCGACCAACTTTTGGAAGGAAAAGCCGAAGAATATGCTAAAGCTGGCGAAACTGAAAAAGCACAAAATTTGCTCAACGAAATGGGTAGATTGCTCGGTGCTGAAGATTTGGACGGTGTAAGAAACTTAATTATTGCCGAAAACATCGTTTGCCCAATTTCAAAAACTCTGAATTGGACAGAAGTTCGTCAATTTAACCTCATGTTTTCAACCCAAGTGGGTTCGGTTGCCGAAGATTCGAGTTTAATATATTTACGTCCAGAAACTGCTCAAGGTATTTTCGTAAACTTCTTGAACGTACAAAAAAGTGGTCGTATGAAAGTGCCTTTTGGCATTGCCCAAATCGGAAAAGCTTTCAGAAATGAGATTGTGGCTCGTCAGTTTATTTTCCGTATGCGTGAGTTTGAACAAATGGAAATGCAGTTTTTCATTCGTCCTGACACTTCTACGCAATGGTATAATAGCTGGAAAGAAACTCGTTTGAAATTCCATAAAGCGATTGGTCTTCCTGCCGAAAAATTAAAGTATCATGACCACGAGAAATTAGCTCACTACGCCAGTGCAGCCGTTGATATTGAGTTTGAATTCCCGTTCGGATTTAGAGAAATCGAAGGTATTCACGCCCGAGGCGATTTCGATTTAAGAAATCACCAAGAATTATCGAAGAAAAAACAACAGTACTTTGATGCTGACCTTGACGAAAATGGCAAACCGTACGGAAATTATATTCCGCACGTAGTAGAAACTTCGGTAGGTGCTGACCGCCTTTTCTTGGCTACTTTCTGTAATGCTTTCACAAAAGAAACGATTCCAAGCAACGAAGAAGGTAAAGAAGATAAAGAAAGAGTTTATTTGAAATTGCACCCAGCTTTAGCCCCAATTAAAGCTGCCGTATTACCACTGGTGAAGAAAGACGGTTTGGCAGAAAAAGCGGAAGCAATTGCAAGCTCATTGAAATCATCGTTCCGTACGGTGTATGACGATGGTGGTGCAATTGGTAAGCGTTATACTCGCCAAGATTTAATCGGAACGCCATTCTGTATTGCAGTTGATTACCAAACAATGGAAGACGATACCGTAACGATTCGTCACCGTGACTCAATGACACAGGAGCGTGTTTCGATTGCTGAATTGAAAGAAAAAATTGGTTACGCAGTGAGCATGGAGAGAATTTTGGAAGCGATATAATTATTACAAATTCCCGTTTCCTTCAGCTTAGCTAAGGGAACGGGAATTTATATTTTTCAATTCAAATCATCAGTTTTTGTGGCATCATAAACAGATTTTATGGCTGCCATTTCCTTTACTAAAAAAGTTTGTAGTTGTTCGTTAAAATCTTTTTTATCTTCTTCAGAAAGGCTTTCGTATAAACCTTTAAGTTCTTCATTGATTGCCAATTTTTCTGCTTCTGTTTCGGCGTTCATACCTCTTACATGATATGATTTCAGATTAAAATTTTTCATTATTCACGTTGGTTTTCGGTCACAAAGTTAAAGGAATTCTTCCAAACATCTTTCTCATTAATTTGTCACTGATACGTTTAATAAATTTTTGGTATATAAAACATCCTTCACTATTGATATATTACAATTTTTACTTAACATTGTCATATCTAATCTTTCACAAATATGAAGGATAACAAATTGCCTATACATTACACAATACTTTGCTTATACCTGATTGTAGCTTTCTTTCTTAACACGAATCTACGTATCACGTTAAATGTATTGTTTTGCCTTTTCTGTGCTTTTTTTTATTATGATAATCGAAAAAAAGCAACTAATACACAAGATATATACTTTATAGTAAGTTTAATTTGTGCAGCAATAGCCTCATTAGTGCCAATCTGGCGGCATCTTCAAGTGGGACTTGTCATAGAAATGCTGATTTCTATACTAATGCTGATTTTCATTCTTTTATGCCTAAAAAGTAAAACTCAATATTTGTTTTTAGGTACAAACTGGGGATTAGTACTTGGCATTATCTTAATTGTTTTATCATTAATCTATTTTACCAATCATTTTTTGCCTTACATTAATGATTTAAATGTTCCTCTTACAGTAATTTTTGTTTTCATTTTAGGGTTTATTTTTATTATTACACTCATTAGGGCTGTCAATGACACCAACTATTATCAATTTTTTTTAGGTGTCTGTCTTATTATTAGCTCATGCATAGTGGCTGCATTTTCGATTTATCATAATACATTTGCTCTTAATAATTATTTGGAAGATGCTCTGGCTATGTCAGGTATATTTTTTTTGACAAATGGTATGCTAAAAAATACTACCCAACTACAATCATCTGAGAGTTATCACCAACATCATCGAAACTTTTCAATTTTGTACTTTCTGAAAAAGATTTTTTGACAATTTGGGCTTAATTATTAAAAACAAGCAACAAAAAAGTAAAGCAATCAATCGCTGACCACTAAAACTTCAGTCATTTTCGACTATATATTCCTTCACCATAAAGAAGTTTAAAAGCACTAAGCCAGACCAAATATTTGTAAGGCTTAGTGTTTTATTTTATGGGTTTATAACAACTTTTTGTACACATTTCCTATTGTCTTCACCCGTTATTATCACAAAATGAATACCTTTAGTAAGATGTACATCAGGGCGAATCGTGATAATTTTTGACTCATTTTTACTTGTACTAAACGAGAGGTCTTTTCCACTCATATCATAAAGTTTAATGGTTTTTGCTTTAATGTTTCTCAAATACAAATTTATTTCATCGCCTTTAGTCCAAGGGTTCGGGAATACTGAACATATCGGATCTGTATTAGTAAAATTCGCTTCGATTACATCAAGATATTTCTTTGTTCCATCTTTGTCGATATAAACCAAACGATAACAATTTTTGCCAGCAAATGGCTGATAATCAACACTTTCATAAGTACTTGCAGAGCCATTTGCCTTTATCTCGCCTATTTTTATAAAGTTCTTACAATCTTCGCTACGTTCTAAGATGTATTTATCAGCTTTGATCTCATAATGGCTCTGCCAATTGAGTTGTACGCTTTGTTTCTCGATTTCTTTACCGCTAAAACTAATTTCTGTAAAATCATTGGCGGTTGCTCCATTTTCTGAAAACTTATTTACATCAAATTGCAAGTAAAAGAAATCTTTAGCGATTTGATTTCCGATAACATTTTTATAAATAACGTAGCTATCCCCCTCCGTAAAATTATCATTATTTTCAAAACCACAATCTTCTCTGATTCCATCATAGTGTAGAATATTGAAATCATTAATAGTTAGATTTGGTAAATTGGTCGAGGTTTTATATTCATTCAATTCTTCATTTAAGTAATAAATACGTAATGAGACATCAGTAGGAAACTCATTCAAAAGAGAGCTTTGAAAATCGACATAGCGAGCCATTAGCTTTGTATCGTTTTTGGTGGCTGGAATTGCAGAACTTCCTCGTCCATAATGACGAATCGAAATAGAAACTTTACCCAAATTTAAGCCATTAGGATTTACTGAAGCATAGATTTTCCCTGAATTATCATGCAAGTCAAACCATTTATTTCCTTTCACACTATCAGCCGAAACTTGCAAACAATTGTTGAAGTTATTCTCAAAAGTTGCGATACAAGGTGAAATCGAAACTTTAAGTGGTAATCGTTCACTTTCGCAAGAAGCCAGATTCTGGGTGGCTGCAAAATAAATGATTTCACCATCTGTTCTTGTATCAGGTATTGGTGTTTGTCTAAACGCATCTTTAGCAGTTAATGAAGCATACCAAACTACTTTATTTTGTGGCAAAGTAGTTGCTGTAAGTGCAAGACTTGGAGCATTTCGACAATAAGCAACATCACTAACAATTGGTTTTTCTGGAATCGCAGCAACCTCAACGTTAAACGATTTTCGCTCGCTTTCGCAACCAAAAGGTGTTATTTGGCTCACATAATAAGTGGTTTTATTCAATTTAGTTATATCAATTTTTGGTGTTGTTTTATCAGCAGTTGTATCAGTAGCTGAATCATACCAAAGTAGAGAATTTGTTGCCGAAACAGCCCTCGTTATATCAAAAACTGTATTTTGACAAACGAATTGATTTGTAACGTCGGGTGCAACTGGACTTGGTTTTAGTTCTACTTTAAAATCTTCTGTCGAACGATTACATGTTGTCGTTTTATCAACTAAAAATGTGATTCTACCACGATAAGTACCAATTTCGTTGATAATTGCAATACCATTAGCATTGGTTGGAATATCAGTATAAGTACTTCCAGTTTTTTTCTGCCACTGATACATAAGCACATTCCCTGTAATACTCAGACTACTGAATGATAATTTACTTACATTTCCATCACAAAGACTCATTGTTGCTAATTTCCCTACAATCTGATTTACTGTCAATATGGCTTCTTCTGAGATAACAGTATTTTTATCATCTTTTATTATGCAACGATATTTTGTCAAATTCGGATTTTCAGTATTTCCGATATTGCTTATTTTGAGCGAATTAGACATTTCATTAGGTAAATCTATAAAACTTGTTTCGTTTGGCCTTTGGCGTTGCCATTGGTAAGTAAATGCACTCGGAGCGGTAGCCGTCACCCTAAATGTCACTGAATTTCCGTCGCAATCGGCCTCTGAAGTTGGTTGTTTAGTAAATTTTAGGCTCGGAATAATAGTGGCAGTAATAGCAGTTCGTTGGCCTACACACCCAAAAGCAGATACTTGAGCCACATAGCGTGTATAGATACCAACCGCTGTAAATACAGGAGCGACTGTCGAAAATGTAGAAGTAGTTGGAGTGGTGTACCAACGTAACACTTGGTTTTCGACAGGAGTCCCTTCAGCAGAGAATGTCAACGTATTTCCTTCATAGATTGGACTTAATGTAGTGTTTTTCGGGGCTGGAGGCAATGCACCCACAGAAACATTTATTACTGCTCTTGGCCCTTCACAGCCTTCGTCAGTACGGTCAGATACATAATATTTGAATACGCCTGCTATACTTGTATTAGGTGTTGGAGCTGTTTTAAATCCACTTCCTCCTACCTCTTGCGTGTACCACACAAGGTTCTGAATTGGGCTATCAACTTTTAATCTTACCGCATTCGCATTCTGACAGTAAAACACACTCGAAACCGATGGAGCAGGAGGAAAACCACTAACAATAAGTTTAGCAGCATCAGTTGGCTCGGTACATTCAAAACCTTGGGTATTGAATTTGACTAAACAACGATAATAAACTCCTTGCTCATAGGTTGCTTTGGTAAATTTTAAAATACTTGTTGAGCTTCCAACAATTCCATTTCCGTCAGTTAAGTTTGTCCATGCCCCACTCGTACCAGGTCGAGTTTGCCATTGATAGCTCATTACATTTCCTGTAATAGTAAAATAGTTTTGTAAATTAAATTCATTGGTAGCTCCTATACATATACCTAAATTAGGCATTGAACCAACCAAAGAATTAACTGTCAATGTCGATATTTCGGAGGTCAAAAACTGTCCATTATTCCCAATAATACAGCGGTATTGGGTTTGGTCTGGATTATTGGCATCTCCCACATTTGACACCGCCATTTCCTTAGCATACCAACCTCTGATTCCTTTTCCATCTTCAACTAAATTGACAAAATCAGGGTCATTTGGACGTTTTCGTTGCCATTGATAAGTAAATTCTGCTTTTGAGCCAACTGCAACAACACCAAAATAGACTGAATTTCCTCTACAATCAACTTGATTTAATGGTTGCTGAGTTATATGAAAATAATTTAAAACTTTTGCGATGATTGGCAATCTGAAGCTTTCGCAACCAGAAATTGGGTCAGTCTGTGTTACCCAGTATGAGTATGTGCCAACAGCCGAAAATGAAGGAGCTGTTGTGGTACCAGTTCCGCCCGACGCACGATTATACCACATTAAAGTGGCGTCTGGAACGGTTGTAAGAGCAGAAAAAATTAATGTAGCAGGCGTGATTACATCGTATGTAATAATCTCAGGTTGCGGAGTTGAATTCACAGTGACTAAAAACGGTGCAGACAAAACATTGAACCCACACTGAGTTGAAGTGCAGCTAACTGTATATGAGGTATTATTTGTTGGCGAAACAGATATTGTAGCAGTTGATTGTCCACTCGACCATGCGATTATCCCTTCGCAATTATTAGCAGTGAGTGTTGTACTTCTACCCAAACAAATCTCGTTTGTCCCTATAATATTTGGCTTTGAAGCAATTAAAACATTCAATTTGGCACCATTTGAATCCTCCTCAGTTGTATATCTGGCACAAGTAGTTGTACCTCCTGTTGAAAAATTTACTTTACAGCGATAATACTGCTCATCAGCATTGGTTGCAGCATTAATTGTAAATGTAGTTGTAGTTGCATCTGCTATATCATTCCATGTACCAGATGTGCCTATTCTTCGCTGCCATTGATAGCCTTGAATATTTCCCGAAATATTAATAGCTGATAAATTAAAACTTGCATTTGCTCCATCACAGATAGTTTGATCTGCAAGACTTCCCTCAACTGAGTTCACAGTAAGTACCGCAATCGTTGAAGTTAAACTGCAAACGGCATTTGAAACTACAACTCTATATTCAGTCAGATTTGGATCTGATGCACTACCAACATCACTAATTGTCAATGCATTAGACGTAGCAGCAACGATATCTGTGAAAGTTCCGTTTGGTATTTTCCGTTGCCATTGATAAGTTGTTACCGAAGTTGCGATAACCCTAAATGTCACCGAATTTCCATTACAATCTGCTTCATTTTTAGGTTGAGTTGTAATAGTAGGATACGAATTGACTGTTATTGTAATTTTATTACTATTATTACTGGTACAAGTTCCATCAAAACAGGTAGCGGTATAATCTACTGAAATAGAAGGACTTACGTTAATTATTGCACCCGTTGATCCATTACTCCAAGTCACAAGACCAGAACAATTTGTAGCAGTAAGAGTGGTAGATTGACCATTACAGATAGTAGCAGTACCACTAATGATAGGTGGATCAACAGGAGTTCCTCCTGAAGCTAACGTGACAGTAGCTAAAGAACTTGTTGTGCTGATACAAGAACTTAGTACACAATTAGCTGAATAACTACCCGCTTCTGAAACTGACAAAGTGCTTCCAGTTTGACCACCATTCCATGTCACAATACCTATACAACCACTGGCAGTTAGAATTGCTGATTGATTTGGACAAATAACAACCGAAGCAGGTGTAATTATAGGGGTATCTGGTACTGGATTTACAGTCACCTTCACAACACTCGACACTCCTTGATTACAAGAGCCAGAACCTGTTCCACTGCATCCATAAATTGCTCGGTAGTATTTAATAATTGTAGCCGTTGTATTATTTGTCAGAACTTTGGTAAAGCTTAGCCCACCTACTTGCTCATTAGTGTAGGTACCAGATAGAGTCAATGAAGATTGCCACGTTGGGGTACACATTCCAGAACCTCCGATGACCGTAGCATCTAAACTAATATTTTCACCCGAACATATTGTACGCTCAGCGGCATCTGTAATTGTAATTTGTGGATCAGGAACTACTTGAATTTGATATACATTGGATGAAACTGCATCAGCTCCACATGCATCTGTCACTTTTCGGCGGTAATAGGTCGTTTCAGTTAATGCAGGCGGGTCAAAAGTTGTTGTGTTCGCCCCTGAAATATCTAAAAAATTCTGATTATCGGTAGATGACTGCCATTGATATAGATAATCTGCCTTACCACCACTCGCCAAACTTACATTTGAGATCGCTCCTGCATTGTATCCTGAACAGTTAATACTACTTGAAGATAATTCGATACTTCCTCCCGCTAACGCTGGTAAAATCGTTACGCTAAAAGTTTGAGTATTATTACAGCCTGTCGTACTATTTTTAATATTCAAAGTAAAGTTTTGAATACCCGTTCTCGCTGGTGGAATTGCCACTAAAATCGGTGATACAGGCAGTATCTCCTCAGTAATCGGCATAAAATTAGGCATTATCGAGGTCAAACTAAACTTATCTGGAGCATTGGTGGTGGCAGTATATGATATACCAAATGTAGTGGCAGTATTACAGATATTATCAATGGTTTCCAGTGAAATGGTTGGTAATGGATTTACACTAACCGTTTGTATCAATGACTCATCACTTATACAAAGGTTTTCTGTACAGGTTGCACTGTATGTGCCTGCTGATGAAACACTCAATATGCTTCCTGTTGTGCCAGTACTCCATGTAATCATCCCTGAACATCCATTAGCAGTCAATGTCGTCGAACCTCCCACACAAAAACTATTATTTCCCGAAATTGTAGGAGCAATTGGTATCGAATTTATAGAAACTATTTTAGTCTGTGAAACAGCACTCACACAATCATTTAAGACACAAGCAACGTTATAAGTGCCTGATGTTGAGACATTTAATGCACTACTGGTCGCACCTGTATTCCAAATTACAACTCCTAAACACCCACTTGCGGTGAGAGTTGTTGAGTTTCCAGAACAAATACTTGTATTTCCAGAAATTATAGGAACAGTTGGAATCGTATTCACTACAACAGTTTGTGTTGTTGATGCCACACTCGCACAATTATTCACGACACAAATCGCTTTATAAGTACCTGATGATGAAACGTTTATAGAAGTAGCACTCGTACTATTAGACCAAACAACTGTACCGCCACAATCACTTACGCTGAGTCTAACAATTGTTCCATCACATACCGTATTATCTATATCATCTGAAATTACAGTTGGAGCATTGGGTATTGGGTTGACCGTTAAATTAAATATATTTGAAGGTAAACTTACACATGAATTTTCAGTACAAGTTGCACTATAAGTTCCCGCTGATGAAACACTTAACGTACTTCCTGTTGATGAATCACTCCACGTAACTGTACCTGCACAACCACTCGCTGTCAAGAGAGTTGAATTACCTACACAAATAGTTGTATTCCCTGAAACTATTGGTGCATTTGGAACATAGTTTACTCTAACTCTTACTGATGATGAAATTGAACGTCCACAAGCACTTGAACCTGTTCCCGAACAGTCATAAACAACTCTGTAATACTTAACCAATGGTGTTGATGAGCTATTATTTATAAGCGTTTTGGAAAAACTCAAACCACCCGCTTGTTCAACTGAATAAGTGCCAGTTTGCGTTGCCGACGATTCCCAAGTGGCGGTACAAGTTCCTGAGCCACCAATTGCGGTTGCTTCTAAATTCACACTTTCACCCGAACAGATTACTCGTTCATTGGCATCCGTTAGCGTAATCTGCGGGTCAGCCACAATTTGAACTTGATGTACATTTGAAGAGTAAACTACTGTTCCACATGCATCAGTTACTTTTCTACGATAATACGTTGTTTGGGTAATGGCAGGCGGATTATAAGTTGTAAGATTTTCTCCAGCAATATCAGTAAAATTTTGATTATCTGTTGATGACTGCCATTGATATACATAAGCTAATTTTCCACCACTTGCTATACTTACACTTGAAATTACTCCAGGATTATAACCAGCACAATTGATTGTACTTGATGAAACTTCAATACTTCCGCCCAGCAAAGCTGGCAAAACTGTTAAACTAAAAGTCTGGCTATTAATACAATTTGTTGTACTATTTTTTAAATTTAATGTAAAACTGTGTGTACCTGTTTTACCAGAAGGGATAGTTATGGTTATAGGCGATACCAATAAATTAGTTTCAGCAGTTGCCATAAAATCTGGCATTGTTGAAGTTAAAGTATATTTATCAGGAGAATTCGTTGAAGATGTATAGGGTAAATCAAAAATTGTTGCAGCATTACAAATACTATTTATAATGCCAAGAGTAACAGTTGGATTTTGATTGACAACTATATTTTGTACCGAAGAAGCTGCACTCATGCAACCATTGACTGAACAAGTAGCGTTATAAGTACCTGATGACGAAACTATTATTGAAGTACCACTTGTGCCATTTGACCAAACAACGGTGCCCACACAATCACTTACAGTTAGCTTTACATTTGTACCTGCACAAACAATATTATCGGCATCATCTGATACTATAGTTGGGGCAGAAGGTATTGAGTTTACTATAACCATTTGGGTAGCAGAAGCTAAACTCACGCATATATTTGCCAAACAAGTAGCATTATATGTTCCTGCTGATGAAACAATTATTGAAGTACCACTTGTGCCATTTGACCAAACGACTGTTCCCGAACAGCCGCTTGCGGTTAAAGTTGTTGAAGCCCCCAAACAGATACTTGTATTTCCAGAAACGGTTGGTGCATTTGGTACTGGATTGATAGTAATACTTGTTGATACCAATCCACTTTCACAATTGGTATTCAATGAGCATTTAAAATCATAATTAAGTATCGTAGAAGAATTATAGGTAGATGGACTTATTGAAACTAAACTTCCATCTGTCCAAGAACCATTATTCAAACGATATTTAGCACTTCCAGAAATACACGAAATAGATAAATTAAATCCTGATTCACTATTACAGAAAGTCGTTTTATTGGCTGAGTTTGCAATCGTTGGAGATTCTGGAATAGCATTTACATTAATAACTATGGCAGTTCTTTCGGTCTGACAGGTAAGATTAGCAGTACTTTGCTGCTCACGAGCTACATAATAGGTTGTGGTTGATGTGAGATTTGGTGTAGAAAAACTTGTACCCGTTTGTGTTTGAGTCAAAGTAGAAGCATCAATAAACCATTTATAGATACCAAATGCACTCGGACTATTAATATTTAATGTTTTTATACCACTTTCACAAATATCTCCTATCGGACTTACTGAAACGTTTGGAATATCACTCCAACCTTGCTTGGTTACTGTAATAGCCGCTGTTGCTGTACAATTTCCAGACATAATTGTTATTCTATATGTATCTGAGTTAGCAGACTGAACTGTGCTATTCACCGTCAAAGTTTGGCTTGTAGCTGTAGCTATATTTCCAGCTAAATTCTGCCATTGATAGCTATATGAACCATTTCCTCCAGTCGGATTAGCAGTTAAAATTGTTGAGCTATTTAAAACACCAGTGATACAAAAAGCATTTGTTCCCGAAATTGATGCCGAAACACTTGGCGTAACAACGACATCAATTTTTGCTCTTAAACTTTCACAATTATTGGCATCTTTCTGACTCACAAAGTAGCTCGTTGTACCTGTTGAACTTGTCGAAGGGCTTGGAGCAGCTCCACTTAAAGTTCCACCGACAGCATTAGTACCGTACCAAAGTAAAATATTTGTACCTATTGAGGTAGCTGAAAGTGCCGAAGCTGTCGAGTTTTGACAATATTCTACGGGAGTTGCCACTGTCGGTGTTGGTGGTAAATCATTGATTGTTACAGCAATTGATGCTCTTGGGCTCTCGCAATTGGCAGGTGATGGCGATATTTGACTTACATAATAAGCAAATGTACCAATACTTGCCGTACTTGGAGTTGTAGCTGCAGTGCTTGCTGTTCCAGCAACTGAACTTAAACCATACCATAATAAAGTATTAGAGCCAGAGTTTGTAGCAGTAAGAGCTCCTGCTGTGGCATTTTGACAATAATTGATAGATGAAGTTGCGGGAGCCACTGGGACTGCATGAACTACTACAGAAATTAAGGCTCTCGAACTCTCACAGTTATTGGCATTTTTCTGGCTTACATAATAAGATGTTGTACCGATTATACTCGAACTTGGGGTTGGAGCTATAAGACTTGATGTTCCATTTGATGGGCTCGTACCGTACCATAACAAAGAATTAGAACCACTTGCAATTGCCGACAGTATAGTTGTTGAAGCATTCTGACAATAATTTATCGGATTCGTAACAGTCGGTGTAACGGGTGTATCATTAATTTTAATAGTAAAAATTTGGTCTGGCGAGATACAGGTCGTGCTGGAATTTTTTACTGAAACAATAAATTGATAAGTATTAGGTGTTGCATTCGCAGGAATTGTAACATCAATTGGCGAACTGCCCATTGTGGCATTATTAATTGCTAAAAAATTACTCAAAGCTGGACTTCCCACAGAAATGCTATATTGATTTGGCGAATTTGTGGTAGCAGAAAAGGGTAAACTAAAACTCGTAGCATTATTACAAATATCAGCCACACTGCCCAAAGTAATAGTTGGAATAGCATTTACGATAACTGTTACTGGCGTACGAATACTTTCGCAAGTGGTACTACTATTATATACACTTAAATAATAGGTATATGTACCAACGGCTAATGAAGTAGTTGTATAAGTTGCTGCTGTTCCTAAAACTGTCGTTGAAACATTGGTTTCATACCATCTAAAACTTTCATCTGCATTTAAAGTTGAAGTTGCAGAAAGCGTTACTGTTCCAACATCACATCGAGAGGCATTATTGGCAGTTGGAGCGATTGGTAAAGCGTTGACGATCAATTTACCAGAATTATTTACAGAACTTACCACTTGAGTTTTTGTACAAGTACCTGTCCCTGAGTTTGTTACGGTCGTAAATACTGCTCTTACTCTATAAAATGTATTATTATCTAAAAAAGGAACATTCGACAACGAAAGAGTATTGGTGGTTGTTCCAAGTATGTTGGGTGAACTATCATTCAAATCACTATATGAACCAGCCGTAGTTTCAACAGTACCTTTTTGCCATTTAATGGAAGTTGTGATTCCTACAAAAGTTGCTAAAAAAGAAGTACTTCCGCCTGTACAAATAGCTGGTGAATCTGCAATATTATTTATTGAATTAACTGATAAAGTTGCTTGATTTGAGATCATCGAGCAAGAATTTGCATCAGAAACAACACATCTATAAATGCTCAAATGCGGATTTTCGGCATTCCCGATATTTTTAACTTTTAATTCAGAAGTTGTCGATGTACTTGTTATAACCAAGTTTGTTGTGGCACTTACAGTCAAGAAATCTGCATCACTGGGCTTCTTACATTGCCATACAAAGGTACTTCCTGCAGACGCGGTTATTGTAAAGTCAACAGTATTTCCATCACAGTCTGTCTGAGAAATTGGTTGGAGTGAAATACTGGGGCGTTGAGGAGTTAGCGTAATTCCCGAGGTGGGCAAAGTGTTTATTCCACCACAATTTGTAAATAAACAACGTACTTTTTTGGAGGTTGTTAAGCTGGTCAGTGTCAATGAAACAGTCCCTCCAGCAATATTCATTGAACCATTTGCACCCGAAATATTCAACCAATTTCCTGCCGAAATTTCTTCTTGCCAAATATAAGTATCTGCCCCAGTAGCAGCGGCGGTTAAGGTTACATTCGTTCCCCAACAAAACGCGGCTGGTGTCAATGGTTGGGTAGTAATATTGATAGGATTGCTAACCGTAAAAGTTGCTTTATAATTTGCCCCCCCAACATTCTGATAGTGAGTTCCACTTCCTCCACTATAAGTAAAATCCGCACTTGAATAAACCTCAATAGTATAAGTTCCATCGGCCAAACCTTGCAAAATGTTAGTATTTGCTCCTGAATTTGTCCATTGTTGGTCGCCCGAACCATTTAGATTAATATCAAAACCAAGATTTATTGATGTAAAACCAACCAAATTGGGGTCCGTCCCATTTTTATAGACACGGTAATATAAATAGCCATTTAGAATATTATCAGTGCCATTTTTATAGGTTTTATTCTGTCCTCCCTTTATTACAAGTGAGTTTACACACGAAAATACACCCAAATTTAAACCTTGAAAATCGGGGTTTCCTGTGGATGCGAACAAATCATAATAATTAGCTGACCCTCCATTAGCTTGAACAATTACATAAGATTCAAATATGCCACTTCCCGCAAAAGTTGAAGTCGAACACAGCCCTAAAATTATAAAAACAGCAATAAGTTTTTTTGTGAATGAAAGGAGAACATTCTTCATAAATAATAAGTTAAATTTTTACAGCAAAGTTTTATAAGGCGATCATTTATCTCCGCCACAACCATCAATAAATGCTTCGAAAACTGCACCCTGCTCTACTTGAAAGCCAGGGTTTAACAAGATTTTCTTGGCTGCATCATATTTGATATTTGCTCCATTTTCGAGCAAATTAGAGGCTGAAATTGTATTCGGTGATTCAAATTTCAAAATACTCCCATTCGGCAGTTTTTTACTTAAATTATACTCAAAGCATGGAGGTTCGCCTTGTATATAGACAGTGAAACTCTTAGGAGGTAACGAAATAAAAATTCGATTTTGAGAATCGATTGTAGTAGTTAAAGTTGAAGATTTTTGAAGAATATCGGTAAACTTTGTCCCTGCTGGATATCGCCCATTGTTAGCAATTAAGTGATTGACTTTCAAGCTATCATCATCAAAGTTGATCGCAACAATTACTTCACGCTTGCCCACACTTCCTGTTGAATCAAGTTGGTAAATCAAGCTTCGCCAATGTTTACCTTTTTGATAAAAATTTGGAGAAGGGACAGGGTTCAATGCTCCTCCATAGTGATTGAGGTAATAAACTGCTTGCGAACCATTGATAAATCGTTTTTGAATTTGTAAAAGTTGGTCAATTTCTTTTTTCAAAGGTTGTAAACCTGTCGGATGATAATCAAAACCGTAAGTATCAGTACCATAAGTAGTATTATGAGCTGGATAACCATAATAATCGGGATAAAAAACCGTAGGCACTCCCAACTGATTATTTGTCAAAATATAAGCATAAGCTAAAATCGGATTTTGCCAAATCAAAGCATCACCATAAGTCGGGTTTGAACTTCTGAAATCGTGGTTATTTACAAAGGTTACCAAGTTGAAGCCACTCATGCCACGTCCATCTCTGAAACTATTATAAAAAGCATTTCGAGCATCCGCACCATTATCGCAGGCTTGCTTAAGGGCATCTCTTAAAGCAAAATCAAAAACTTTTGGCTGAATGGCCGTTCGAGCAGCCGTGCTCATCGAAGCGTTTACATCAGCTACCCAATTTTGTATCGCTGGATTTTCTTGTCCGTACCACTCACCTACTACCAAATCAGGGATTTTATTGGCATTATACATTTCGGTCAGCATTTTCCCAACAAAATTTGCTTCAAAATGCTTGATAGCATCCATCCTTAGGCCTCTTACTTCCAATTCATCATACGCCCATTTTGTCCAAGCAATCAAGGTATCACGAGCCATTGATTGATTATGATCATAGTCATAAAAATAATCCATGCTTTGCATACTCCATTGAGGGCCAATACAAGTAGTTGTCGCCCCGCCCGTTGAACTTGCTCCACCTTCGTTCCAATTTGGTCTGAATGACTTCCAGTTACTTCCACCACGTCCACTTGGTAAACCCGTAAAATCTGTAAATGTCTGAAACTGAACTTTATAGGCCGAAGAATTCCAGTTTGCAGGATTAGCAATATCTGTGCTACCAGTAGTGTACCAAATCTTCGAAATTCGGTGGTCGGTGTAATCACCACAAAGATTTATAGCTTGAATAACTAACGTATCGCCATCAGAATTGTAATTATTGGCATCAAGTGTAATTTTAAATTCATCAACATCATTCGTAAAATCAAAAGTATTCCAATAGCCTTGCTTCAGATTCGTTACATACTCAGCACCAGATGCAGCAATATCTGAGTTAACTGTAATAGCTGTGTTTTTCGGGTTGCAACCACTCACAAAATCCCAAGCTTGTCCGCCACCTGCTTTAGTTGTAGTAGCAAAAAGCATAATTTTCTTACCAACATATCCGCCCGAACGAGAACCAATACTCACATAATATGTACCTACTCCCAAACCAGTTGAACCACCAACGGGAATTATCATGCGTACTCGGTCAGATGGAAATGGTGATTTGTAAGAAGTATTGGGGCAAGAACCATCATTTCTTCCTGCATAAAACAACATATACTCTTTTACGGCATTATTAGCTTCGGGTTTTCCACCATCACGGTGATTATAAACCATATCGCCCACTGGTTTTAGATTATTTGCCGTAAAAGTTGCCACCATATCTTTGATTTCTTGCTTAGTCCCGAGAGAAGTTTGCGTAGAATTCTGCCCAATAAATAAATCTTTTGGGTCATAGCCTCCCGACTTATTTCCATTGCCTGCAAATGGTGGAAACCAAATATGTGTAAAACCAGCCGCCGAAAGTTCAGGAGCTTTATTTTTGAGCGTATCTGACCAATTATAGCCTTGTCCGGCTTTGGGATAATCCCAATAAAAACCTTGAAGAAGCACCTGCTGTGCAAAAATAGAAGATAAGCCTCCGAGATAAATCCAGAGGAAAAGTGTGAAGCTTTTCATTTTAATTATTTGGTTATAAGTATTTTCGTTAAACCAAACTTAGAATAAATGTTGCGTGCATCCAAGTAAAAAATATACTTTTTCTATATTTCATATAATTATATTAAGATTATATATAAAATGCGAAGTCTAACTTCATAAAATCAATCAACAAAAAAGCCGTCTCAAACGAAACGGCTCTTTGTGTACAACCCTAACCACTATGATGAAACATAATCTACTTAATATATTTACGCTGGCCGAAGTTTCGACCAATGCTCAAAAATTTTCCTATTTCTAAAAAATGATAGAGTTCATAAACTCCCAAAGCAAACAAAACCCCTACTAATAAAAATTGTAGTGGATAAATCATGATTAAATGACCAAGACTTGTGTAAATTTGTAAAAACATAAAGCTTCTTTTTTGGGTTATTTGAACATAACAAAGGTCTGAAAGTATTTTTGATAATTTTAGCGTAAAAACCCCTGATTTTTAGTACGTATTTTACGGTACTTCTACTTACGTATTTACCACTCGGACAGTTTTCCTTTCTTAAAAACTATTTTATTTCACGCTCAAATAAGCAACAAACAATGAAAATAAACATCGAAACCGCTGTAGATCAATCGGTTAGTGACGTATGGAATCAATTTGATGATAAATTACTCCTCAAACTATCTCCACCATTTCCTCCTGTGAAACTTATATCCTTTGGACAGAAAGTTGGTGAAAAAGTTACATTTGAACTAAACTTTTTTATTATACGGCAAGTTTGGGTGAGTAAAATCACAGATTCTTATTTATCGGTAGCAGAATCATACTTTATTGATGAAGGAGTTCAGCTTCCTTTTTTCCTAAAATACTGGAAACACAAGCATAGAATCGTAAGAGATAATACTTCGATTAAAGGCTCTGGAAGTAAAATTATTGACGAAATTGAGTTTCGCACGCCCACTATTTTGACAGATTACATTTTTTATCCTATCTTGTATCTTCAATTCCTTTATCGCAAACCAATTTATCAGCGAATTTTCAAAACCCCTAACCCCTAAAGGGGAATAAAAGTCCCTAAAAGCTGATGTTGGTTGAAAAAATATGACCAAAGAAAATACTTAAAACTCCTTTAGGGCAAGGAGTAAATCAACTAACTAAACAGCACATCCTTTAGGTGGAGGATGTATTTACCACTATGAAATTAAACATTACTTGGAAAATCTTCATCGGCATGACGCTTGGTATCATTGTCGGTTATTTCATCCACAATCATTTTGATTTAGGGCAATTTAGCATCAAAGATTCCGCATTGCTTACACCTGAACAGGTAAAAGCCAATGAAGGCGTAAAAGATTGGAGTTCATATCTGCAGTTGCTTTCAAAGATTTTTTTACGAATGATTCAGATGATTCTGGGGCCATTGGTACTTTCTATTTTGGTTGTTGGAATTGCCAAACTTGGAGATTTCAAAGTAGTTGGTCGTATCGGCCTTAAAACATTGGGTTATTTTTATTTTGCCACCATTCTTTCATTGGCTACGGGTTTGATTGCCGTAAATATTATGAAACCTGGCAAAGTAATGACGCTTGATTTACCAAGTACAGGCACCGATACAGGTGTTGAAGCTAAGAAAATGACGCTCGAAAACTTTATCACGCACGTTTTCCCAAAAAGTATTTTTGAAGCACTTTCTACCAATGAAGTGCTACAAATAGTAGTATTTTCATTATTTTTTGGTGTAGCATTGGCAGCCATTGGCGAAAAAGGAAAAAGTGTAACCAAAGCCCTCGATGCCATTTCTGAAGTGATGTTTAAGATTGTTGGTTATGTAATGACATTCGCTCCTTATGCAGTTTTTGGTTCGGTTGCGGCCGTTATTGCCGCCAAAGGTTTGGGTGTACTCGGTGGTTATTTATATTTAATCGTTTGTTTCTTCGCAACATTGGCTTTTTTCATCGTCGTTGTTCTGTGGGTAATTTGTCTTGTTCAGAAAATCGACTACTGGAAATTATTGAAATTTGTAAAAGACGCTCTATTCTTATCGTTCAGTACGGCAAGTTCGGAGGCATCAATGCCTTTACAGATTGAACAACTCAAAAAATTTGGTATTTCTGAGCGAATCATCAGTTTTGTTTTGCCTTTAGGTTATTCTTTCAACCTTGATGGTTCAATGATGTACATGACCTTTGCAACAGGATTTATCGCTCAAATCTATGGTATCGAACTAACACTTGGCCAACAAGTAACGATGTTACTTACGCTCCTACTCACAAGTAAAGGTATTGCAGGCGTGCCACGTGCGTCGTTGGTTGTTATTGCGGGAACACTCACCATGTTTGGACTCCCACAAGAAGGCATTAGTTTAGTTTTGGCGGTTGATTGGTTGTTAGATATGGGTCGCTCAGCAACTTCAGTAGCAGGGAATGCGGTAGCAACAGCAGTTGTGGCTAAGTGGGAAGGAGAATTGAATGAAGCTGCATAAAATTCAGCAGTTTAGATAACATAGTTTGAGCCACTATTTTTGCTAAGATAGTGGCTCAAATTTTTAAGGTAATCAACTCGATAAATAGTAATCAACTCTTCTAATAAATCATGAAAAAAACTTTTATTTTATTGATAGTAAGCATATTATCAATTACAGCAAAAGCACAAACACTAACTATTGCACAGCAAGATTCTGCTTTTGTGAGAGAAAATTACGTAAAAACCCAAGTACAAATCTCGATGCGAGATGGGGTAAAACTTTTTACCAATATCTATACACCAAAAGATGCTTCTCCAAACAATACTTATCCAATAGTGATGCAACGGACTTGCTATGATGTTGCTCCTTATGGAAAGGAAGAATACCCTAAAATGTTATATTATTCTCGCTATATGATGCGAGAAAAGTTCATTTTTGTTGACCAAGATGTACGTGGACGATGGATGTCGGAAGGTGTATTCACCAATATGACACCTCATATACCTAACAAAACAAAGCCAACTGACGTTGATGAAGCGTCAGATACTTACGATACCATTGATTGGTTAGTAAAAAATATTCCAAACAACAATGGTCGAGTTGGTCAATATGGCATTTCTTATCCAGGATTTTATACCATCGCTGGAGCTTTATGCGGGCATCCAGCCTTGAAAGCGGCCTCACCACAAGCACCAATTTCTGACTTTTTCTTTGATGATTTTCACCATAATGGAGCTTTTACTCTGGGTTATGGTATGACTTTCCCAGTTTTTGGTGTACAGCACCCTCAACCAACGCCCAATTCGTGGTATGATGATAAATTTCCAAAACTCAATACAGTCGATGGTTTTGATTGGTATAAAACCATGACTCCTTTAAAGAATTTCAACAAAGTTTATGGCGATAATTTCTTTTGGAATGAACTCATCGAACACCCAAATTATGATGAATTTTGGCAAAAACGAAACATCCTTCCTCATCTAAAAAATGTCAAAAATTTACCTGCAATCATGGTAGTTGGTGGTTGGTTTGATGCTGAAGATTTACCTGGTCCATTGAATATCTATAAAAATTTAGAAAAATATAATGCAAATGCCTATAATACAATCGTAATGGGGCCTTTTGGGCATGGAGATTGGTCTCGTGAGCGTGGACATCATTTTCACTCAAATGTTTATTTTGGAGATAGTGTTTCTACCTATTTTCAAAAAAATATGGAATTGAAATTCTTCAAACACTTTTTAAAAGAATCGGGAGATGGAAAAACTGGTTTACCTGAAGCATATTTATTTGATACTGGGAAAAAAGAATGGCGTGAATTTGCTGAGTTTCCAGTAAAAACTGCTCAAAAAATTGATTTTTACTTAAATCCAAATGGGAAATTATCAAATGAAATGACAGGAAAAGGATTTGGAGAGTATATTTCTGACCCATCAAAGCCAGTACCATATACCGAAGACCCAAAGCAAATTACAGGCTTTAGTCCACGAAACTATATGAGTGAAGACCAACGTTTTGCAGGTCGCAGAACAGATGTAATGACTTACGAAACCGAAGTTTTGACAGAAGACGTCACACTTGGTGGCGAAATAATGGCAAACCTTAAAATTTCAACAACAGGAACGGATGCTGACTTTTTTGTTAAATTAATTGATGTTTACCCAGGAGACGAACCAAACTCCCCATACACACCCAAACATATTACGTTGGGTGGCTACCAACAAATGGTACGTAGCGAAATCATGCGTGCTCGTTTCCGTAACTCATTTTCAAAACCAGAACCTTTAGTGGCAAATAAGAAGACTGATATTAATTTCCGTTTGCAAGATGTTTTGCACACATTTAAAAAAGGGCATAAAATCATGATTCAAGTGCAATCAACGGCCTTTCCTTTATTTGATATTAACCCACAAAAATATGTACCAAATATCTACAAAGCCGAGGAAAAGGATTTTCAGAAAGCAACGCATCGCATTTATGCCGATAGCAAGATTTCAGTAGAAGTATTGAAGTAGATTTCAAACAAAAACGCCTCATAATCGCTGATTATGAGGCGTTTTGATATATATTATTCTATCAAGCTCCTTGAAGTTTATCTAAGATTAACTCTTCGATATATTCTCTAATTGAATCAATTTTGATTTGTGTTACAACATCTTGTGCAAAAGCTAAAAGTTGCAAACGAATCGCTTCTTTTTTCGGAATACCTCTCGACTGCATATAGAAAATAGCTTCATCGTTCAATTGCCCAGTTGTTGTTCCGTGCGAGCATTTTACATCGTCCGCCCAAATTTCTAACTGTGGTTTTGTATTCATGGTTGCTTCATCAGAAGTCACCACATTACGGCAGTTTTGGTAAGCGTTGGTTTTCTGAGCGTCTTCTCTTACGAAAATTTTACCATTGAAAACACCTGTTGACTTATCCATCAAAATACCTTTATAAAGCTCGTGGCTTTCGCAATTTGGTTTTCTGTGGTCAACAACTGTGTGATTATCAACGTGTTGCTTGCCATTTGGCACGTACAAGCCAAATAAATGACTTTCGATATGCTCACCATCAAGTACCACATTGAGGTTGTTTCTTACAAATCCACCATTCAAAGTTGCCGTTGCTGAATAAAAATAACTACGGCCTTTTTGGTAAACTTGCGTAGTACCGATATGATACGATTTATCGCTTTCGCTTTGCACTTTATAGTAATCAACCATTGCCGACTCATCAACGATGATTTCGGTAACAGTATTTACAAATGCAGCACCGTCGCCCACTGTGCGATACGCTTCAGCAATTTTTACTTGTGAATTTTTACCAACAATTATCAAATTACGAGGCTGAGAACCCACATTTGCCGTGCGTACATCAGAAATAAATCTCAAAATAATTGGTTCTTCAACTATCTTATTATCAGCCACTTGTACCACAACACCATCGTTGGCAAGAGCAGTATTTAGAGCCGTGAAAGCATCAGTTTCGTAATTGGCATATTTACCAAAATAACCTTCGATTAATTCGGGTTGTTGAGCCAATGCTTCCGAAAACGGAATAACTTTCAGTTTATTTTCGGGAGTAGCAATTTGCGAAAGTTCAGCATTATACACACCGTTGATAAAATACAAGACGTTTCCAGTAAGATGTGGCAACGGAATCTTATCAAGGTCGGCTTGATTAAAATCGGTTTTTGTATGAAAATCGAATGTTTGCTTTACTAAATTGCTCACATTCGAGTATTTCCATTCTTCATGACGAATAGTTGGAAAACCTAATTTATCGAAGTTTTGCATCGCTTCACCACGCAATTGATGAATCGGCAAAGCGGCTTTTCCATTCAATTTTGCTTGTGACAACTGAAAATCAGCGATTAATTCTGCTTTTAGACTTGATGCGTCTTTATTTTCTATCGAACTCATTATTCAAAATTTTCTATAATCAATTTCTCCGAACAATTTCGGAAAATTGTTCTACAATTCTGCAATTGCTTCTAATTCTACTTTATATCCAAAGTGCAATTCAGGCACTGGAATGATTGAACGTGCGGGGCGATGTTCTCCGAAAAATTTTGCATAAAGTTCGTTCACAATTCCCCAATTTTCTCCGCCTGAAATATAAACCGTAGTTTTTACTACATTTTCAGAGCTCAACCCTACTTCCTGCAAAATCAGCGTCAAATTATCAAAAACAACTTTTAATTGTTCTTCAATATTTGACTCGATTGGTAGTTTTTCGGCCGTTATGATTTTTATCGGCAAAATACCCGAAGTAAAAAGCAGCCCACCACTCACAATCGCTTGCGAATAATGCCCCACAGGTTTCGTACTATCTTTAACTTGAATTTTCTGCATAAAAACTAATTTTGAATGAGTGAATGATAGAATTTTTAATATTTCTTCATTCTATCATTCACTCATTGAGTATTATGCTACCTCAAGAGCGTCAACTTCGTTCTTAATCCAATCGTAGCCTTTTTCTTCCAATTCGAGAGCTAATTCTTTTGTTCCCGATTTTACGATACGACCTTTGTAAAGTACGTGAACGAAATCTGGCACGATGTAATCGAGCAAACGTTGGTAGTGAGTTACTACTACAAACGAACGTTGTCCATCACGTAATTGGTTTACGCCTTCGGCAACAATACGAAGAGCATCAATATCAAGACCCGAATCGGTTTCGTCTAAAAGTCCGAGAGTTGGCTCAAGCATAGCCATTTGAAAAATTTCGTTGCGTTTTTTCTCTCCACCCGAAAAGCCTTCATTGAGTGAGCGTTTCAAAAGAGCATCGTCGATTTTTACCAATTTTGCTTTTTCTTTCATACGCTTCAAAAATTGAGCGGCATCGAGTGGTTCTTGACCATTATATTTACGAATTTCGTTGAGAGCCGTTTTCAAGAAATTGATGGTTGTAACACCTGGAATCTCAACAGGGTATTGGAATGCCAAGAAAATACCTTCAGCAGCACGTTTTTCGGGAGCTAAATCGAGTAAGTCTTTTCCGTTGAATGTAACCGAACCGTCGGTTACTTCGTATTCTTCACGACCTGCCAAAACCGAAGCCAAAGTACTTTTACCTGAGCCGTTTGGCCCCATGATAGCATGAACTTCACCTGGTTTGATTTCTAAATTGATTCCACGTAATATTTCTTTTTCCTCAATTCTGGCGTGTAAATTACTGATAGTGAGCATTTTATTTTTATTGCTTATGATAAACTTAATAGGTATGTACGAAATAAAATAACAAAATAGATAAGTTTTAGTTCGCAAATAATTCGCAAAGATACAATCAAAATAGCCAAGATGCTATTCTTAATTATAATAACTCTAAATAAAACATTGTTGTTCCTTTTTTCTTGGATTTTTTATATGTTTTCAAGAAACTACTTCGTAAACCTTCACAGGTAAAGCTTTATTTTTGAGATTGATTTCGCCTACTTCTTGGCACGTAAAAGATTCTTTTACAATCATGTAGGCTTTTTCGCTCAATAATATTTGACTTGGCTGGGCAGCAGACTGCAAACGTTGGGCAGTATTTACAACATCGCCGATAACGGTATAGTCCAATCGTCGGAGCGATGCCGAGCCAATATTTCCCGAAATGACCTCACCAGTATTGATTCCAATTGAAACCTTTGGCGTATATTTTATATGGCTTGGTAAACTTTCTTCGATAGAATCTATTCTTGTTCTTACAGCTAATGCCGCTTCAATGGCACGGTCGAGGTGATATTCTCCCTTGAAAACCGCCATTACGGCATCGCCCATAAATTTATCAATGTGTCCGCCTTGCTCCATGATTTCTTTGACCATCGCATCAAAATATTTATTTATGAGATTGACAACAATATCGGGCGTTTCTTTCTCCGAAATGGCCGTAAAGCCGCAAATATCAACAAATAAAACGCTGGCTTCTATGGTTTCGTTGGCGGTCAATGAAGACTCAAATTCGTGGCTTCCCATAAATTTCAGTACATTTTCATCGACATACATTTTTAAAATATTATTTTCTTTAATGGCTTGAAGCGTTTCTCTGATTTGAATAACGTGCTTGAGAGTTTTCTCGACTGTTAGTTCCAAATCTTCAAAATTGATGGGTTTACACAAAAAATCAAATGCTCCTCGATTCATGGCCACTCTGATATTATCCATATCGCCATAAGCAGAAACAATTACTGATTTTAGTAAGGGATTTTGCTCGGCCAATTTTGTAAGCAATGTCAAACCGTCCATTTCGGGCATGTTAATATCGCTCAATATCATGTCAATATCTGGATTTTCCTGCAAAAGACGCAAGGCTTCTGCACCGTTGGCAGCAAAGGAGAATTCATATACTTTTTCTCTAATTTGTCGGCGGAATTTTTGTTTGATGAGGATTTCTAAATCGGCCTCATCATCAACAACCATTATTTTGGCGTTCATAGTGAGCTTTGGAGTTTTTGTTTGAGTTCGATGAAGTCGAGTGGTTTTGTCAGGAAATCGTTCGCTCCCAAAGCCAATGCTTGGTCATGGCTTTGAGCATCGCCGTAGGCAGTTATCATCATAATTGTTGGCGGTGAAGTAGGCGATTTTGAACGAATTTGGCGTAGAAGTTCAATACCACTCATGCCTGGCATATTAATGTCGGAAAGTATCAGCACTGCTTCTAAGTCTTGGTCTTTCAAAAACTCAAGAGCTTCCTCGCCCGAACCGCTGAATGCAAAATCAAATTCGCCCGCACGGATTTCTCGGCGAAAACGTTGCTGAAACAGCGTTCTAACATCTTCTTCATCATCAACGACTAATATTTTCATGGGAATATGGGCTATTTTATTTCAATTGAAATTGCTTTCAAATATAAGGTAATTTAATGATAAATGTTGTTCCTTCGCCTTCAATGCTTTCTACTTCGAGCGTGCCGCCATGACCTTTTGTGATAATATCATAACTCAGAGAAAGCCCCAAGCCTGTACCTTCACCTGTGGGTTTTGTTGTGAAGAATGGTTGAAAGATTTTGGCTTTTGTTTCTTCTGACATTCCTGTTCCGTTGTCTTGTACTTTGATTTCAATAGTGTTACCTATTTTTTTTGATGTGACAAAAATCATTGGATGATATTGCGTTTGTAGAGACTGGGTCGCCTCAGACGTTGCATGCAACGTCTCTACGGGGTCGATTCTGCGTTGATTTACCGCATAAAAGGCATTGTTGAATAAATTCAACAAAACACGTCCAATTTCCTGTGGAATTACTGCTATTTTAGGTAGATTTTCATCAAAATCGGTTCTGAAATCAGCATTAAATCGAGACGTCGAACCGCTTTTATCCTTCGCTCGCAGTCCATGATAACTCAATCGAAGATATTCATCTGTTAAAGCATTCATATCGGTTAATTCTTTTTCGCCCGAACTTGAGCGTGAATGTTGCAACATCCCTTTTACAATGCTACTTGCCCTTTTACCGTGTTGATTGATTTTTTGTTGATTTTGAGTTAAATCTCCAATGATTTCATCAATATATTCTTTGTCTTTTTCTGGAATACTTACTTTTTCTATTTCTTCCTTCAATTCTTGGGTAAGGTCGATGCTTAATTCGGAGAAATTATTGACAAAATTTAATGGATTCTGAATTTCGTGGGCAATTCCTGCCGTAAGCTCTCCCAATGAAGCGAGTTTTTCTGATTGTATTAATTGTGCTTGGGTAGCTTTCAAATCTTGAAAGGCTTTTTCCGCCTTCGCTCGTTGCGTATCTATTTCCTCTTTCTGGCTATGCAATATCTGATTGGCCTTGTGCTTGATTTTATTATTCCGATAAAGGAAGAAAAGCACCAAAAGTACAATAATGAGTAGTGTCGAAATACCATAAATTTTGATTTTATCTTCGAGGTCTGCTTGATGAACTTCACTTCGACGTTGGATTATTAACTCACGTTCTTTTTCATCATACGCAAGACGTTCGATTTGTCGAATTTGTTCCTCATTAAAAAGGCTGTCTTTTTCGGCCGTTGCAATTTTGGTGTAGAATAAAGCTGATTTTAAATCGTTTTTCTTTTCATATAATTCCGAAAGTAGTTGTGCCGAAAATACTGTAATAGGAATAAACTGATTTTCATTGGAGCGAGTGAGTGCTTTTTTTGCATAAAATATCGCCGAATCGAGTTGATTGGAGGCCTTAAATACACTGGCTAAACCATAATAAACTCGTCCTTCGTGGAATTTTGCTTGAAAAGAAAGACTTTTACGAAAATATGCCAAAGCCGAATCTCTTTGATTAAGAGCAGCAAAAGTACTTCCAATATAATAACTGGTTGTTGATAATTGGTGTGCGGCTTTCTTTGTTATTAAATTCTGATACGCATTTTTGAAGAAACCAAGTGCTTTTTGAAATTCGCCCATATCTTTATAGACATATCCAGAGGTTTGATTGAGCGGATAATCAAGGTCGGGAATTTGCAAAGAATCTCGAACTTGATGAGCTTTTGATAGATACTCCAAAGCACTTTTAAACTGCTTACGATTGGTATAAAGTAAAGCCAATTTTAGATTAATGTTGCCCAATTCTTTTGGCATTTTGCTCTTTTCACAGATATATCGAGCTTCTAAAAGTTTATTGAGTGCCTCGGCATAATCAGAAGTATTGAGCATGATTTGGCATGATGACAACGCACTTAAAACTTTACCCTTATCATACTTGATTTTACTTGCCAAAGCCCACGCTTCTCGCCCATAACGCAATGCCTGAGTCGGATTACTGGAAGCAAACAAAGTAGTAAGTTTATCTAAAATCAGTACTTTTGTGGTATCATGTTTGGCTTTTGAAAGTTCATTTTTTAGGCTATCAATCGAAGCAGCATTGAATGATTGTGCAAAAAGCACATTTGCAGTAAAAGTGAATAAAAACAAACAAATGTACTTTTTCATAAAGCTTTTATTTTAACGGTAATGTTATAATAAATGTCGTTCCTTCGCCTTCGGTGCTTTCAACTTCGAGTGTTCCTGCATGTCCTTTTGTGATAATATCGTAGCTGAGTGAAAGTCCCAAACCTGTTCCTTGGCCAGTTGGTTTGGTGGTAAAAAATGGTTGAAAAATCTTTGTTTTTATGTTTTCCGGCATTCCTCCGCCATTATCGGTTATTTTTATCACAATTTCTTCATCGGTCATTAACGTTTTTATTTGCACAAGTGGTTTGTAGCCTTCTATTCCTTGTTTGGCTTTTTGCTGAACTGCATAAAACGCATTATTGATAATATTGAGTAAAACTCGTCCAAAATCTTGAGGAATAACTTCGATTTTAGGCAGATTTGGGTCTAAATCAGTCTTGAAATCAGCATTGAAAGTTTTGTCTTTGGCTCTAAGACCATGATAACTCAGACGCAAATATTCATCGGCCAGTGCGTTGATGTCGGTCAATTCTTTTTGACCATTGCTGGCTCTTGAATGTTGTAACATTCCTCGCACAATGCTTGCGGCACGCTGCCCATGATGTGTAATTTTTTGTTGATTTTGACTTATATCTCTTAAAATTTCGGCGATATAAGTTTTGTCGAAATCTTCTTTGTCGAGTTCTTCTTGTAGTTCTTGGCAAAGTTCCACCGAAACCTCCGAAAAATTGTTGACAAAATTGAGCGGATTCTGGATTTCGTGGGCAATTCCTGCCGTGAGTTCGCCCAAAGAAGCCATTTTCTCGGCCTGAATGAGTTGGTTTTGTGTGGTTTTTAGTTCTTCAAGAGCTAATTCTAAAGATTCTTTTTGTTGTGTAAGTTCGGCTGTTCGTTCGGCAACTTGGTATTCGAGTTCTTGTTTCTTTGCTTCAATGATTCTTCTTTCAGCTTCGGCTTTATCACGCACTACTTTGTCACGTTGGGCTTGGCGTTGGGCATAAATCGTAAAACCTAAAACCCACATAAAAGCAAATCCACGAGCGGTATCGAAGTAATCTTTGTTATCTTTAAAAAAGTTAGGTGTAAGAAACAAAAAAAAGTCATTGATGAGATAGACAATAGCCGCTGGCACAAAAGCAATGGACAACATTCGGGCAGGTGGAAAGCCTTTTGAACGCTGTACAGCAAACAGTACAGTCAAACAAATAATTGTCGAATAGGATGTTTCATAACCCATCAAATTTATCAGCATCGACAAAAGCATCATGCCGAGCCACGCAAAATTTAATATGGTATGAAGCCTGTGGTCACGAGTCTTTGTTTCTAAGATTTTTGTGACAACACCCATCACAACCGCCATTGTGGAAGTGGCAATTACAACATCGCTAAAATCAATTTTACTCATCGAAATTGTGGGTTTAAGATTTGTTTTAACTCAAACGTCTGATTTTGTCATTTTGATTTCTGATTCTCTGACAAAGAATTCGTAGCACACTTCTCAAAAGTTCGTTTCGTTCTTCCATCAAATCAAAGAAATCTTCTTGGTCGATTCTGAAAAGTAAAACATCGCTTTCTACAACCGCCGATGCTGAGCGTGGTTCGGCATCGAGCAAGGCCAATTCGCCAAAAACATCGCCTTTTGTGAAAGTTGCGAGTAAAGTTTCGTGGTCATAAATACCGATTTCGCCCGCATAAATGATATACATACAATTTCCGATTTCGCCTTTTTTGAAAATCGTTTTTCCTTCGTGAAAGCTAATTTCCTTCATGATTGGCACAATTGATGTTAGTACATTTTCGGGAGTTTCGGCAAAAAGTTGGGTATTTTTCAATACAATCACTCGTTCGAGTTCGGATACAGTAGCTTTTTCGTGTGAATGACTCATATCAATCTGTTTAATATATTTTTCAAATTCGGGTTGTTGTATGAAAACTTCATTATCGGTAAGTGTCTTGAAAGCCGCTTCTCTGACCAGCGTATTTGGATGGTTGAGATACGCCTCAAAAATACTTAATTCTCCTAACGAAAACTTACTTTGTGCAGGTCTCCAAACTTGCAATGCCTGTGCAATTGTCCAGTTTCCAAAATAGCGTTCGCCCTTATCTAAAATCACAGAAATAATAGATTTTAGCTCCGTGTTCTTGCCGATGTACTCACCAAAAATACTTTTTTTCTCTTCGATACCCGAATCATCGAGCAAAGCGTGAAGACATTTATAGATTTCTCTCGGAATGATATTATCCAAAATTTCGAGAGCATTGGCTCGTTTTTCTTTCGATGAATGTTCTACTCCCTGCATGGCATCTTGCACGATGTCTCGGTCATAAAGAGAGGTGAGTATATAAAAAATACGGTCGGAAGTTTGGTCTAATTCATAGGATAAAGTATCCTTTGGCATCGAATCAAAACCATTTAAGAGTTGATAAACGTGCTTGAACTCCAATTCCAAGGATTGCTCAAAGAAAGCTCGATGAGCTTCATTTTTTTCAAAATTGCCTAAAGCCTTCAAAGCAGCCGTACTTACTTCCCAATTTTTGTTTTCGATTAAATAAAACAGCAGTTTTCGAGAGTCTTCGGTTTGATATTTCTCACAAAAATTGATAAGTTTTCTAAGAGCGAACGTATCTTCGGTGTTTTTGAGGGAAGAAATGGTAATGAAACCTTCCTCGCCAATGTCAATGAGTTGTTTCAATGCTTGTTTGGCCATCGAATGGCTAAACAAAAATTGTGTCAGCATTACAACCAACCGTTTTGTAGCCAAACTTCCTGCGGCTTTGATAGCTTCAGATTGAAGTTCGGTTTTCAATGAAGATCCCAAAACAAAAACTTCATAATCTTCTAATTTTAAGGCTTTTATGATTCGTAAAGCCACTTGTTTCTGCTCTAAACTACTTTCAGGTAAGCAATATTTATCCAATTGCTGTTTGCCAACTTTGTTGGGCGTGGCAAGCGTGGTTGTCAGAATACCTTCGGTCAATGCCAAATCATCAGAAGATAGGTATTCATTTAGTTTTTGGTCTGTCCAAACCCCTTTTTTACTTAAAATTTGTCCGCCCAATTGTCTGCAAATGGCGTTGGGTTCGGTCGCAATATTGTCACTCAATATTTTGATGCTTTCGGCACTCAATTCAAGTTTATCGGCTGCACGCAAAGCTGCTATACGCACATTCTCAGATGAATGTTGGAGTAAATTTGGCAAATATGCATCTAATTTTGGTGCATCGAAACGAGTTATCCAATCAATGGCACTGATGACTTCTTCGGTTTTTTCGCTTTTGAGGTTTTTAATAATTGCCTTGAAGGCATCTTTTTGCATCACCAATTCATCATCGCTTAAGAAACGCTTGCTCAAAGCCGATTTCAGTTCAATAATGTAATGACGAAACGCTCGACTAAGATAATACGAAGCCAAAAACGCCGAAATAACCGTAAAACCGAAGTGAATCCAAGTAAACGAAAAGTCGAAATAATATTCGGCCAAGAGCAAAAGGCCAGCGATTCCCATGCCGAGTGGTTCATAAAAACCTTTGGCCAGCGTATGCCCTTTGAGGCGTTGATGCGTGGAGAGTGGCTGAAACATCACCAAAAACACAGGGTCGAAAATGGTTCGACGCATCACTTCAAAAAGCAAATAGGCGGCACTAAATTCAATCCATAAAACAGATTCATCTTGCTGTAAAGTAGAAATAATCACTAAAACGATTGAAATAATAACCGTTCCGATAGGCAAGAAAAGCAAAGCATTCCGAAGCCCAAAACGCTCAATGACTTTACTCGAAATCAGCAATTTTACGACCGTAGAAATAGAATACGTAATGGCCAAGGTATAACCCACAAAGGCAATGACATCGTGTTGGTTGTGAAATTTATATTTGACGTTTACGAAGAAATTATACTCTATCCAAGTAGCTGAAAGTGCTACCGCCACCAAACCGATACACATTTCGAAAATCAATCGGTTTCCGCCAAAAAGCTGCTGAATGTACTTGGCATCATCTTTACGGCTTTTGCGTTCGGGTTGCGACCCTGGCACTTCAGTGAGCTGAAAAGTACGTTTTTGAGTAAAAAAAGCTAACAAAAACATAAAAAACGCCACCGCAATTAAAATAGAAAGTACCGACGTTGAATGAATGAGTACCGTAAGGATTGCACCAATGGCCTTAGCAGGAACATCGCCCGAGCCAATAACGCTGAAAATTCGCTTGCTTTGACGAACATCAAAAACCACCGCTGAAACGCCCCAAAACTCTAAATTGACCAACAAATAAATGATACGAAACCCAACCATTATGCCGATTGCTGTAAAAATCGAATGACTCAGATAAACTATCAAACCCATGAGCATTGACATCACCAAAACCGATAACAAAACCCGCATACTGAGGGTTTGTAATAAATAATGGTGTTCGTAATATTCGTAGATTTTCCCGACGCCCATCATGGCCAATGTCGAGACGATGTAGGCAATTGGTAATGAAAACTCAGGGTGATTTTCGAGCAAAATGATATTTGCCGAAACGTACACCAAGACGGTTCCGATACTGATAAAAAAATTATGAAGGAAAAATAAAATTAACTGCGATTGTTCTCGATTTCGGCTAAACAAATTGGTCATTGTGGGTCTTAAATGTGAACATCGCAAGTTAGGAATTTTGCTTGAAAAACTTTTGAAATAAGTTTAATGATTTGTAATATTGCAACAGACTATGGTAATAATACAAAAAAATATATCCAAAAAAATCCAATTGCGTGGCGAAAATTGTAGCTTCACGCTCACGGGATTGTATCGCCATTTTTGTAAACCACACCGAATCTCAGTTTTCTTCTTTCAACTCATGGCATTCATGGCCAATTTTGGTTTTTACTAATTTTTTTATAGCATTTAGCAATTACCGTTAGCTACGGGCGGCGTTCCGCTTAGCTTTCGGAAATATCCCCTTTGTTTCGAGGAAAGGTTAATTCTTTACATTAAAATCATCAAAGCTAAAAGCTAATCACTAATAGCTAAAAGCAGTAAAAAAAATGAACAACAATATATTTGTATCTTCAGAAGTTGGCACTTTGCGTCGCCTTATTATCCATAGTCCAGATAGTGGTTTGGGCAAAGTTGTACCCTCAAAAGCTCAAGATTGGTTATTTGAAGACATCGTTCATCTCGAGACTATGCGTAGAGATGAGTATGATTTCTACGTAAAAATCCTTTTGTATTTTCTTGATAATGAAAAAGTTAAAGGAAAACTCAGCGAAATTGATGCCGACAAATCAAGAGATTTTCATAAGCCTTCCAACAAAAAATATTTTAATTCAGATAAAGTTATTGAGTTTGAGAAACTACTCTCGGATATTTTAGAAATGTCCGTAGTTCGTACACAACTCATTGCGGCGGTTTGTGCCGTTGAAGAATGTTCGTACCAATTTCAAAACGAAATGGCCAAAATGCCAAACATTGACTTGGCCAGGGTATTGATAACGGGTATTTTGCCGAACAATAAAATGCTTTTTCCGCCAATTCCAAACTTGATTTTTACCCGTGATATTGGTATTGTTGTAAATGACCATCTTTTGCTCAATAAACCAGCCAAATATGCTCGTACACGAGAGTCACTTTTGGCAAAATATGTATTCTTTAATCATCCAATGTTTGAAGATTTACAAGGGAAAATTATTGAAATTACGGAAGACGAAAACCATTTTTTACTACCCGAAGAAGAACAAGAAGGTCGTTTAAATACGCTCGAAGGTGGCGATGTAATGATGGTTGCTCCAAATCATTTATTGATTGGTGTCAGCGAACGAACTTCAGTTGAAGCCGCCAGACAAGCCATTGAATTATTGTTCGAGAAAAACGCAGTGCAGAAAGTTACAATTGTGAAAATTCCGCAAAAACGTGATTATATGCACATCGACACCGTTTTTACGCAAATCAAACGCAATGTTTGGGTACTGTTGGGTTCACTCGGTAGAATTCAAGAAGAGGCCGAAAAGCAATCTATTTGGGAAGAATTGGGTCAACAACCGAGTTATGAAGCCTTGACAATAAAACAATTTATCAATAAAGATGGCGTAGTGAAAGTGAAAAACTTTGCTAACCTCGAAGACCTGCTTTCGTCGATAACAAAAGATGATTTGAATTGTTATGAGCCTATAAAGTTTGTATATTCGGGCAATAATGAATTCCCTTACGGAGCAAGAGAACAATGGACGGATTCGTGTAATTTATTGGTAGTAAAAGAAGGAATCGCCATCGGCTATGACCGAAACGATAAAACCGCCGAAGCATTCCGTGAAGCTGGTTTCCAAACAATTAGAGCGGCTGAATTGCTCGAAAAATTTGAGAAAAACGAACTTTCACCGGAAACTTTGACTGATACAATTATCATGTTGCCATCGGCCGAACTTTCAAGAGCCAGAGGAGGCTCACATTGTATGAGTATGCCAATACTTAGAGAATTTTGAAGCGGTTCGCCGCCCGTTCAGAATGAGTGAATGATGGAATAGAAAAAAACTTATTCTATCACTCACTCATTTATGAAGAGTAATTCACTTCTTCAAAACTATTATTCATTCATTCTCTCATTCACTAATTCAACATTAAATTTTATGCAAACACAAACCACTTCCAACATATTAATGATTCGGCCTGTGAACTTTGCTTTTAATGAGCAAACCGCCGAAAGTAATGCTTTTCAAGATACAAAAGCTAAGTCTTTAACAAACTCTATTACACAAGAAGCAGCCCTCCAAGAATTTGATGCAATGGTGAGCCAACTGCGGGCTGCGGGCGTAAATGTGATGGTCTATGACGATACACTTGAGCCACATACGCCCGATAGTATTTTCCCAAATAATTGGATTTCGTTTCATCATTCGGGCAAGGTTTGTTTGTACCCGATGCAAGCCGAAAACCGCCGTTTGGAGCGTAGAAGCGATATAATCGATGATTTACGCACGAAATTCCATGTAGAAGTTATACTTGATTTTACGCATTTCGAGAAAGAAAATAAATTTCTCGAAGGTACAGGCAGCATGGTTCTCGACCGAATGCACCGCACTTCTTATGCCTGCATTTCGCCACGAACAAACGCAGAGGTTTTGGATGCTTGGGCAAAGCAAATGAACTACAAATTAGTAAAGTTTACTTCGGTTGATAGACAAGGCAAAGAAGTCTATCATACTAACGTTGTGATGTGCATTGGCGATACTTTTGCGGTTATTTGCTTGGAATCCATTCCAGATTTAGATGAGCGTTTGGCGGTGAAAACTACTTTGGAAAATAGTGGTAAAAATGTCATTGTAATTTCGCTCGAACAAATGAATCAGTTTTCTGGTAATATGCTATTGGTCAAGAGTTTAAAAGGAAATAATTTACTTGTGATGTCAACATCAGCTTATAATTCTCTTAGCCATGCTCAAATCGTTGAACTCGAAGAATATGCTGTTATTCAGCACTTTGACCTCACAATGATTGAAACCTGCGGTGGCGGTTCGGCACGCTGTATGATGGCGGAAGTACATTTGCCTGAGAAATAAATCGTAACACAAGTTGTCCGCAACTCCGATTTCAAATTGTAACAGTCACAGGCAATTTGGAAATCGGACTGCCGAAGCAGTTGCTATACAAACTAATTATAAAATTTCTTCGTATATTTCGTCGGTTAGCTGACAAACCAGCATCTTCAAAATCTACAAATTTGTAAACGAAAACGGGCAATCAAAAGAATAGTTTTACAAACTCAACCCACATGGAACACGTAGTTATTATAGGAAATGGCATTAGCGGAATTACGGCCGCTCGACATATCAGAAAGCAGTCTGATTGTAAAATCACAGTCATTTCGGGCGAAACTGACCATTTTTTTTCTCGTACGGCTCTCATGTATGTCTATATGGGACACATGAAATTTGAACATACAAAACCCTACGAAGATTGTTTTTGGGAGAAAAATCGTATTGAACTGAAGCGTGCTTGGGTTAAAACAGTTGATTTTGAAGAAAAGAAATTATATTTCAGATTGCTCAATGATGATGATGACAAAGAAGCTAAAATCGGAGGGGCAATAAGTTACGATAAATTGATTTTAGCACTTGGTTCAACCCCCAATAAATTTGGCTGGAAAGGGCAAAACCTCAAAGGCGTACAAGGACTTTACAGCTACCAAGATTTAGAATCTTTGGAAGAAATAACACCCACAATCAAAAGAGCGGTTATTGTAGGCGGGGGTTTGATTGGTGTAGAATTGGCCGAAATGCTTCATTCGAGAGGAATCGAAGTGACATTTTTGGTACGAGAAAGTAGTTTTTGGAATGCCGTAATGCCTCCCGAAGAATCGGCTTTGATTTCGAGACATATCAAAGATAATCATATAAATCTCAAGTTTTCGAGCGAGTTAGATGAAATAATTGGCGATAAAAATGGACAAGTAAAAGCGATACGAACAAAATCTGGTGAGGAAATCGAATGCCAATTTGTAGGTTTAACGGTAGGAGTTAGTCCAAATATTGGTTTGTTGAAAGTGCCACAAGGAAACATGATTGGAAGAGAAAAGCCTGCGTTTGTGTTGGGCGTTGGCGGAATAAAACTCAATCGTGGAATTTTGGTCAATGAATATCTCGAAACAAATATTGCTGATGTCTATGCCATTGGCGATTGTGCCGAACACGAAACCCCACAAAAAGACCGCAAAAGCATTGAACAAATTTGGTACACAGGCCGAATCATGGGCGAAACAGTAGCCCGAACACTCTGCGGTAAACCAACAAAATATCAACCTGGGATTTTCTTTAATTCTGCCAAATTCTTTGATATTGAGTACCAAACTTACGGTCAAGTTCCTGCTGAATTGCCAGCAGATACGAAAACTTTTTATTGGGAACATACATCGGGTAGAATCTGCGTAAGAATAAATTATCAAGCTGGTAGTAAGAGTGTTACGGGTGTGAACACATTTGGCATCAGAATGCGACACGAAATTTGGGATGAATGGATTTCATCAGGTAAAAGCATCGAATATGTTTTAGAAAACCTTCCAAAAGCCAACTTCGACCCCGAATTTTTTAAACAGTACGAAAAGGAAATATTGGAAAAATACAATATTGAAACTGGAAGTAATTTACAATTAAAATCAAAAAAAGGACTCTTTTCTAAATTACTATCCGCAAAATCATAATTTCTTGAGCAACCATTTCGTAAATCATCATTCGTAAATCCTGTACGTCATGCTACAAAAACTCGGACTCTTCATTTTTCTTGCTGCATTTGGGCTATTTGTTGGCACTCTGGGCATGAATAATTATACATTGACCAGCGAAATTTTGGAGAAAAACTTCAAAGAAGATGCCCTTCTGGATGCTAAAATAGAATTGGCAGCGATGGTTGATCAAAGCTATTCAAATTCCTATACTTTCACCGTTGAATTAACAGAAGGCATAAATCAACTCAATAAAGTCTATATTGCCCAACAAGCATGGGATAAAAAGATTTACGAAGATACAATCTTGACAATCGTAAAATCTTCTGCAAACGGATATTTAGCTGATAATAAAGGCATTATGTTTTTATTAACTTTCGGTTTGGCTATTTTGGGAGCACTACTTTTCATTCTTCCCGAAGCTCAAAGACCCGCAGGAATTAAAAACAATGGCATTTACTTCAACCCTGCCATGACACGCAAATGGCTGGGTATGGGCATTGGTACTTTTTTAATAGTATTCTACATTGCTTTGTACTTCAAACCGCAGTACATTGCCAATTGGACAATGCTCGTTGACCCTGTGAGTAAACTCATCAACGGTGGGGAGGCGAGCCGTTGGTTTATGTATGGTTTTCTCTATACGATTTCAGTTTTGGTAATGGGAATCCGATATATTATCAAATATCGACACTCTAAGTATCAGATATTCAGAACTTTATCTATCATGTTTTTTCAGACTTGTATAGCTTTCATTCTGCCCGAAATCATGTCGAATCTGAATTTACCTTCAGCTGATTTGAAAAATATGTGGCCGCTTGATTATTCTTTTTTCTTTAATTACAGGATTGACAAATTAATTGCTGGCGGAACATTTGGTATATTTTTATTGGTATGGGGAATTGCACTTTTTGTAGTTGGCGTGCCTGTGATGGTCTATTTTTTCGGCAAACGTTGGTATTGTTCGTGGGTTTGTGGTTGTGGAGGTTTGGCCGAGACTTTGGGCGACCCTTTCCGACAACTTTCTGACAAATCTTTGAAGGCGTGGAAGATAGAACGCTACCTCATTCATGGTGTTTTGGCCTTTGCCATTATCATGACAATTGGTGTGCTTTATACATATTTTACGGGTAGCTATAATATACTCGGTTTTATTCCAACTGAAAGCCTAAAATCAAGCTATGGATTCTTGATTGGTTCGATTTTTTCGGGTGTTGTTGGTACAGGTTTTTATCCACTCATGGGCAATAGAGTTTGGTGCAGATTTGGTTGTCCGTTGGCAGCTTATCTTGGAATAATACAAAGATTCAAATCGAAATTCAGAATCACAACGAATGGCGGACAATGCATTTCGTGTGGTAACTGCTCAACGCATTGCGAAATGGGAATTGATGTACGTGCTTACGCCCAAAAAGGGCAAGATATTGTACGTTCGTCGTGTGTAGGTTGTGGCGTTTGTTCGGCGGTTTGTCCACGTGGCGTTTTAAATCTTGAAAATGCAGAAACTGGTAGTCGAGTAATGATTGCTCCTGATGTTTTGTTAGGAAATTTGATGGAGAAATAAGATTTTGTAGAACAATTTTTCAAATTGTTTATGGCAATAACAAACAACTTAAAAAGTTGTTCTACATATAAATCAATACCCACTATACCCTACTCCCCCACTCACAATGGCCACACCCGACGACGTGCCGAGTCGGGTTGCTCCAGCTTCGATGAAAGCCATTGCTTGCTCATACGTTTGAATTCCGCCCGATGCTTTGATTTGAATGTTACTTGGTAATACTTCTCGCATGAGTTTAACTTGCTCAATATCAGCACCTTTTGGAGCGAAGCCAGTGGAAGTTTTTACAAAATCTACGCCAACTTCTTCACAGATTTCGCAAGCTATTCGTATATCAAAATTATCTAAATAGGCAGTTTCAATGATTACTTTCAGTAAAGCATTTTTTTTGTGAGTAATTTCAACTAATGTTTTTATCTCTTGCTTAACTGTTTCATAAGCCATTGATTTAAAAGCATTTATATTCATCACCATATCCAATTCATCAGCACCATCTGCCAAAACCTTTTGTGCTTCGGCTATCTTTGTTTCTGTAGAATGATAACCTAAAGGAAAGCCAATAACCGTACAAACTTTGGCATCACTGTATTCAAGCAGCTCTTTTACAAAACTCACATAAAATGGCGGTACACAAGCAGAATAAAAACTATTTTGATAAATTTCTTCACACAATTTTCTGAAATCCATTTCGGTTGCAGTAGGTTTCAACAATGTATGGTCGATGTATTTTGAAATATTTAGCATGAAGCGAGTTTCGTATAGTATTAAATGAAAACCGAATAGCGTTTAGTTTTGTTTAGGTAGCTTACTTTTGCTTTAAAAATCTTCAAATTGCTGTAATAAAGGCACAATTTTTTGTCCTTTTTCGGTCAAACTATATTCTATATGCAAAGGTTTTAGTTTAATTGTTGTCTTCAATAAAATTCCTTCGGTTTCCAATTCTTTCAAGGCAGTTGCAATGGCTTGCTTGGTGGCTCCTTCTAATTGACGTAATAGAGCGTTGAAGCGAACAGGATTATCAATTGCTAATTTCAAAATCTGCGGTTTCCACTTTCCTGCAATAGATTTTAATAATTCTTCGGCGGGGCATTTAGTTTCTTTCATAATTACAATATTGGTAGTCAGTTTTTTTTGACTAATTGACAGCTGTTGGACTTCTTTGCAATTTTGCAACATCATTTTATGGTCATAGGTTCATCCCTACTCGACCAAATTTTGGTTTTGAATAAATAAATTAAAAAATCTTAACAATCGCAAAAATGAAGGTTCTATTTTTTTTCGTTTGTTTAGGTTTAGCTTTTTGTAACGCACAAAACAATAAGAAAATGTTAAACGATAATCCACTACTATGTGATATTAATTCAGGAATTTGTGGCGTAGAACCAGATAGCACCTCAACGGTAGCACTGGTAGAAGCAAAATCTAAATCCATCAAAATTATATACTTTACTGACCCAATTTGCTCTTCATGTTGGGGTATCGAGCCTCAATTACGGAGATTAAAACTTGAGTATGGAAAAGAGGTAGAAATAGAATATCACATGGGTGGTCTGCTCAAAGATTGGTCGTATAATAGTGGAGGTATCAGTAAACCAAGCGATGTAGCTCATCATTGGGACGAGGTTAGCAGACATTATGAAATGCCAATTGATGGTGATGTTTGGTTGGAAGACCCTCTTGCATCATCTTATCCACCGTCGATTGCATTTAAAGCAGCCGAAATTCAGGATAAACAAAAAGCGATTTTGTTTTTGAGAAGAATCCGAGAAATGGTTTTTCTTGAGAAAAAGAATATCACAAAATGGCAATATTTAGAAGAAGCTGCCAAAGAAATTGGACTTGATGCAGAGCAATTAAAGCAAGATTTTGACGGACAGGCTAAGGAATTATTTAGAAAAGATTTGGTTCTGGCCCAAGAAATGGGAGTACGAGGCTTTCCGAGCTTATTTTTTTCAGATGCTTCGAAAAATACATTATTTCTTTATGGTGCTCGACCTTACACCGAATTTGAAGCAAAACTTAGCACACTCATACCGAGTATTCGGCCCCAATTTTTCAAAAATGATCGGAAATCAGTATTTCAAAAATATAATACCTTGACTCTCAAAGAGTTTGCAGTCTTAACAAGTCAAACACTAAAAAATGCAGAAGTCAATCTGCAAGAGTTGACCAAAGAGAATTTTCTTGAAGTATTTAGCACTAAAAATGGCTCAATTTGGAAGCTAAAATAAAGTTTTTTACTATCCTATCCTCATAACTCTTAGTCGGGAATTGATATACAAACTTTTCCCGACTTTAATTTTATTTGAATTGAATAATTAGTTTTAAAGCTTCATCAAAAGTACATCTTTTCGGCCAAACGAAAGGTATTACAATGAGCCTCAACAATATCGGCAATACGAGGCGAATACCCTCCACCCATCGAAACTACCACTGGAATCTTGTATTTGATTGCTTGTTCAAAAACAAATTCATCACGTCGGCGGCAGCCTTCCATCGAAACTTTTAGTTTACCCAATTTATCGGATGCCAAAATATCTACACCCGAAATATAGAAGATAAATTGTGGTTTTTCTTGTTCGATTAATCTCGGTAAAGTTTCATAGAGCAAACTCAAATATTGTCCATCTTCGCAGTAAGTTGGCAGCTCAATATCTAAATCCGAGATTTCTTTTTTCAGTGGGTAATTCTCTTTTCCGTGCATTGAAAAAGTAAAAACTCGTGGTTCATTCTGAAAAATCACGGCAGTTCCATTGCCTTGATGCACATCTAAATCAACGACCAAAATCTTACTAACTATCTTATTTTCAAGCAAATAATTGGCCGCTACTGCCACATCATTGAGTAAACAAAAACCTTCTCCTTTATCAGCGTAGGCGTGATGCGTTCCACCCGCAATATTCATCGAAATGCCATATTCTAAAGCAAAATGACTACAATCAATTGTACCTTGTGTAATGATAAGTTCTCGCTTAACGAGCATTTCTGAGACTGGAAAACCTATTCGACGTTCCATTTTCGGGTCGATGCTAAGATTCAGTAAATCATTGAAATACTGCTCATCATGCACGCCCAGAACCCAACGTTTCTCAACTTCAGCTGGCGAAAAGAAACTTTCTTCAGTACAAGTGCCTTCGTAGATTAATTGCTCAGGAATCAACTCATATTTCAGCATCGGGAAACGATGTCCTTCGGGCAGTGGATGTCGGTAAATTGGGTTGAAGGCAATTTTAAGCATTACTTAAATATCTTCGCATCAATCGAATATTTCCCTGCACCAGTCAGAAAAATACTAAGATAAGCAAACAAATACAAAAGTGCGTGTTCTTTATCGCCAAGTGGGTCAGCACCGTGAATAGAAAAGCTAACGATTGCCATACAACCAATCAGAATTACGAGTGCGGGGCGAGTAAATAAGCCTAAAACGAGTAAAATTGAGCAGAAAAATTCGGCAAAAACTGTTAGTCCGTGTGAAACCGTCGGTGAAACGTGCAGTGGGTCAGGAAAATCGTGGTTTCCTGCTAAAAATTCTTGCATTTTATCATATCCGTGTGGAATCATCAAAAATCCGAAACTGAGACGTAAAACTAAAACTGCCAAACTTACTTGGTTTGGCAGAGATGCTGGCTTTAAATATTTTTTTATCATTGTTTATTAATTATGGAACAAGTTTGAAACTTGTTTTACTTAACTTCCTCGTAATCAACATATTGACCACCTTCAAAACCTTTATTTTTTGAACTCGTTGGTGTTGTTTTTACTTTAATTTCACCTTCTTTGCCACGCTCTTTTTCCATAAAATCGTTGTAGCGTTTTTGTTGTTTGGCGATTTGATTTCCAACCAAAATCTCGAATATAAACCTACGAATGGCAGGAACGAAGGCAATTGCCAAAAGAATTAATATGATATATTTCATCGAATCTGAATTTTATAAAACAAAGTTACACTAAGATTAGAAAAACTTGCAAGATTTTTTCTATTGTTGTATCATGCCGTTGTTGGTATTCTCACCTTCAACATTTATTCCATTAACTTCAAAAGTAAATCTAAAGTTTCAGGACTGCTCGGACGTGGTGCATCTGGACGCACAATTGTGCCGCTCTTATCAATAATCATATAACGAGGAATACTGTTGATTTTGTATTTCTGGCATACGCTCGAAGCCCAACCACCTTCCGAAAGTCCGTGGTCGCCGTTGTTGAGTTTTAGGTTATCAATCGCACCTTTCCAATTGTTGGGGTCTTCATCAATCGAAACGTACAAGAAAACAATATTTTTCTTTTGTTTTTCGGTGAAACCATCGTGCATTTTCTTAGAAAACGGAAACTCAGCACGGCAAGGCCCGCACCAACTCGCCCAAAAATCAACGTAAACTACTTTTCCTTTGTATTTCGCAAAGTTAAATTGTTTACCATCAATACCCACCAAAACTGGGTAATCGCTCGTACCAAGAGGGAGTTTATCTTTATCATCTTTTTTCTTCGCAACTTCTTCTTTCTTATTGAGGGTCTCTTTGCAGTGGCTCAAAAGCATATTTCGGTAATCATTGGCAGCAACTTGACTAATCCAAAATTTGGCCGACGATGCCGTAAGTTTTCCGCAATTATCATAGAGTAATTTGGTCAGTGTGTAGTCCAAAACTTGTCCTTTGAGGTATTTTTGAGCGAAATTCCCTTTGTCGGAAATGGCTTTTACTTGGTCTGCGTATTTGACAAATTTCTGTTCTTGAGAATTAAAATAAGTTACAAAAAAAGGCAAGAAATTTCGGTAACTTTCTACCATCATCAATTTTTCGTCGTTGATTTTTGCGGGGTCGAGTTCTTCGGTCATTACGGCTGGCAACGACACCACACGAGTGAGTTTTGTATCAATATTACTGCGAACGATTGAGTACGCCAGCAATAAATGCCAGTAATTCCATTTGATATTAGCTTCAACCAACGACTGAAATTCTGGATTTAGTTTCGTAAGATTTGGGTAGTTTTTTAAGAAATTCAGCTGACTTTTTCGGTCATCATACAATTTCATTTCCCAATCATCAACATTGGCCGAAATCAAATGAACATAACGAATATCTTTATCGAATGTATTGGGGTATTTCTTATGAAAATCTACCAAAAATGCTTGAGCATCAGCATTTTCGATTAAATCAGTGGCTTTTTTGAGGATATTGCCATCGCCATATTCTACAAAAATATCGGCACTATCGGGAATTGTAAAACCTACGGTCTTCTGTGCAAACGAAATGACTGGAAACAGCAACAAAAAAATAAAATTCTTCAACATAGTTTTGTTTGTTAATAATTGCTTACAAAACTAACGAAAATCTATGCCAAAGAATTCTTTTGTTGGTAATAAAATGCAAAAAGGCAGATGTAAAAATCCCGTTAGGGATTCAACATCGGTAGAAAGTAATCATCTAACAAAACGCTATGAAACCAAAACAATATATGTGTCATACCTACGGCATGAGCGTTTTCCTGTACATACGATGAGCTACCAATATTAAAAATGGGATACCAACTAAAAGCTAAGATTATGCCATTACATTTTCAATTTCCACTACCTTAAAATCTTTTTTGTTGGCCTCACAAGTAGAGCAAACATAGTTTGATGGAAGTTTTGCGAATAGAACACCCACAGGAATATTATTTAATAAATCACCAAATTCCGGGTCATAAATTGTGAAGCAATGTTTGCATTGATGCACTTTTTTAGTACTTGGTTTGACGAGTTCTTCTTCTTTGTGGTCATCTCGCAAACCTGCTGCTTTTATGGCATTTTCAGCAATCATTTTGTTATATTTCAATACATTTCGACGTAATTGTTCGGCTAAATTTACACGCAAAATACTTGTCTCGAAATACTTTTTTGTACGACCATTTGGGTTGAAATCTTCTGTGTACGAAATGTCATACACATAATGGAGAGGAATCAAATTAAAGAGTCTAAAACGTCGGCGTTGCACCATGATTGAGGCATAAACTTCAGTACGTGGACGAGTTTTTATACCAAAACAAAGCCCAAAAGTCCGTAAATCTTGATGGTCGAAGGCTTCTACCAAACTTAATTTAAGCTTCAAGGCTTCATCAGAATCGTCTTCTACTTGCCAGTTCAGTTCGTTGGCTGCGTGACGCACATTAATGTTAAACTCTGATAAAATATTGCTCCATTTATTCCTATTATTTTCATCAATACCCTTGATAATCAATGATTTGAATGGTGTTAGACAGATTTCGCCAATTTTAGTTTCTTGACAAAGCTCGCAGAGTTTTATCAAGAATTTTGCATTGAAATATTCATTTCGACGGTAAATTCCGAGCCACGATTTTTTACCATAACGATTGAAACCTTCGTAATAGGGCAGTGTAAATTTGGCAGGTTCGAGTTCAGCTTCTTTATTGAGTGATATAAAAGTTGGTAAATCAACGAAAAGTTGTTCGATATTTTCGGCAAATTGTTCTTCTTTGCCCGAAATTTTTTCTTCCAGAAACTTACACAGTTTGGGAATTTCGTTTGAGAAAATGAGTTTATCGAAACTAAAAACTTTGTTGGTTTTGGGTAAACGTATATACAAATACCAAAAATTTGGATTTGCGGAGGCTATAAAATTGAGATGTCCCGAAAAATAAGGTGTAAAACTCTGTTGATTGTCCGAAAGATTGATTTTTAGTTTGGCATCATAATCGAACAAATCAAGAATATCTTTATAGATTCCTTCGGTCAGCCAGTTTCCTTTTTGGAAAACTTCTTCAGCTACATACGAACTGATAATATTAGGAAATTCATTTACATCCGACTGAAAATCAATCTTTTGTGCCAACATTTTCTGCTCAAAAATTCGGGCAAATGGGTGCGGCAAATGCAAAATCATTTGCTGGCGTAGCCCAAAACGCACCTCATCAACCTGTGAATCTTGGGCTGCATTTAATATATATTTCAACTCTCCAGGCGAAGCAATTCCGCCCTTGAAGTTTATTCTGACTGTGTAAAAATCTTTCATAATGTCAACACCCCTAACCCCTAAAGGGGGATTTTAGTTAAAATACAATTTAAGCTTCAACCAAAGCATCTTTTTCAAACTTCTCCAAAATCATTCTGACTTCGGGGCGGCAGCTTCCGCAACCTGTGCCTGCTCCTGTTTTTTGGCAAAGTTGAGCAAAATCAGTGCATCCGCCTTTGATGGCATTTTCGAGATTTCCTTGTCCAACATTATTGCACGAACACACTAATTTTCCCAAAACTGGTTCAGATTTTTGATTTGAACGAAGTAATTGTAAACGTTTTTCAGATAATTCAATGCCATTGGCAATCAAATCTTTAAATTCGAGAAACTCTGATTTATCGCCAATCAGAATTGCACCAACCAATCTATCGTTATGAATGATACATTTTTTGTAATAATGTTTGGCTTTATCGATAAAGGTAACTTCCTCATAATCAGTGCTTCCTGCTGGAGTTTCGATTACTCCGAGCGAACAAAGGTTTAAGCCGTGCATTTTCAGAAGATTCATTGATAAACTTCCTTTATAGAAACTTGATAAATCGCCAGCCAAGAATTTGGCTACTACTTCGGCTTGCTGCTCGGCGGCAGCGGTTATTCCCCACATTTGTTTTTTCCATTCGGCAATTTCGCCACAAGCAAAAATATCGGGGTCAGAAGTTTGTAAATAATCGTTTACTTCTACGCCTCTATTGCATTGTAAACCTGCTTCTCGTGCTAACTGAATCGTTGGAGTGGTTCCTGCCGCAACAATAATGGCATCGCAATCTATTTTTTGACCAGATTTTAGGCGAACACCTTCTATTTTTTCTGTGCCATAAAACTGCTCTACTTCATCATTGTAATACACATCAATGCCACGAGCCACGATTTCTTCGTGCAAAATATCACTTCCGAGTGGGTCGAGTTGGCGGTCCATAAAACGACCGATACGCTGCACGACAGTAACATTTACTTTGATTTCTCGTAATGAAGCAGCCATTTCGAGACCTAAAAGCCCACCGCCTACTATTACAACGTGCCTTCGGTTGGGTTCGGCTGGAGTTCCAGTCGAGGGCAGCGGCTTGAGAAATGGCAATAAAGTATCAGCATCTAAACGGCTACGCATATTGAAAATCCCTGCCATTTTTGGAAAGTTTTTGGGCATAAACGCCTGACTTCCCATTCCGAGAAATAGTTTATCGTAGCTGTGTTCGTTGCCTAAATCATCAACTATAATCTTATTTTTTCGGTCAATATGATTGATACCGATGCCTTTATGAACTTTAATATTATTTTCTTCAAATTGGTCTTCTCGTAGTTTCACAAGTTGTTCCCACGATTGCGTGCCACTGATATAGTCGGGCAGCATCACACGGTTATAAAACGGATAGATTTCTTTTGAAAAAACCTCAATATCATCGGTTTGATTGAGTTTTCGGTAAGATGAAATAAATCCAAGTCCAGCCGAGCCAGCTCCGATGATGATGATTTTTTCTTTTGGCTTAACGTATTTCACAACCTCAACTGCTGAAAACTTAAAATCTGGCTCTTTTGAGCGAGCATCTACCAAAACATTAGTCAGGTTATTGGCTCGACCAAAATCATTACCTAAAACTCGGCCCCAGTGCATTGGTAAAAAACACGTACCTATTTTTACTTCATCGGTTATTTTGGCTTTTACTTTTACACTTCCACGATTACCATTTACTTCTACAATCGTACCTTCTTCGATAGCACGCTTTTCTGCATCTTTTGGGTGAATCTCGACAAAAGGTGTTGGAATATGTTGATTGAGCTTATTCACTCGTGCGGTTTTGGTCATGGTATGCCATTGGTCACGGATACGACCAGTTAGCAGTATCAAAGGAAAATCTTTGCTTAATTTTTCCGAAAGATTTTCGTCTGGCACAGCGTGAATTTTTGCTCGCTTGTTGGGAGTGTAAAACTCTCCATTTTCAAAAAGTCTTTTCTTTCCAAAGTTCTGAGTTCTGAGTTCTGAGTTCTGAGTATTTATCGTTTGTAACTCAGAACTCAGAATTCTTAATTCAGAACTCTTGTACGGCCACTGCACTGTCCTTTCTTTCAACAACTCATAACTTACGCCCGTCACATCAATATTTGTTCCACGAGTGGTTTCGGTATATTCTTTATAGATTTCACCGAAATTATTATATTTAAATTTATTTCCCCAACCCATTTTTGCGGCAAATCGACAAATAATTTCAGCATCGGGAAGAGCTTCGGCAGGAGCGTCAACTACTTTATTGAGGTAGGAAATTCTACGCTCGGCGTTGGTCATGGTGCCTTCTTTTTCTGCCCAAGCAGCCGCAGGAAGCACTACATCGGCAAACTTTATGGTATCGGCTTTGTTGGAAACATCTTGCACTACCACAAATTTGGCATTTTTCATGGCTAATTCTGCCATTCGAGCATCGGGAAGGCTCACCATAGGGTTCGTACAAACTATCCAGATAGCTTTTAGTTTTCCTTCTTCTAAGCCCTTAAATATTTCGGTGGCGGTCAGACCAATTTTATCAGAAATAGTTGTTCCACCCCAAAACTCTTCCATTTCAAGTCGATGAACTGGATTAGCAATTTCACGGTGCGAAGCCAACATATTTGCGAGTCCGCCAACCTCACGACCACCCATTGCATTGGGTTGGCCTGTGAGTGAAAATGGGCCATTTCCTGCTTTACCGATTTTTCCAGTAATTAAGCTAAGATTGATGAGCGAGAGGTTTTTATTTACCCCAATCACCGACTGATTGAGTCCCATTGTCCACATTGATAAAAAACCTTTGGCTTTGGCAATCAATGAAGCAGTTTTGATGATTAACTTCTCATCAACGCCACAAATTTCGGCCGATTCGGCAAGTGAACGTTCAAAAACTTTTGTTTTGTAATCTTCAAAACCATCGGTGTGATTTTGAATAAAGTCATTATCAAGCCAATTATTTTCAATTAAAATTCTACCAATGGCATGATTTAATGTAACATCTGTACCAGGATTTATCTGCAAATGAATATCTGAACTCGTAGCCGTTTGCGTGCGGCGTGGGTCAACCGTAATAATTTTCACATTTGGATTTGCCGCTTTGTGAGCCTCTACCCTACGCCAAATAATCGGATGACACCAAGCAGGATTTGCACCTTCAACCAAAATACAATCTGATTGCTCAATATCATCGTAGCAAACTGGCACAGAATCTTCTCCCAAAGAAAGTTTATACCCAACCACTGCCGAAGACATACATAAACGTGAATTGGTGTCAATGTTATTTGAGCCAATAAAGCCCTTCATGAGTTTATTCCAAAGATAATATTCTTCGGTAAGGCATTGCCCTGAAACGTAGAAACCTACCGAATCAGGGCCGTATTTGCTGATGAATGTCTTGAAAATAGCGGCCGTACGCTCCAAAGCTTCATCCCAAGTGGTGCGTTGCATAGGCATACTACGGTTCATACGCATTTGTGGATACAGTAGGCGGTCTGATTTGTCATTGACGGTATAATGCAAATTTAAGCCCTTAGAACAGAGCATTCCACGGTTCACTGGGTGGTCTTTATCTCCTTCTATCGAGATTTTATTATTCCCTAAATCCGTTGCTACGATTCCACAACCTACTCCGCAGTAGCAACATGTGGTTTTATATTTCTTTTGAGTATTCATTTGCAAATTATTTTTCACCTCTCCAATTCATTACTATAATTGGCTTTATTTAAGCCAACTCTTCCTCCAAAGTTTCAATTTTCAACTTCTCATTTTTCGAGAATTTAGTTACAAGAATAAGAGCAGCAGCTACAATTGCAGCATAGCCTACATATTCAAAGGCATCGGCATAAGTCAGGTTTTCAGATTTGAATAAAAAGCCCATCAACATTCCTCCGATATTTCCACCAGCACCCACAATTCCTGCCACCATACCCACATTTTTAGTATTGATAAATGGCGTAAGTGCATAAGTTGCACCATTGGCCATTTTTAGGAACAAAGCAAATAAAACCATTGATGCAATAGCCAAAGGAAGTGAAGTAGAACCCGCAAAAAATATAAGTCCGATTCCCTCAATAGCAATCAAAACTGCTAAAAGTTTTCCTTTACCCGAAAGACCGCTTTTCTTCCCAATTTTATCGGCCCAAATGCCACCGAGGGCACGAGCGAAAATATTCATAAAGCCAAACAAACCAGCCAGCAAACCAGCCAACTTTTGGTCAACGCCAAAATTATCTACGAAGTGAAGAGCGGCTACGTTATCGAATGTAATTTCCATTCCAAAACAAATTGAATACGAAAATGCCAATGCCCAAACTCTCCAATCTTTCACAACTTCCATTGTGTTTGGTTTTTCTTTCTTGGCTACTTCACGGTTAATGTCTTCGTAGTTTCCTGCAGGAGTATCTTTCGTAAACTTATAGTAAAGAAGTGCACTGATAAGTAGCAATGTGCCAGGCACAATCATTGCCAAACGCCATGCTTCGCCTTTTGTATAACCTAAGCCTACGATTCCTGCAAAAATTACGGGCATCAACATGTTGGTAATTCCTCCGCCCAAATTTCCCCAACCACCAGCCACAGCATTGGCCGTGCCTTTGATATTTGGTGCAAACATGACGGAAGTATGGTATTGTGTAATGACAAACGAAGCACCGATTACACCAATGGCTAATCTGAAAAGCAAGAAAGTTTCGTAGCTGTGCGAAAGTCCAACCAAATAAACTGGAATGGCTGAAAATACTAATAGAGCCGTGTAAGTTTTGCGTGGCCCCCAAGTATCGCAAAGGCGACCGATAAGCAAACGAGCAATAATTGTAGCCGAAACCGCCGCAATGAGCGTATTGCCGACTTGTGCTTTTGTAAGTCCTAAATCTTCACGAATGGTTGGCATGAGTGGAGCAAGTCCGAACCAGCCAAAAAAGCACATAAAAAATGTAAACCACGTAATGTGGAAAGTACGCATCTGAACGCCCGAAAAACTCAGTACATTGAGCGATGAAAGTGGTTGATTTGTTTTCATATTTTCTTTGATTGACAGTATTTAATATTTTAGTTATTTATACTTATTTTTATAAGTATTTATACTCAAAAATTGACAGTTTTATGGAAAAATCCCAATTGGCAAGGCCAAGAGGGATTCGTATCGGCTGTCAACCAATGACTAATTATTAATCTTCTATTGAGAATTTATCGAACAATAAATTCAATAATCGGTCATGGACTTCTTGATATTCGGGTAAGTGTATGATGTCTTTTTTATTACGTGGGCGAGCGAGCGGAATATCCACAATCTCTTTGATGGTAGCCGCAGGCCCATTATTCATCACTACAACTCTATCCGATAAGAAAATCGCTTCTTCGATATCGTGCGTAACCATTACGATTGTTTTGTTTCGATTATCCAAATTCCAAAGTTTCAATAATTCGATGTGCATTGAGCCTTTTGTGAGTGCATCTAATGCACCGAAAGGCTCATCGAGTAACAAAATACTTGGGTTGATTGCAAATGCACGAGCAATAGCTACCCTTTGTTTCATTCCACCAGAAAGCTGACTTGGAAGTTTGTCTCTGTGTGGTAAAAGATTTACCATTTCGAGATTTTTCTCAACTAATTCTACTTTTTCGGCTTTTGAAAGATGTGGCAAAACCGAATCTACGGCCTCAAAAACATTTTTATAGACAGTTAGCCAAGGCAAAAGTGAGTAATTTTGAAATACAATTCCTCGGTCTGGTCCGGGGCCAGTTACGGTTTTGCCGTTGGCAATCACTTCGCCCGTAGATGGGGCAACCATACCCGAAATTGTGTTCATCAACGTTGACTTTCCGCAACCTGAGTGACCAATGATGCTCACGATTTCGCCTTTTTCAATTGTAAGGTCTATGTCCTTCACGGCAGTAAAAGTGCCTTTACTTTTCGATTTGAATGAAACCGTTACATCTTTAATTTCAATACTGGTTTCGGTAGCTATTTTATGAAACGATGATGCATCATCAATTAAAAGTTCATTATTTGCTTTCATAACTAAATGCTTTTTGAAGTACATTGAAAATTTTGTCGAACAATAAACCTACTGTTCCGATAATGAGAATTGCCGAAAGTATTTTTTCGAGACTCAAACCATTCCAAGAATCCCAAACGAAGAAACCAATTCCTACACCGCCCGATAGCATTTCTCCCGCTACAATTACTACCCAAGCAATACCGATAGATAAGCGAAGACCTGTAACAATATGCGGTAAGGCAAAAGGCAATAACACTTTCGTGAGGTATTTCCAACGTGAAAAACCAAATGCTTTAGCTACATTTTTGTGGTCGGAAGGAATAGACGAGACGCCAAAAGCTGTGTTGATAAGCGTTGGCCACATTGAAGTGATTGTAATGATAAAAATCGTTGCTTGGTCTGATGCCTTGAAAGCCAGTAAACCTAATGGAAACCAAGCCAAAGGCGAAACTGGACGAAGAATCTGAACGATTGGGTTTAATAAATTCATCCCAACTTTTGAAGACCCCATTACCAAACCCGCAGGAATAGCAATTAAACTACCCAAAGCAAAACCCACAAACACACGACGAAGCGAATACCAAAGTTGCAAGCCAATTCCTTTGTCGTTGGGACCATAATCATAGAATGGCTCGGCCATCATTTCTGAAAAAACCGCCCAAGTGGCTATTGGGCCAGGAATCTCGGCTTTTGTTACAATCGTAACCAATTGCCATAAGCCCATGAGAATGAGCATACTTCCGAGGAAGTAAAGCGTACTCAATGGTGAATATTTTGAAAGAATATTTTTCATATTTGGAGAATTTAAAAATTTAACCTTTTAAATTTCCCCACCTTATTTTCAAGGAGGGGAAATATTTCATTGTTTACTTCTTCGTTGCTGATAAGTATCCTGCAATATTATTTGGGTCGAAGTTGATATCGAGTGTAGTTTTGAATGCTTGCATATCTGGTTGAACAGGTACACTCATTTCTTTGGCTACTTCGGCATACAAATCGTCTAAGACTAATTTTTCTGCAATACCTTTGTAGTCAGGTGCTGATTTTAAGTAACCAAATCGCACATACTGAGCTAAAAACCACATCGCATACGATTTTTTAGGAGTTGCAACTACACCATTATTGTAGAATGTCATGTAATCGTCTTTGTATTTTTGTACGCCTAAATCACAGCCTAAATCGTTTGAGCCAAGCAAGCGTGCCTCTAAAACTGCTACTGGAGCATTTACATAATATGGTTTCGATAACCAAGCAGCCGCTTTTTTACGATTTCCCATATTGTCCAGCCATTTTTGAGCTTCGATGATAGCCTTCATTACTTTTTTCAAATCTTCTCTTTGACTTGAAGCAAATTTGCTATTCACAACCAATGCTTTTTCTGGGTGATGTTTCCAAATATCTTGGCTGGCAATGTGTGTAAACCCTACATTCTGAGCAGCCGCAACACCATTCCAAGGCTCACCAACACTGAAACCTTCCATGTTATCAACTTTCATGTTGGCAACCATTTGTGGTGGTGGAATCGTAATAATACCTACTGCTTTTTGATTTACGCCCGCTGCTGCCATCCAATTTCTTAACCAAATGTCATGCGTTCCACCAGGGAAAGTCATAGCGAAGGTTACTTCTTTACGTTTTTTGAGTTCGGCAATAGCAGCGTTTACTTTCTTCAAATCTTTGAAACCAACCAAGCCACAGAAATCTTTTGAGAGCGTAATTGCTTGACCATTATTATTTAAAGTCATGGCAATTTTCATTTCTGAACCTGCCTTTCCGCCTACTCCTGTATAAACCGACATCGGCATTGAGAATAAACAATGAGCTCCGTCTAATTCACCATTCAATACTTTATCACGAATATTTGCCCAAGATGCTTCTTTGCTCAATTCTACGTTTACACCATATTTGGCAAATAAACCTAACTCTTTTGCTGCAACTAATGGAGCACAGTCTGTCAATGGAATAAAACCTAATTTAATTGCCTCAGCGGCTGGATATTTGAAAGCTGAGATGGTAGAAGCTAAGATAATGATAGCCCCCAACCCCAATGGGGAGCTAATTTTGAATATTGATTTGAATATATTTTTCATAAGATTAGAAGCCCCCTTGCCCCCAGATGGGGAATTTTTGGACTATATTTTTATGTTTTTTTTAATAATTTTAACATTGTTCCTAAATCCCCCTTTAGGGGTTAGGGGTGTGCTTATTGCTTAATAGCCACTGGTTTAGTGTAGAAAAAATCTGGACGAATGTTAAGCATCAAGTATCCCCATTGGCCTGTTTTACGTGTTTTGTCCATCGAAGCTTGCTTCACGTATTCAAGGCTATTATTTCCTTTCATTACAGAGTATCCAAACTCAACAGCCGTGAATTTATTGAGGGCATAATTCAACACTAAGTCGTATTCTGTACCCAACATTGGCGATATTTTAGCACCTGCTGGAGCATCTTTCATTTTGTTTGGAGTATCGGCCGCTAAAGCAAAATAATGAATATCGAAAGTTGATGTTAGGCGTTTCCCAGCGTGTTTTAGCTTAAAGAAAGCATTTTGCAAACCACCAACTGGCGAGCCAGTACCAACATAAAAGTAGTCCATATACCCCCAGTGTTTGTGTGGTGTGCCATACAGTGGGTCGAAACGGCTTGTTTCAGCTGCTTTTGTAGTAAAACCATCATTTCCCGATAACACTTCATATCCAGGACCAAAGCTGATAAGACCTTTTTGCATCATGAAGTTTGCACCATAATGAAATGCTTTCTTGATTTTCAAACCATCACGGTCAGTGCCAGACTGTAAATAACCAAACGCTTGCCATGCAATTTTACCAAGTTTAGCCGAAGCATTTCCAAATTGACCTGTAAACATTGCTCCGTAAGTTATGCGAGAATTTACACCAATTTGGTCATAACGCCTTCCATATACGTAACCTTGAGTTGCATTACCGATACTATCAATTCTAAATTTTGAGAAATCATCTTTGAAGAAAAGTGCAGAAAACTTAGTTTGCTTGAATTTGTGTGTCAAATACGCCATTTGAAACGATTTAAACATTTGATTTTGACCGTTTGTACTGGCTGCATTTGCCAAAACTGGAGCTCCGCCTTTTGTAGCTGTTGGTAAAAATCCCGCTGGAATCGCCAATGTTACGTTTTTGTTAGAAAGTGCCGATGCTGGAGCGTTTCCACCTACATAATAAGTGCCATTTGTACCAAAGGCATCACCATTTTGATTGAAACCACCACCAAAATCTAATGACCAACCCAAATGTTGAGCTTTAAAGATAGCAGCATCGAAACGGCGGCCTTGTTGTAGCCAATCAAGGTTTCCAAGTAAACGAACATCGTCGTAAACCAACTCCTGACGTCCTATTTTTAATGAAAGATTTTGTATCGGTTTGAATTTTACGGTTGTATCAGCCGAGTTTGCTAAAACGATTTCGGCCCATGCTTCATGTACGCCAAATTTGCCACCATCGGCATTTGAAATTGATGAAGCGTCTTGCCCCCACACACGTACATCTTGTACGGCCATACCAAAAGTTACTCTGTCCCATTTGTAGCCAAAAGTTAGACGAGTGCGTTGCGAAGTAAACGCTGAATACTTTGTGCCAAGTGGTGCAAGATTGCCGAGACCATCACGAACTTCTGTACGAGTTCTGACTTGACCAAGTAATGAAAATTGAGAATAGGATGCCTTGAAAAAAGATACTGTGAAGAAAATTGCAAGCCCAAACTTGCTAAATAGATTTTTTTTCATTTGTTTTGAATTGAATTGTGAATAAATACCTACGTTCTGCGATTCGTTCGCCGATTTGACACCCCCATGTCAAGTCGGTTTTTTTGTTTGGTTCAAGACAAAGCCCCCACTTCGCCCCTCCCCGATTTCTTTCAATTTTTTGCTGATTTTCCTACGTTTGCATTTGTTTTAGAAGTTAAATAATAGATTGGCACTTTTAATTAATTTTTTGATAGCCCCCACTACCAAAATTTTCTTTGGTTATTTATACTTAAATAAACTGTTTCTATTTTGCTTATTCAAATGTATAAAATAATATTTTATACTCAAAACACAAAACAACATATTTTAGTCATTTTTAACATTTTTACTCAAAATTCTTTTAATTCTTAAACTTGTTTTTAGAAAAATACAATTTTATTTTCTAAAAAACGACATTTTTGAAACCTATTTTTTAGTTTTTCCCATTTTTCAAATTTAAACTTTATAATTTTAAAACTCCAAAAACATAGCGATTAACACTTAATTTCATTTCCTACAAATGTGTGTATGATAAAACAAAAATGCCGCCCTTATCAGGGCGGCATTTTTGACAGTATATATATAAGGTATAACTCACAATTTCATTTCAGCCACATACGCCTCCACATATTCGGGGTGCAGGCCAACTACATCACCAACAATAATTACGGCAGGATTACTCACCTTCGCTTCGTTGACTTTTTCTACAATATCTTTTATTTGTCCAAAAACAGATTTCTGTTCACCAGTAGTACCATTCTGAATGATTGCAACTGGAATGGTTGATTTGCCATGCTTCTCAAAAATAGTAGCTATTTCAGCCAATTTACTCATTCCCATCAAAACAACCACCGTTGCCGATGACTGTGCTGCCAGTTCGAGGTCTTTTGGTAAACTTCCGTCGCTTGTATGACCAGTAACTACCCAAAAACTTCGAGCAATATCTCGGTGAGTAATCGGAATCTGAACTGCCGCCGCTACACCAATCGAACTTGAAACCCCAGGAATTACTTCCGTCGAAATTCCGAAAGCTTTGGCGTGTTCTAATTCTTCGTAGCCACGTCCAAACACAAATGGGTCACCGCCTTTCAAACGCACAACATGACCGTGTTCGAGTGCCGACGAAACTATCAAATTATTGATTTCGTCTTGTTTAAACGAATGTTGTCCTTTACGTTTGCCAACGTTGATTTTTACGGCACCTTTTGGTGCATATTCGAGCAAAGAATCATTGGCAAGGGCATCATATAATACTACATCTGCACTTTGCAGAGCCTTGATAGCCTTTAATGTAATGAGTTCGCTGTCGCCCGGACCCGCCCCCACGAGTGTTAGCTTAGAGTGCATAGTTTCTGAGTATTAATGTTTAGTAGTAAAAAGGGTGGATTCAGTAGGTATAAAAACCCTAAAATAAAAAATGATACGGTCGTAGCCATATATTTCATGGCATAAAAGTAAAGTCAATATTTGCCTAAAACACACTTTAACCAAAGAAAATTTTAAATTAGTTATTTTTAGACAAACAATTATTAATAAAATACAAAATGAGTAAAATTACTTAAAATACAAATAGCACAAAAGAAACAAAAAATTTGATATAACTAAGAACTTTTAATGGTGGCTTGTTAGTTCAAAAAAAATGCTTTAATTTTTCAGAATGCAAAATCTCGACAAGCAAGTATCGCAGCGATTAACACGCCTTTACATGGTGGCACTCTTTGTGGTGGCACTGCTTTCGTTATTTGGACAAATGCTGATTCAGCGATCACTCAATGAGTCGAGCGATGATGCCCACGTCGTCAATTTAGCGGGTCGTCAACGTATGCTTAGTCAACGCCTCTGCAAAATGGCCATATTGCTAACTAATAAAACACAATTTGCCGAAGAAGCCTCTTTTTATGAAAATGACTTTAGCGAAACGCTCAACCTGTGGGTAAAATGTCATTATGGATTAAAAAATGGCAAACTTGGTTTAGATAAAACGTATTTTGTAAAAAATAGTGCGGCAATACAAAACTTATTTAACGATTTAGAACCAAAATTTCAAGTAATCAGCGTCAATGCCGATAGCGTCGCTCAAAAAAATTATACTAATAAAAGCAGCCACACCATTATCAGAAATATGCTGACCAATGAGCGAGATTTTTTGAAAATAATGGATAAAATTGTTTCTCAATATGATGTTGAAGCAAAAGAAAGGGTTGAAAATGTTAAGCGAATCGAATTTATACTTTTCGGATTTACGATTTTAACACTTGTACTCGAAGCTTTTCTGATTTTTATACCACTTGTCAGATATGTTCAGGAAGTTATTCTCAGAATTAAAGAATCTGAAAATGAATTACAAGTAAAAAATCAACAACTCGAAGAAACCAATGAACAGCTTATTTCAACCCAAAAAGATTTAGTAAAAGCCACTGAAGAGAAATATTTACTGATTCGTAAAGAAGATAACACCCGCTCAACGGCACTCATTGAGGGGCAAGAAGAAGAACGTAAACGCTTGGCTCGTGAATTGCACGACGGTATCGGTCAGATGCTTACTGGCCTTAAACTCGATAGTGAACAACTAAAAAGTTTGCCTTTTGTAAATGAAAAACAAAGAAAATCATTTGAAGAACATCAGAAACTAATCGACGAAACAATCGAAGCAACCCGCACGGTTTCGTTCAATTTGATGCCCTCTGTATTGACTGATTTTGGGCTTTCATCAGCAATCAGATTATTACTCGAACGCACCGCTAAAGGAGCAGACTTTCGAGCTTCATTCAATGATTTGACTGATAATATTACGATTCCGAATAAAATTGAGAATAATTTGTATAGAATTACACAAGAAACGCTCAATAACATAATGAAGCACGCCAAAGCAAAAAAGGTGTCGATTACACTATCTAACGAAAAAAATAAGTACATTTCACTCGTGGTAATAGATGATGGAAAAGGCTTTGATATGAAAAAAAACAAGAAAAGCCGAATTGGAGGAAATGGTTTGGGAAATCTACAAACCCGTGTACGATTGCTCAACGGAACGATTAAAATAGAATCAGAAGCAGGAAAAGGGACGAGTATTTTTGTAAAAATTCCACTTATAAACGATGAAGTCAGAGCAGCTCATCGAAGTAATTAATCTATCACAACCTATTATTTGCATCAACTAAACAAAACAATATAATGACAAACAAAATTAAGTTACTTATCGTAGATGACCATGCGGTTGTGCGAAAGGGTATTCAGAATCTGCTCGAAGAAGAACCCAATGTCGAAATTATAGGCGAAGCCTCCGATGGCATCGAAGCTATTGAAAAAGTAAAAACGCTTAAACCAACAATCGTACTTCTCGACCTTACAATGCCCCAAATGTCAGGCTTTGAGGTGGCCAAAATTATTTCGGATAAATACCCATCAACCAAATCTCTTATTTTTTCGATGCACAATAACCCAGAATACATGGTTACATCGGTAGAAAATGGAGCAATGGGTTATTTACTAAAGGATACAAGCAAAGAAGAAATATTAAAGGCTTTGGAGAGTGTATCGGCGGGTAACAAATACTTCCCTCCCACGGTTTCGGCCATGATTATTGACGGGCTTTTGGCTCAACGCAAGCAAAAAACTACGCCGAAATTAAAGAATACCAGCTTATTTGCTAAAATCTCTAAAAAAGAGCGTGAAATCTTAAAATATATCACTGAAGGCTTGAGCAGTCAAGAGATTGCTGAAAAACTTTCGCTGAGTGTTCGTACAGTTTCTAATCACAGAGCAAATATTCTCCGAAAAACCGATGTAAAAAATACAGCAGAGCTGGTCAGGTTGGCAGTAGAGTAATTTTGAAATTTGCTAAAAAAAACTTTACTTTTGTAAAAAACTCAGCAAAATGAATACATTAAATCGAATAACACTGAATCCCTTAATAATGGGTGGAAAGCCTTGCATAAGAGGGATGAGAATTACGGTTGGTACAGTTGTTGGCTTAGTAGCTACTGGATATTCTTTTGATGAAATCTTAAAGACATATCCTTACTTAGAAAAAGATGATATTTTAGAAGCACTTAGCTATGCTTCGTGGCGTGCTGAAGAAATGGAACTTAATTTAAGTGCTGCATGAAAATTTTAATTGATATGAATTTAACTCCACTTTGGGTTAAATTTTTTCAAGAAAATAATATTAATGCCATACATTGGACAGAAATAGGTAAAGTTAATGCTCCTGACAAAGAAATTTTTGATTATGCAATCGAAAACAACTATCTCATATTTACTAATGACTTAGATTTCGGAGCAATACTTGCCAATACCCACACTCAAACACCCAGCGTAATACAAGTCCGAACTCAAGACTTAATGCCACATTCTTTAGGAAAAACAATACTCGAATTATTATCTCAATTCGAGCAAAGTCTAAACGATGGTGCTTTAATTACACTTGATAAACAAAGAATGAGAGTGAGGGTTTTACCTCTCTAAACAACGATTACTTTTTGTTTTATATTTATTCTGTAATAAATACAATTTACCAAAACATTAACTACAAAAATTAAATTTTACCAAATAAAAACTTGTTTTTCACAAAACCATAACATACATTTGAATAAAAATGAGTATTTATACTCATTAAAAAAGAAATTAAAGCATAATTGAGTTCAGAATGGGGGAAACGTACTGAACCAATCAATGCAGCAAACGTAGGAAAACATAATTCAAAATGACAAACGGAACTAACATCCGTGTCGTTGTGGTGGGCAACGGCATGGTCGGTTATAAGTTTTGCGAGAAACTTATTGCCAAAGCCAAAGATATTCACTTCGAAATTACAGTTTTTGGCGAAGAACCACGTCCAGCCTATGACCGTGTTCACCTTTCTGAATACTTCGCTGGAAAAACCGCAGAAGACCTTACGATGGCACCGCTCGACTGGTACTTCGATAACGGCATCAAACTTCACCTTTCTGACCCAATCACCAACATCGACCGTGAAGCAAAAACAGTTTCTTCGCATCATGGGCTTACAATTCCTTATGATTATCTAATTTTAGCTACTGGTTCGGCTGCTTTCGTTCCACCAATTCCAGGGGTTGAAAAGGATGGTGTTTTTGTATATCGTACCATTGAAGACCTCGATATGATGCAAGCACACGCCAAGAAAGCAACAAAAGGTGCGGTAATTGGTGGTGGATTATTGGGTTTGGAAGCGGCAAAAGCTCTTTTGGATTTAGGTTTAGAAGAAACGCATGTCATTGAGTTTGCCCCACGACTTATGCCTCGTCAGATTGACCAAGCTGGCTCTGATATTCTGAAAGCGAAACTTGAAACTTTAGGTTTAAAAATACATTTGAATAAAAATACGCAAGAAATTGCAGGTAATGGCGTGATTTCGGCGATGAATTTTATTGATGGCACAAAACTCGAAGTAGATATGCTTGTTATTTCGGCAGGTATCAAGCCTCGTGACGAAGTGGCTCGTTTGTCGGGTTTGGAAGTTGGTTCTCGTGGCGGAATTGTAGTCAATGACAAACTTCAAACTTCTGACCCAAGTATTTTTGCCATTGGAGAATGTGCTTTACACGACCACATGATTTATGGATTGGTTGCTCCTGGCTACGAAATGGCAGATATTGTGGCTACCAATCTTTGTAATGGGACAAAGGAATTTAAGGCCTTCGATATGTCAACCAAGTTAAAATTAATTGGTGTTGATGTGGCAAGTTTCGGAAATGCTTTTATCTCAGAGCCTGACTGTCAAACGATTGTTTATGAAAACAAATCGAAAGGTATTTATAAAAGAATCAATATCTCGAACGATAATCAATTATTGCTGGGCGGAATCTTGGTGGGCGATGCCGAGCAATATAATATGCTTTTACAGACTACCAATAATAAATTAGTGCTTCCGAAAGACCCAGAAAACCTGATTCTCGGTGCAAGAGGCGGTGAAGAAGAAGCTGGTGCAGGAGTCATGGGTTTGCCTGATGATGCCTTGATTTGTTCGTGCGAAGCAGTAACAAAAGGGCAAATTTGCCACGAAGTTTCTGAAAATAAAGTACATAGCATCGATGGTTTGAAGAAATGCACCAAAGCAGGAACTGGTTGTGGTGGGTGCGTGCCGATGGTAAAAGATTTGATGCTCGGAACAATGAAAGAACAGGGAATCTATGTAAGAAATGTAGTCTGCGAACACTTTGATTATACTCGCCAAGAGCTTTTTGATTTAGTAAAAATCAACGAAATAAAGTCTTACGAAGGTGTGTTAGATAAATTCGGCAAGGGTGACGGTTGCGAAGTTTGTAAGCCCGCCGTAGCTTCGATTTTGGCGAGTCTTTGGAATGACATGATTCTTGCAAAAGGCAATGATATTGCTCAAGATTCAAACGACCGTTTCTTGGCGAATATCCAAAAGGGAGGTACTTATTCTGTCGTCCCACGAATTCCAGGAGGAGAAATCACTCCTGATAAATTGATTGTGATAGGCTCGGTTGCTAAAAAATACAATCTCTATACAAAAATCACTGGCGGTCAACGAATCGACTTATTTGGAGCTCACCTTAACGATTTACCTGCTATTTGGGAAGAATTGATTGCGGCAGGTTTCGAGTCAGGACATGCTTATGGAAAAGCCCTACGTACCGTAAAATCCTGTGTAGGTTCTACTTGGTGTCGTTTTGGCTTGCACGATTCGGTAACGTTTGCTGTTGAAGTAGAAAATCGCTACAAAGGCATCAGAGCTCCACATAAATTCAAAGGAGGGGTTTCAGGTTGCGTGCGTGAATGTGCAGAAGCCCAAGCAAAAGATTTCGGAATTATTGCTACCGAAAAAGGTTGGAATCTGTACGTTTGTGGTAATGGTGGAGCAAAACCACAACACGCTCAGTTGATTGCGGGCGATATTTCAAAAGAAGAATGTGTAAAATACCTTGATAGATTCTTGATGTTTTATATCAAAACTGCCGAACCTTTAACTCGTACTGCTACTTGGCTAAACAAAATGGATGGTGGCATTACTTATCTGAAAAACGTTGTGGTTAACGACAGTCTCGGAATTGCAAAAGAATTAGAAGCAGAAATGGCAAGTTTAATTGGCAACTATAAATGTGAATGGAAAGAAGCCATTGAAAATGACAGTATTCGTCAAAGATTTAGTCATTTTGTAAATGCTCCAGAAATGAAAGACCCAAGTGTAGTTTTCACGCCTTTACGTGACCAAAAACGTGCTTTGGAGTGGAAGTAAAATAGTTAGCGATTAGCGATTAGCGATTAGCGATTTTTGACGAAATGTTTAGGTTTATAGTTCAAAATTTAAAAATGATTTAAAAGAATCTTAATAAAAATACACTCTTTGGGGGAAGAGGCATTATGACAATAGAAACAACCACAGAAACATGGGTATTAGCCTGTTCGACGACTCAAATACCTGAAAATGGTGGGGGCTGCGTTTTGATAAATGGCGAGCAAATTGCGATTTTCAATTTCTCTCGTCGAGGTGAATGGTATGCTACTCAAAATCTTTGTCCACATCGCCAACAAATGGTTTTATCAAGAGGTATGATAGGCTCAGTAGGAGAAGAACCAAAAGTTGCGTGTCCGTTTCACAAGAAAACCTTTTCGCTCGAATCAGGTGCTTGTTTGAGTGGAGACGACTTCAAAATTAAGACTTATCCAGTAAAAATTGAAGATGGAATGGTATTTGTAAGTATTTAATCGTAAGTAAAAGTTGCAAAACTTTTGCAATTCATCATAGGTTAAAGTATTCGGAAAGACTCTTTGGTTTTCAAGGGGTCTTTTTTATACCCCAAGATTAATACTTACAAAAGCCAAAGCCCTTTAAATTTAAAGGGCTTTGGCTTTTGTAATAGTACATACAGGTTCTACCTCAATTTTACTCTCTTTACTTCATACAGAATGCAAATCGTTGTTTTACATTCGATAGCAGTTGATTTTAAACCAGCACCATTAGTTGCTCCTTTAGCAGGTTGGGGCACAACTCTTCCATCAGACAATGTAAATATCCTTCCATCAACCCACCTAATCAAAAAAAGCAATCTTTTTTCTGAGTTTTTTTTCAAAAAAAGACAAAAAATTATTTATGTGTAGCTGTCGTTCGGCTTTTTTTTAGATAGCAAAACTATCTATCGGCAAAAAGCGTTTATCAATCATAGCACGTCGATTTCTGTTAATTTTTTGATCAAAATATCCCATGAAAGGTTTCCGTTTTTCTGAGTTTAAACCCGAAATGAAGGGTGATAATAAATTTGAGCAACTACTCAATATTTTCCAGCAATTACTCCTCATTACGGCGGGCGATGTAAGTCAGGCTCTTGCCTATATGAGCGACCTCGACCGTCAATATCAGCTCACGAGCGACGAATACGGCATGGCCAACTTTATTGATGACCTTAAGAAAAAAGGCTACATCACCGAGGAGAATCAAGAAGCAGGAACTTTTAAAATGACTGCTAAAAGCGAGCAGAGTATCAGAAAACAATCACTTGATGAAATCTTCGGTAAACTCAAACGTACCAAATCAAGCGGCAGCCACCACACGCCATACACAGGTACGGGTGATGAACTCAGTAGCGATATTCGCTCATTTCAGTTTGGCGATACACTCGACCAAATCTCAATGACAGAATCTCTAAAAAATGCACAAATCAATGGTGGAATTGATGATTTTATGTTGCTCGAAAGCGACTTGGAAGTAGTCGATCGTGAGTCAAAAATTCAAACTTCAACCGTACTGATGATTGATATTTCGCATTCAATGATTTTGTATGGCGAAGATAGAATAACTCCAGCAAAGAAAGTAGCATTGGCTTTAGCAGAGCTGATTCGCACAAAATACCCAAAGGACACACTTGATATTTTGGTTTTCGGAAACGATGCTTGGCAAATACAACTCAAAGATATTCCCTACCTCGAAGTTGGGCCTTACCACACCAATACAGTAGCTGGTTTAGAGCTGGCAATGGATTTGTTGCGTAGAAGAAAAACCAAAAATAAGCAAGTTTTTATGATTACTGATGGCAAGCCTACCTGCCTAAAAGAAGGAATCAATTACTACAAAAATAGCTTCGGACTCGACCGCAAGATTGTAAACAAAACTCTCACGATTGCCGCACAAGCACGTCGTTTGGAGATTCCGATTACAACCTTTATGATTGCAACAGACCCTTATCTCAAGCAATTTGTCCAACAATTCACACAAGTGAACAATGGTCGAGCCTATTATAGTGGCTTAAATGGTTTGGGTGGTTTTGTTTTGGAAGATTTCCAACGCAATAGGAGAAAAAATGTGAAGTAAAACAAGTTTTTAACTTGTTTTTAAATAATCGTTTAAAAATGCAAAAAAAAGAACGTTACGCAGCCTTAGTCCAATATTTTAGTGAAAATTACCCAGAAGCTGAAACTGAGCTTGTTTATACTAACCCTTATGAGTTATTGGTTGCCGTTATTCTCTCGGCACAATGTACTGACAAGCGAGTAAATATTGTTACCCAAAAGCTTTTTCCTCGCTTTCCTACGCCCGAAAGTTTGGCAGCATCAACTGCCGATGAGGTTTTTGAATATATCAGAAGCGTAAGTTACCCCAATAACAAAGCCAAACACTTGGTCGGAATGGCTCGTATTTTGGTCAATGATTTTAATTCGGAAGTACCAAATACGATTGAAGATTTACAAAAAATGCCAGGGGTTGGACGTAAAACTGCCAACGTGATCGTTTCAGTAATTTTCAATAAACCCGCAATGGCAGTTGATACGCACGTTTTTAGGGTTTCGCATCGCTTAGGTTTAGTGCCAAAAACTGCAAAAACGCCACTTTTAGTAGAAAAACAATTAATCAAGCACATTCCGAAAGATAAAATTGCAGTGGCTCATCATTGGCTTATTTTGCATGGCCGTTATATCTGCGTAGCACGCACACCCAAATGCGGAGAATGTAATCTAAAACCTTTCTGTAATGCCTTTGAAAAACAAAAATTTGATACACCACATTTGTAGCACAAGTTTCCAACTTGTGTAATTAATCATGGAAATAAAAGAATTGATGCAAACCTTCGCTCATGAAGGAAAAGTAGAATGGTTAAGTTACCGTCCTGGCCCAACTTCCCGTGGTGAAATCGTGGTCGTTAATGAAATTGAGGTATCAGAGAAAAAAGGCATCGAGGGAGATAGATATAGAGGCAGCAGTAAAAAACGCCAAGTAACACTCATTCAAGCAGAGCATATCGAAGCGGTCAGCAAAATGCTTCAAAAAGAAAGCATCGACCCAGCACTTTTACGTAGAAACATTGTAGTTTCTGGACTTAATTTATTGGCTCTCAATAATTTAGAATTTAAAATTGGAGAAGCTATTCTGAAAATGACCGGCTACTGCCACCCTTGCAGCCGAATGGAGCAAAACCTCGGAACTGGCGGCTATAATGCCATGCGAGGACATGGTGGAATTACGTGTATGGTCGTAAAGGGTGGAAAAATTAAAATTGGAGATTCGGTAAGTTTAGTTTAAAAACCTGCGATAATTGCTTGTAAAGTTGGCTCATCAACGGTGTGTTTTCCTTCAAAACATACAATTTTTGGATTAATTTCTTCAATCATCGTTGCTCTAAACTTCTCTGATACTTCAGGATAAGCCACCAAAAACTCATCTTTATCGCCATAAATATAGTAAGTTTCTATATTTTTTAGTTTTTCTGGTTCAATTACTTCTCTGATTCCATTACTGAAAAATCCTGCCCAAAGTAGTAACCGATTACATTTGATTTTTCCAGCACCAAACCATCGACAGACCGTTGCACAACCTTGCGAAAAGCCCAAAATATTGATTTCAATATTCGTCAAATCTCGGTCTTTTAATAATTTTTCATAAAGCGTATTCAGATAATCATTATTTTCATCAATCTCCGACTGGCGTAATTCACGAGTCATCCAAGAAGCCCCTACTCTTTTAAAATTGTCATCTAAATAAAATCTCGAAGGAGCTTCGGGAGCAACGATAAAAGTCTCATTATCAATAATATTGATGAATTTACGTATAAAAAATTGCGATAATTGCCCATATCCATGTACCACAAACCAAATCGTTTTGGTGTTTTCGTTCAACTCTCCCAAAGTATAATACCGTGCGGTTCGCTCTATTTTTATTTGATGCTCAAATAGTTCTGAATCCTGAGTCATAAGTTCTGAGTTGAATATTTATATTTCAAAAATGTGGTTAAAGAGAATTTAGTAAAGTAAGTACACTGTTAAATAAGTTATTTTATCGGACCGCCAAAACGGTTTTACAATTGTCACAAATTACCCATAAAACACTGATAATCTATTATTTACTACAAAATACAACCATTTCAAAAACTAAAGAAACCGAGCGACAGTCGCTTAAATTACAATGTAGTAAACAAAAACTCAGAATTCAGAACTTTACACTCAGAACTCAAATCACCCACCCGCCTTCTTTGCCTTATAACCTTCTTTGAGCAAAAAAGTCAGAATTTTATCACGGTGGTCGCCTTGCAGTAAGATCTCACCATCTTTGGCAGTTCCGCCACTACCGCACAGATTTTGAAGCTTTTTTCTTAAACTTTGTAAATCCTCATCTTTTCCTATAAAACCATCAACTCGGCTTACAATCTTGTTTCCACCTTTTCTATCGAGCCAAATCTTAAAATTTTGTTGTTGAGCGGGAAGCGTTTCTGGCTCTTCGTCTTCACCAAAATTAAACTCAAAATCGGGGTTTGTCGAATAAACAACTCCCAGCGGAGTGCCTTTTTTATTTTTCATATTATTACTCTTAAACTTTTTTCTGAAATACTGATAGTCAATACATTAGTAGTCAACTGTAGTGGTTCTCCATCATAATGAATCAATAAATTTTGTTCGGTCGAAACCTTAAATTTTGTCCCTCTGTAATTTTCTGAAAGCTCCGACGAATGAATATTTCCATTGAATAACTGACCAATCATCGACAATGCCTGAAAAGCCGATGGCGGATTGATAATAGTGCAGTCGATTAAACCATCATCAATAATGGCCGTAGGTGTTATGTAAGCATCATTACCAAACTGGCTGGCATTACCAAAAGTTATGCTGAAAACTTCATAATTACTCGCTCCAAAAATACATTTGAGTGGTTTATATTTCCAAAACTCTGTAAAGCCGACTTTTACATAATTTAACATTCCACGACCTTTGGTTTTTGAGAAAATCTCGGCACAATGAGCATCAAATCCAATACCAGCTGTGCAGAAAAACGGTACGTCATTGGCATAGCATACGTCAATTATCTTGCTTACTGGAGTATTCAAAGATTCTATTGCTTTTGCAGCCTTCATCGGAATTGCCAGCTCTCTCGCTAAGCCATTTCCCGAACCAGTTGGAATAATCCCCAAAGCAGTATTTGTACGAATCAAAGCTTTGCCAACTTCATTTACAGTACCATCACCGCCAATCGCTACGACTGTTGGAATACCAGTTTTTACAGCTTCAGCAGCAATTTCAGTGGCGTGTCCTGAATATTCAGTATAACATATTTTGGGCGAATAAACATTCATATCCAACTGATTATCAATTAGTTGAACTATCGACTGATGTACTTTTTTTCCTCCTGAAATCGGATTTACTATAAACCAAATTGCTTGTTTATTCACGAAAATTTAATAGATTTATGCTTTCTTGCAAAGATAAGTATTCGATTTTGGATTTCAGGTATTCGATTTCGGAAAATACATCAACTAAAACCCAATTAACTAATGAAAACAATTACCTCAGTGCTACTTTTAGTGTTAATCTCATTCTCAATTTTTGCTCAAAAAATCAACGAACGCCAAGCGGTTTTAGATGTACTGGCACGCCAAAACAAAAATTGGAATGAAGGAAATATTAGTGCCTTTATGGAAGATTATTGGAAGTCAGACTCACTGATGTTTATTGGTTCAAAAGGTGTAGTTTATGGTTGGAAAGCAACACTCGACCGATATAATAAAAGCTATCCTGATCGAGCGACAATGGGTACGCTAAAATTTGACATTCAGAAAACTGATTTTCATTCCGAAACTACTTGTTGGGTATTGGGGAAATGGTATCTTACACGCCCAGAAAAAGGTGATATTGGCGGATATTTTACACTTATACTCAAAAAAATTAACGGCAAATGGCTGATTATTTCTGACCATACGAGTTAAGTAAATATATAATCAAAATGCCATGCTCTATTTTTGTAGTGCATGGCATTTTTACTGTATAATATTTCTTTACTTTTTATACTTCGTCACTCTCGCATCTTTTATTACACCTTTCCAGTTCAAACCGAAACCAAAATCATACACATTGCCATCAGCATCTTTGTGACAAGTCATGTCATAAGGGACGTCTTCGGCTTGTTTTTCTACTACGCTCATATTGGCAGGCATTTGCATTGGTAAAAGTGCAGATGGCTCATTTTTACCTGCAATGGTTTCGATAATGGCTTGGTCTTGCACCCCAAAACTCAATAAAATGGCCGAAGCAGAAGGCTCAATTTCAGAGAAAACCATCGGGTTGGTTGTATTCACTACCACAACCACTGGTTTGTTTTTCATTTTTGCCTTTGTGTTTAGGACCAATTGCATATCAGTGATATTTGGCACTTTTGCTGTTTTTCCTTTATACGTGCGATTCGTGAAATTCTCTAAAATATCTCCGCCTGCGATACTTACCTCACGGGCATCATCGGCTTTATAATCATTGTACTGCAAACTGATTGGCACGTAGCCGTTTCCACCATTTTTAGTATCTTCTTTGTCATAACCAATCGAAGCCTTTGGATTTTCGATGAAAACTAAGGCAAAATCTGCTTCATCGGCATTATCGGTTAGGTTGAAATGCTTTTTCACGATTTCCAAATTTACTGGATAATCTTCCGACGCTGGCGTTTCCATTCCTAAGAAATTACGACTGGCTGCAACAAATCTTTTTGGCACATAAACCGTCTTTTTAGTAGTAATCGGTAATGTTTTTGCTTGATTTTTCAACATCACGATTGATTTCAATTGGGCTTCGTAACCTGCTTTCATGAATTCAGGTTTTCCAACAATGGCTTTTGTTTCTTCAGTATTCAAATAAGGATTCTCGAAAACTCCAACTCTGAAAATATTCTTTAGCAATCGCACTGCCGAAGCTTCCATTCTTGCACGCATTTTGGCTTCACCATGTTCTTTGATGCCCATTTCATACGCTTCAAGGAGAGGTTTGATATTATTATTACCACCGTATTGGTCAACACCTGCCATTAATGCCTTGTAGTGAAGTTCAACCAAAGAAAGATTTTCTACACCCCAAGCCTTACCGTCTAAAAACGAATCCATGGCTTTGTGGAGAGCTACCACTGACCAGTCAGTACAAACTACGCCATCGTAGCCGTATTTGGTACGAAGCAAGTCCGTAATCATGTATTTATTGTAATTATTGGCCACATTTTCATGGTTTTTCTTGTCTTGATTCCATGAAATGGTGTAGTAAGGCATAATTGCCGAAGCCATTTTGGTTTGTCCTTTGAGTTTAAATGCTCCTTGTGTGAATGGTATCAAGTGTGCATCGAAATTATTGCCAGGGTAAACCGCAAACTTGCCATTGGCGTAGTGTGCATCACGTCCTGCCTCTCCTGCACCGCCACCTGGCCAGTGTTTTACCATCGCATTCACGCTTTTTGCTCCCCAAACACTCGACTGAAAACCATCGCAATAGGCTTGCCCCATGACAGCCGAAAGCCACGGACTTTCGCCGAATGTGCCATTGAAACGTCCCCAACGTGGTTCGGTAGCAATATCTACTTGTGGCGAAAGGGCAGTTGTGATACCCAAAGCACGGTATTCAGCAGCGGCAATTTTACCAAATTTTTCAATCAAAGTTGGGTCAAAAGTGGCAGCCATACCCAATGAACTTGGCCACATCGAAATTTCGCCACCCGCGGCGGCATCGTATTCGGCTCTTGCTTTGGTTCCGTGGCGTGGGTCTGAACTATTATTTGCTGGAATACCCAAGCCTACACTTTCGCAGTAAGCCTGCATTTTGTTGTTCCATTTGGCCGCTATTTCTGGCGTTTGAACGGTTGTAATCAATACGTGGCGAAGGTTATCCTCGGCTAAGAATTTCTTTTGTTGGTCGGTCAAATCGCTTGGGTCAGTTTCGCCAGCTTTGAAGGGTTTTCCGCCGTAAGTTCCTGCAAAATATCCACCTGGGCGAGCAGGAATAGATTGGTGCGAAGAATATAACATCAAACCCGCAATTTGCTCAACTGTAAGTTTCGATGCTAAATCTTTGGCACGAATATCATCGGCCAAACGCCAGTCTTCGTATTTATCAAGTTTACCGTTTTTATTAAGGTCTTTGAATGACAAACCATTGACTGTCAAAATTTTAACGCCCGAAGTTGGAGCATAAGCGATGGTTTTTCCACCTTTATTCTGAATAACCTTGAAAACAGATTCTTGTGCGATTGCACTCACAAAACCTGTTAGTAGTAAGGCGGTTAAGGTACTTTTTTTCATGATTTTTATTGGTATTTGATATAAAAAACAATTTGATTCTTACGCAAAAATGCTGATAAACGTAAGTAATTGGACAACCTACGTTTATCAGCTTTTGAAAATTTAACGCTGATTTTCGCAAATTATCTGTATAAATCAGCGTTGGAACATCAGCGTTATCAGCGTGCCATATTTTAAGTGACTAAACTACTTTATTTCTTAAAATTCCGATACCTTCAATTTCGAGTTCAACGACATCGCCAGGTTCGAGAGGGCGATGAACGGTAAAATTATTTTCAATTAAACTACCCCAACCGAGTGTGCCTGAACCAAGAATATCGCCCGGCATAAGGTTTACGTTGTTTTCGGAAGCTCGCTCAATCATCTGCTCGAAATTATAGTACGATGTTTTATAATTTCCTTCGCATACGGTTTGGCCATTGATACGAGAAGTCATTTTCAGATTTAGTCTATCGCCTGCCACTTTTGGTACGCTGATGGGTTCTTGAAAAACACTCTCATCAAATGGCACTCTGTACTGCTCCATTTCGTCGGCAGTTACAATACAAGGGCCAATGGCATTGGCAAAATCTTTGCCTTTGTGCGGCCCCAGCGGAATCTCCATTTCTACTTTTTGAATCGCACGGGCTGTCCAATCATTGAAAATCGTATATCCAAAAATATACGGCCGAGCATCGGCAGCTTTAATATCTTTGCCTTTTTTGCCAATGATACACGCAATTTCAAGTTCAATATCCAATTTGGTTTCTTTGGTCGGACGTTTGATTTCATCCTCAGGGCCATAAATGGCTTGGTGGTTGGTGAAATAAAAAATCGGCATATCGTACCAAGCAGGACCAATTTTATGTCCGAATGAGCGAGATGCATTTTGCATGTGCATTTCAAAACCGATGTAATCACGGAAACTACGAGGATTTGGCAATGGTGCTAAAAGTTTTACCTCTGCCAAGCTATAATGTGGCTCAACATCGCCCAACGCTTTGATAATCTCGAAATAGGTTTCATGGTTATCAATAAAAGTGAGCATATCGGTCGGTAATTTTTCACTGGCCAAACGCATATCAACTACGCTTTCGCCCACCAACCAACCGATGCGACTTTCTTGATTTTTATCTAAAAATGTTACGAGTTTCATTTTGATTCTTTGTTACAAAATAGTTTAAATACCCATTCGGAAATCTTTTATGCTGGTTTCGGCGAATTGGAATTCGGAAAAAATAGATTTATTTCCTTTTCCAGCGGGCGATTGTGTGCCAATGCCAATTTTCAAATTTTCGCCATATTCATTTTTGAATACCCTAACCAATTGCCAAATTTTGGCATCGAGTGAATAATAAAATCCTACGACTTTGGTATCGGACGAAATTTTTAAGTAAACCGATTTTGCAGGAATGGCGTCGTGGTTATTATCATCAGAAAATTCTTTTGTCTTTACGGTTACGATTCGACCAATCATTCGTTCATCTACTTCAAAGGCAAATTTGAGCCATTCTGAGTCATTTACATACAAAAAGGCCATTCCTGCGTCATATTTTACGAAGTGCGTTGGGCTGACTTTGATAGAAAAGGTAAACGGTTTGGAGTTATTAACGGGCATCAACAACAGGGGGGCATTTGCCTTATTATAAGGTGGTTGCCCAGGTTCGATAAAGAAATCGGTCTCTACACTCGAAACTATTTCGAGGCTATCGCTACCAAATATTTTACTGTTTTCATTTGCTTTGTTGAGGCTTTCAGAAAACATCCAAGCTATTTTTATGGGGCTATTGCTGTCTTTTTTCTCTTTACTACACCCCAATAAAAGGATAAAAATTAGACCTAAATACTTCATAAATATTTTATTTACGATTGATTCGATTTATGATTTACGAATGAACGAATTGAGTGTAAACAATCGTAAATTATTATATCTCTTGTGTCAATGCCATGCCTGTTTTGCCCATGAGCATACCCATGTTTGAACCTTCGGGCAATGGTTGGTCGGTGTATTCGAGTAGTTCCCAAGCACCCAAAGTCTCTGAAACCTCTACCACCATTTTACAACGGTCGTAGCGACGCTTCATGTATCTTTCAAACACCTCTTCTACTGAACCTTCTTTTTGTAATTCTTCAATCAAAACCACCGCATCTTCAATGGCCAAAGCTGCCCCCGAACCGAGTTGTGGAATGGTCGTATGAGCGGCATCTCCCAAAACTACTACACGATTTTTGTACCACGGTGCGGGCATTTTGAGAGTTTCGAGCGTGCGATAATTGACCAATTTTGCATCGGTTACTTGCGGAATTAGTTCCTGCACCATCGGAATTGGATAAGCCGACATATAGGCTTTTAGCTTATCAACCAACTGGTCTTCTGGAATCATTGGGTTATCGCCCTCAGCCGAGTTCACAAATATATAACACAAATCAGCCGTCATCGGAATTACGCCGAGTTTGTGCTTTTTATTGAAAAAAATATAGCCCGTATCTAAGCTCGCAGGGCGTTTGAAAGCGTATCGCCAAACCGATAAACCTACATAACTTGTTTTAAATTCGCCAAAAATAAGTTTGCGTACTTTTGAGTTCACTCCATCAGCCGCAATAACAATATCGTAGCTACCAGAAGTACCATCAGAGAAAGTTACGTTAGCGACATCTGGCTGATTATCAATCGTTTCGACAGTAACACCCATGAGATATTTTAAGCCTACTTTTTGTGCTTCCTCAAATAAAACATCATGTAGGATTTTGCGAGAAATACCGTTATGGCTCGGAAAACGTCCTATCGGTGGTGTGCCTGCTTCGCCGAATTGCACACCATGAGGCAAGCAAAGTTTAACTTTTCCGTAGGGTGAACCTCGACGCATGGCTTCATCGGCTACTCCGATGGCATCTAAGGCTCTGAGGGCATTGGCTTGCTGAATGATACCTACACCATAAACATTAAATTCTTTATGTAATTCTATGATATCGACTTCAAATCCTGCTTTTTTCAGGCCAATTGCAACCGACTGGCCTCCGATGCCTGCCCCTACTACTAATATTTTTTTTGCCATAGTATTTATAGATTAAAGGTTGAATCATTTTGATTGCGGATTTAGGAATAAATGTGTTTCTTTAAATCCAAAATCCACAATTAAATATAGTGTTGTACCAAAGGTGGTTCTAAGAAAAATGGGCCGATTAAGGCTCTCCATTCTTTGAAAAATTCAGACTCTCGGAAGCCAGTAGTGTGGTCTTCGAGGGTATCCCACTCAATCAATAAAATGTAGCGGTTATTTTGCTCGATACACTTCTTGACTTTAATACTTTGAAAGCCTTTTGATTGTGAAATCACACCTTTGGCGATTTCTAAAGCAGCCTCAAATTCTTGATTTGTATCTTCTTTTATGTCAATTCTTGCAAGTTCGAGTATCATTTTTTTAAATGTTAAATGGTGAATGTTTAATGTTTAATGTTAAATGATAACGATTCACCATTTAACACTTAACATTAATCATTAATAATCGCTACTGCCCTTGTCCAGCCTGCACTTGCTTTTTCGATTTTTGCAGGAAAACAAGCTACTTTAAAGCCAAAAGGTGGTAATTGGTCAAGATTTGCCAGTTTTTCAATTTGACAATACTCCTTTTCGATTCCCACGTAGTGGGCTTGCCAAATAACACCTTGTCTTGGATTTGCCTTATAATCAGCCGCTTGAATGTGTAATGGAATATCCCAACCCCAGCCATCGGTTCCCATTACTTTTATACCTTGGTCGATGAGCCAGTGCGTAGCTTTTGCCGATGCCCCCACATGAATTTTTACAAAATCATCATCATGAATACGCTTATCGGCATCACAACGAATCAGAACAATATCCATCGGTTTTAGTGTATAATTTATTGCTGCGAGTTTTTCGATTAAATCTTCTGGCTCAAACATGTATCCATCAGGTTTATCGGTAAAATCAAGTACCACTCCATCTTGAAAAAACCATTCTAGAGGCATTTCATCAATCGTGCGTGAAGGTTTACCTTCGCAAGTTGGATAATAATGATAAGGAGCATCAACATGCGTTCCACAATGACTTGTTACTGTTAGGGTTTCGCCTGCTGGCCCATTATCATTTACAAAACAATCGGTCATTCCACCAAAAAGCATTGCACCAATCTTCTTTGCACCATTTTTATGGTCTTCATAGTCGATTTTTGTGGCCATTGGCTCTTTAATTTTTTCAGAAATAGTTACTGAAAGGTCTATTATTTTCATATTACCCCTAACCCCTAAAGGGGGATTTTAAATTAATGATAATTTTATTTTAACAATCGTCCGCCATCAACCGTAATGATATTTCCAGTTGAGAAAGTCATGGAAGTGGCAAGCGAAAAAACAACATTAGCTACATCTACGCCCGTTGCAAAACGTCCAAGTGGAGTATTTTCCATTTGATTTTGTAAGAATTTCGGGTCGAAATTTTTGGTATATTCTCCTTCAACAAAGCCTGGGGAAACAGATACAACCCTAATTTTTGGAGCTAAAGCTCTGGCCAATGAGCGTGTCATGGAATCAATGGCTGATTTTGAAGCACAGTACGCAACATTACTTCCGATACCATAAATACCAGCAATTGATGAAATATTGACAATTAACGATGAATCCTTACTTTCGTCAGAAGCCTTCTCTAATAAATCTTTGGTTGCTCTGACCATTGCAAACGAACCTCTGAAATTGGTTTGCATGATTTTATCAATCCATTCGTCTGACAGACCATCCAAATCATCGTGCGGTACTGGCGTAGTAATTCCTGCATTGTTTACCAATACATCTAATTTTCCATACTTTTCTGACACAAATACTTTCAAATCATTTACTTTTTGTGCGTCGGTCGTTGGAGCATGAAAAATACTGTGCTTGGTAGATTGGTTATTGGTTACTGGTAATTGGTTTAGTTCTTCCAATAACTTTTCTGCTTTTGATGAATTTGAATTATAGGTTGCAATGACCGAAAAACCATTTTCGGCAAATTTCTTGCAGATTGCAGAGCCTATTTCCCCTGCCCCGCCTGTCACGAGAACTACACCCCCACCCCCTAAAGGGGAGTTTAAATTTGATTGATTCATATTTATATATTGTTTAAATTTCCCCTTTAGGGATTAGGGGTATATTTCCTTACTCTCAAATCGGCTTGTTCTTTGTGGCCTGCAAAGTTTTCGATTTCACAAAGTCTTGAACAATATTCACCAATTAGCTTGCTTGCCTCTTCGGTTTTGATTTCTTGATACGTACAAGTTTTTAAGAATTTACCCACCCAAAGTCCACCTGTATAGCGAGCTGCTTCACGAGTTGGAAGAGTGTGGTTTGTACCAATCACTTTATCACCGTAAGCCACGTTGGTTTTATCGCCTAAGAATAATCCACCGAAATTGGTCATTTTTTCAAGAAATAAACGTGGATTTTCGGTCATTACCTGTACGTGTTCGCTGGCAATGCGGTCAGCTTCCGAAATTAATTCTTCAACGGTATCACACAAAATTACTTGACCGTAATCTCTCCAAGCTACGCTGGCGACATCAGCCGTTGGTAAAACAGTCAGTTGTCTTTGAATCTCAGCTTCGATCCCTTCGGCAATGGTTTTGCTGGTTGTTAATAAAATTGCTGGCGAAGTTAGGCCGTGTTCAGCTTGACCGAGAAGGTCAGTTGCACAAGTTTCTACATCAGTGGTATCATCGGCAATGACTAAAGTTTCAGTTGGACCAGCAAAAAGGTCAATACCTACTTTACCAAATAGCTGTCGTTTAGCTTCTGCTACGTAGGCATTTCCTGGCCCAACGAGCATGTCAACTGGCTGTACGGTTTCAGTACCAATTGCCATCATAGCGATTGCCTGAACTCCTCCCAAAAGATAAATTTCGTCAGCCCCAGCCATTGACATGGCTGCTACGGTTGCTGCAGGAATTTGTCCGTTGATAGGTGGTGTACACGCAATTACACGCTTTACACCTGCCACTTTTGCCGTAAGTACGCTCATGTGAGCAGAAGCAACCATTGGGTAGCGTCCGCCTGGCACATAACACCCCACCGAGTTTACTGGAATATTTTTATGCCCCAAAAACACACCTGGAAGGGTTTCAACCTCTACATCTTTGATAGATTCACGCTGAATTTTGGCGAAATTTCTGATTTGGGTTTGAGCGAAAGTAATATCATCAATTACCTGTTGTGGTAAACCTGCAATGATTTCTTTGATTTCTGAGTCAGAAAGTCGAAAACTGGCTGGTGACCATTTATCCAAATTCGCTGAAAACTCACGAACGGCAGCATCGCCTTCTTGCGTAACTTTTTCGAGCATATTTTCTACCAATGCCCTTACTTTCAAATCTGCCTCTTTGCTCTCGGCGTAAGTAATTCCTTTTTTTATTTGTTGTATCATATCACCCCTAACCCCTAAAGGGGAATTTTATATCTTAATTAATTTGTTTGGTTTGACTATAATCAGTATTTCCTTACTCCCCTTTAGGGGCTGGGTGTTATTCCTTTATCTTCTTTTCTATCCAATCGTACATATTAAACGACTTTGTGAAGTCATCTACTGAACAGTGAGCTGAACCACTTTCTTCTTTCGGTACGATTTCCATTACGTGTTCGCAAGTGAGTGCCTCATTAACTTTGTAGGCATTTTCTACGAAATTCTGGCGGTCGTCTTCGCCGTGTAGAATGTAAGTTGGGCATTGAATTTTCTCAGCTACCCCTTCCAATGTGAAGTTTTTCAAGCGTTCACGTGCTTCAGTCATGTTATCTGCTCCTACAATATGCTGCACGATTTCGGCTAATGGATGGTTATCAGGACGATTTTTCCAAATATCATAGTAAGACCAAACCGCTCCGAAAATCATACAAACCTTGAAACGTGGCTCGAAAGCGGCACAACGTGCGGCCATGTATCCACCCATAGAAACGGCTCCTATACCCACTCTTGAGGTATCAACGTGTTCGCCAAAATTTTCGATGATGTAATCTAAAACTGCCGACCCTGCTACATTATAATCGTAGCGTGTGTGGATATGATTGAGCCTAAGAGCTGCACCTTGTCCTGGGCCGTCAACTGCCATCATGGCAATTCCACGTTCGTTGAGGTGCTGGGCAATTCCAAAATATAATTCTTCGGCCAAACTATCTAAACCACCAAACATGACCACTACCGGCGGATTTTTCACACCCGATGGTTTAAAAAGGTAAGCAGGTAAAAACGAACCTTCAAAAGGAATATCAACCGTAACTGGACGCTCATCGAATAAGTCAATGGCTTTGATGAAAGCATCACGGCATTTGAGGTAATATGGAATCTTACGTTCATCGTGCAAAGTCATAAAAAACTCGCTGGTACGTAAGTAATTGAACGCTCTGAGGTAGGTTCTGCGAGCAGAAACTCGTTGACCTGCTGCTGCGTAAGCCTCAGCTTTGTCATAAACTTTATCGCCCATTTTCACCCATGCACGATTAAAACTTTCACGGTCAGATGGGTCGATTTCACCCGCTACCTCTAAGATTTCGGCAAATTCACCGCCACCATAATGGGCTTGGGTCAATGCTCTATTTACTTGATATGAAGGCATATACTGCCCAGGAAAATAATGCCACATTTCTTGAATGGTTAATGTTAAATTGTTAATGATTAATGAAATTTATTAAATGAAAATGCACAATGAATGATAATTTTTTATTTATCATCAAGCATTAATCACCTATCATTAACTAAACGTCTGCTGGTTTTACTGTACCGTCTTCCGAAAGGCCAAGTTTTTTACCTTTACCCATTTCGGCAAATGGATTGGCACTGCCCCAAGCGTCGTTTGGATTGTCTTTTAGGTAATGAACATCCAAATGGTCAGGAGCAAAAACAAGTCTTGCACAAGCATAGTATTCAAATAATACACCGCTACCTGGGTCGATGATGTAAATAAAGAAACCTTCGTCGGCCTTGTGGCGAGTTGGAGCTCCCATGACGCTTTTATATCCTTTCTCAATGAAGTAATCAAGGGCTAAAAGTACTTCTTCACGGCTGTCAACATTCCAGCAAATATGGTTTAATACGCCTTCGTTTTCGCCAATATTAGGGTCGGTAAAGACTGCAATATCGTGCGAAAGATTTCCAATGGTGTGTAATCCACCAATGGGTGGCATATCGTCCGAAATTCTGATTTCGTCAGGATTTTTAAGTCCCATGTTTTTCCAGAACTCTTTTTCATTTGCGTATTTGCCTTTTGCAACCATGTAAGTTACGTGGTCGAAACGACGTGGATTTGCTCCTTTCATGCGGTTACTTGCATAGCGGTCGGCATAAATACTACCTCTTTCACCTTGTTCACGCAACCAAACTACATCCCAAAAAACTTCGTGGGTGTGTCCGTCGGGTGATTGAAAACGATAAGCTTTCCCATGACCTAAGTCACCTTCTACCCAGCCACGACCAGCACCGATGCTTTCTAAATAAGCTACGCATTCTTCGAGTGCTTCGGGACTATCAGCACGCCAACCGATATGCCCAAGACCTGACTTTTCGCTCTGCGTAAGTTTTAATGTATGATGAAAATAATCTCCCCAAGCTCGGAGGTAAACTGATGATTCTTCACGACCTGTTTCGTCCATACCAACAACATCTCTGAAGAATTCAACAGATCTGTTTAGGTCAGTAGTCAATACCTCTACGTGAGCCATTTGAGAAAGAAAATGAGGATTCTTTGCCATATCAATAATTGTTATTATCTAAGATTTAATGTTACAAAATTAATTTAGTAAATGCAGATTTATTTAGCATTTTGCGGCGAATACTATGCAAAATCAGAGATATGGCATATAAAAAAGGAAAGATTTTGTACTTCAGAATGAAAAATACTTCAAATGAATAATACGCCTATCTTTTTTCGGAAGTCTTAAATGTAAAAATCTATATTCAATCGGCAATAAAAACCATTTTTAGAGGTATTGTTCGCAATTTTTTCCAGATTTTCTAATACAGTCACTCTTTTAGATGGGCAGTAGAATTAAAGGCAAGGCTTTCTGAGATATATTTTTTAGCCTAATGATGCAATTCTTATAGATATCGTTTCGTGTAAACTGCAATAATACAGCATCATAAAGGCTTTTTTCATAACAAAAACAGACTGTAATTTAGCAAAATCAATCATATTGATATAAAACAAAAACCGCAGCTTAGGGCTGCGGTTTTTAAATCCATTTCTGAGGGTTTCTGATTATTTTTTTTCTTTTTTCAAAACCAACTCTACATCATTATCCATAATCTTAAATTTAAGTTTGATAACTTCTCCTTCCAATTTACCCGCAATTTTCACATCGTTTTCCATGATATTGATTGTAAATTCAAGGTCATTACCTTTTATTTTCCCATCTTTAAGAGCAATTTCAGTTCCATCTGGGCCAGATGTTGTGCCTGTCAATTTTTCACCGTCGGCTTTAAAGTTATAAGCTACATCAAATTGGTCCATTACTTTACCAACCCATTTTCCGTTGACGTCTTGGGCGAATGATGCGATTGTGATTGCAAAAAATAAAAATGCGGTTGCGAAAGTTTTCTTTAACATTGTTTTGGTTGTTTAATATATTTTGAAAAATTGAAATAAATACCTCTAAAACTCCCCTTTAGGGGTCGGGGGTTATTGCATTTGCATTCCTTCCATTGAAGAAGGGTTACTATTTTTCTTAAACATTTTCATGTCCATTTTACCAAATCTAATAGATAAATTTAGCTTAATAATCTGTGGATTTGATAAACGAGTATAAGTCTGTGAAAAACCTTCGCCCGTCGAAACTTGGGTGTTGATACGTGTACGGAAAATATCATTTACTGAAAGTGTCAGCGAAGCCAAATCATTTTTCAAGAATGTTTTCTTCACGGCCAAATCAACTCCATAGAAAGGTTTAATGTATCCTTGCGATGAGCTTTGTGCTTGGCTCATTGGGCCTGCAAATCCTTGGTTTTGAGTAACAGGCATATTAGTTTTTCCTTGATAATCGGCCGAAAGCTGAATCACCCATTTTTTAGGAAGACTAAAATTATTGTTCAATTTACCAAAAACCGTCCAAAGTGCTGCCACCGAAGGTGCATTATCTATATTATCGGTATTGATTTTTGAATTATAGAAATTGACATTGGCTGTCAAATCCCACCATTTTTGTACTTTGTTGGTGTAAGTAAATTCGGCACCGTAATTGAGACTCGAATTGGCATTTATATAAGTATTGATAAGGTCGAGTTTGCCACTAATTGGGTTTATTTCTTGATTCAAATATCTGGTAATCAGGTTATTGGTATGTTTATAATACGCCGATGCCAAGAATGTACCAGTACCTTGTGATTTGCTGTACGAAATCTCGCCAGACGTTGTAAACTCAGGCACAAGATTGGCATTTCCACGAGTAATATTTAGGCTATCGCTGAAATCAATGAACGGAATTAGTTGGAAAAAATTCGGACGATTGACTCTGCGAGTAACACTCAACTGAATTTGGTCAGTTTTTGATAAACTTTTGCTAATAAACACCGATGGAAATAAACTAATCGGATAACTATTGCTGAATTTTTCACCTGTATTCAATAATTTTCCTTCATAGGCTGAGCTTTCGGCTCTTAAACCAACTTTATACGAAAACACTGTACTGGCTTTGCCCGAAAGTGAAAAATAAGCAGCATAAACACTATTTTTACTATCATAATTTGCCGAAGCCGATGTGATATTTCTATACTCCTCAGTTCCGACGGCTTTCAATGAGTTATTATTGATGTTTTCTAAATCATTGATTTGAGCTCTAATACCCGTTTCGATATTAATTCCATTCTTAAATGGCTTTGTATAATCTGTTTGGAAAGTCATGGATTTGTTAGCACCAGAAGCAATGTTTTTCTGAATTTGAGTACCTGTAATCAAGTTAGAAACGTTATAATAATTGGTCGTATAGATTCCTAAACCTGAGTTTTCGCCTCCCATATAATTGAAATCCATTGTGAGTTCTTCTCCAGATGTCGGAAACTTATGTTGTAAGCCTAACTGTAATCCTCTTGGCTTGAAACTACGCTCCGACTCAGAAAGTCGATTGCTTACTGTTGACCTGCCCGATGTTGTATTGGTAATCAGAATGTCTTCCGATGGTCGAAACTTTCCGCCTGCCAGCAAAGTTCCAACCGATAGCGTCGTACGGTTCGAGATATTATAATCGACACTTAATCGCCCAAACGTCATCATGCCTTTGGTTTTACTTTCGATGTCTTGCACCACATTTGAGTTGATACCGCCAATGCTGCTCGTACGCTCACTGTTTCCTTCGGTGTTGTTTCGCATACGCATATTCATGCCCATGAGTGTAACATTCCATTTTTTCTGATTTATTCCTATATTTCCCATCACATTTGAGCCGCCATTACTATCGGTACCCATATTGAGCATTCCGTTGTAACCACTCTTTTTGTTCTTTTTTAAGATAATGTTTAGAATTCCCGCCATGCTGCCTGAAGCATCGTATTTAGCTGATGGATTGGTAATTACTTCCACCTTTTCGATAACATCAGCGGGAATTTGTTCGAGTGAAAGCGTTGTAGGGCGGCCATCAATAAAAATCGTTGGTGCGGCATTACGAAGTTTTACGTTTCCATCAATATCTACTTGCAACGAAGGAATATTTCGCATCACATCAACGCCTGTTCCGCCTGCCGTTACTATGTTTTTTTCTACATTGAATATTTTTTTATCAATATCCATTTCGAGCAAAGCTTTTTGGGCAGTTACAGTAACTGCATCTAAAACCTTTGTATCGCTCTCGATTCTTAGATTTCCTAAGTCTTTCTCGAAAGCCGCCATCATTTTGGCAATCATGGCAGGGTCAGGTTGTTGGCCAGCTTTTGGCGGTGTCATACCTTCCATCTTAGGCATGGCAAATGCCACAGGCATTTCGATGGTTTTGTAGCCCACCGAGCTGATTTTTAGCTTTAACTTTGCCATAATTGGTACTTCGGTGAAATTAAAATCACCGTTAAGCTCAGTACTCTGAGCTTTTACCATTACCTCTTTGTTTTGTTTGGTGGCGTTGTCGAAAGTAGTTTTGAGCAAAACAACCGATGCAAATTCTACTGGTTTTCCTTGCTCGTCAACTATTTTCCCGAATAATCTCCCTTCTGGCATTTTTGCTCCTGCTGGTGGACCACCCATTGGCATTTGAGCAAAACTTGTAAGTGTGATGAGTGCTGCTACGAGAGCAGATAATAGCCTTTTCATTTTCATAAAAATTTATGTTGGAATCGTTTCTTTTTGAAACTTGATTCAAAATTGAAAAGGAAAATCGGATGCAACAAAGATTTGTATATCTGTGAAGATGAAGTGTATATCTGTGAAAAGTCAGTTGCCTTGTTTCTACAAAATGTTTTCAACGTAAGTCTTACCAACAGGCAATTCTACTTTTGAAAGAAACACTTTTGAATGATGAAAAGAAGTGATTTTTCGTTTGTTAATGATAAAAGAATTATGGATTCGAGCAAAAACTTTTTTGGGCAATTTACTTTCCATTCCACGCAAATTACTGCGAGTTAGAAGGGGGTGAATGCGGTTTTCTAAATAAATTTTCACATAGTCTTTTAAGCCCTCGATATAAATTATTTCATCAAAAAACAGTTGAACTTTTTGGTATTCTACATTTATCAAAATGTAATTTTCTTCGGATTCTGTTTTTAGTTTATCTTTTAATTTTAACTGATTTTCTACTTTTTTGAGTGCCGCTTCCAAGCGTTCTTTCCTAATAGGTTTCATCAGATAATCAACCGCATTGAGTTCAAAACCCTCTAAAGCGTATTGATGATAGGCCGTTGTAAAAATAACCAAAGGTGGATTTGGTAGATGTCGGATAAACTGAGTGCCAAGCATTTCGGGCATTTGAATATCAGAAAAAATGAGGTCAACTTCATGATTTTGCAGAAAATCAGGCACATCGACAGGGCTATTGAATTTTTCGACAATTTCTACATTCTTAAAATCCAATAAATCATCTTCTAAGATATTTAACGCAAATGGTTCGTCGTCGATTAAAATACACTTTATTTTCATCTTTTAACCTAATTATATTTCCCTCAAACTTAGAAAAAAACCTATGCTATAAATTCTTTATCATTTATACAATCTCTAATTATTTTCCAACTCTAATCTTAAAACTACATCGAAATATTCTTCATCACTATTAATTGTCAATTCGTGTTTATCTGGATAAAGTAGTGCCAAGCGTCTTTGGATGTTTGTTAGGCCAATACCTTCATTTTGAATGTTCGTTTTTTGTAGCAAAATTTTATTTCTTGAATGAAAAATTATGCCAGTCGGAATCTTCTGAAATTCAAAAACAATATCTGGTACATTTTTGCTATCAATACCATATTTGAAGGCATTTTCGACAAAGTGAATAAATAGCAGAGGTTCGATTAAAAAATTATTGATGCTTTCATCTACTTTGAAAACCACATTTCCTTCAATCGGCAGACGTAAGATTTGGAGTTCGATAAAGTTACGTAAATGTTCTATTTCTCGACTAAATTCTACTTTTGAGCCTTCTACTTCATAAATGATGTATCGGAGAATCTCTGAAAGCTTCATTACTGACTCTTCCGACTGCTCTGATTTTTTACGAATCAACCAACGAATATTATTAAGTGTATTGAATAAAAAATGTGGACTAATCTGTAATTTTAGCATATTTAGCTCAGCAGCAGTTTTCTCAATTTCGATAAGTTTGTTGAACTCTTTTTGGCGGGCTTGTTCGTCATATAAAAACATCATGGTGCTGGTAAGCATACACAGCGAATAAGTAATACTTGGACCAATTATGAATCGAAAAAATATGAAATTCTTATTCTGTAGGTTTTTCATTTCATCAAGAGGGCTGTACCTTACTGTCAAATAGGTTATAAATACGTATATTCCCAAAACTAAAAAAGTCAATGCAATAAATTTCAGCCGACTTTTCTCGAAAAAGTATTTAGGAGCGATATAATTAAGGTTTAGGTAGAAAGCCCCTGCTAAAAATAAAATATTTATGAAATGAGTTTTTATAAAATAAAGGTTAGTTTCCGATATTTTATTAGGCTCGTAGATAAAGCCAATAAAAGGCAACAAAAATAAAGCTGTCCAAGTAATGATGTGCAAATAATACGATTTTATGGCTCGTTTTAGCATTTTTTTCTAAATAATTAACAATATTAGCTATTTCCTTATTGATTAAAAAGATTATCCACAAACAAAAAGAGGTGCAATTAACATAATCGCACCTCTCTTATTGATTTAATAAAACTATTTTACTTCAAAAACATAAGTTCCAGAAGTCAATGGAATCACAACTTTATCACCTTCAGTTTTGTCGGTTTTTACACTTTTACCAGATTCCGTAATTTGCTTATTAGCAGGTAGATATAATGTCGCCGAGGTATTGGCAGGCACAGTAAACTTATAAGTTATTTTACTACCTTCAATCTTCCATTCGCTGCTGATTCGTCCGTACATCGAATCATAATAACCTTTGGCAAATGTGATTTGTCTGCTTGGGTCAGGTGTTGGTTTTAGGATAAACTCCTTGAAACCAGTCTTTTGTGGGTGGCGTTGAATTCCCAATGAATAATTATACATCCACGAAGCCACCGCTCCAAACGAATAGTGATTGAATGAATTCATTGAGTTATTTCCACCAAAACCATTTTCCACGGTATAAGAATTAAGCCTTTCCCAAATAGAAGTGGCTCCATTAACGACCGAATATAGCCAAGATGGATACTGTTTATTGACCAACAATTTATAGGCTAAATCGTTACTACCGTTTTCAGAAAGTGCTTCCGAAATTGAAGCCGTTCCGATAAAACCTGTCATTAATGAATTTTCTGGGCGTTCCACGCCATTATCATCTTTATTTTTGCGAGCAATGGCTTCGTTTAAAAATTTAACCGCAAATGCTTTATTCTCGGCATTAAAAGTTCTCAAAGCCAACGGAATCGCATACGATGCTTGGGTATCTATCAACTCTCCTTTGTCGGTTTTTGTTTCTGTTTGTTGGGAATTTGGAGGTCCAAAACTTGGGGCTTTTACACCAGATTTTACGGTTCGATGGGTAGTTTTATCAACATAAATTTCGTTAAAGGCTTTCTTTATTTCTTCACTTCTTTTTTTCAAACTTTTTGCTTCGTCTGTTTTACCCAAAACTGCCGCCATTTGACTCATAATGTCTAAGTCGTAAGCAAAATAAGCCATCCAAAAGAGCGTATTATCGTTTTTATTTCCTTCTGGACTCAACCAGTCGCCCAATGGCCCTTCGTTTAAGATTCCGTTTGTTTTATCAACTTTGGTTTCTAAGAAATTGATGTATTTTTTCATGGCACCGAAATGCTCGCTAAGTAATTGAATATCACCGTATTGGCGGTACGTTTCCCACGCAACCACGATTCCTGCACTTCCCCAAAGCGTGCCACCGAAGCCGCCACCAACTGGGGCTACATCGGTAAAGCGTCCGCTTTCGGGTTGAATATCTCGCATCGCCAAAAGGTGTCTTCTCAAAAATAAGTTTGCATCGGTTAGATAAGTAGCACTTTTTGAGAAAACCGAAATATCGCCACTCCAACCCATTCGCTCATTGCGGGCAGGAGTGTCGGTCGGAATCGAAAGGAAATTACTACGAAGCGACCAAGTGATGTTTTGCCAAAGTTTATTGACGAGTGCATTATTGGTTTCGTAGAAAGAAGCCAACTCGCTTATAGAACTGATTACTAAGCCTTTAACATCTGCCACAGGAATGGCTTGCTCAACGCCTGTAATTTCTAAATACCGATACCCATGAAATGTAAATCTTGGTTGAATTACCTCATCGCCACCTTTCAGAATATATTGGTCTTGTGTGAGAGCGGCTCTGATGTTTTCCATCATTACCATTCCTTCATTTCCTTTATAATCAGGCAAATTTGGGTATTTTATTTCAGCAAAACGCATCGTAATTACTTGCCCTTTTTTACCATTTTTTATCTTAATTTGCGGAAAACCCACCATGTTTTGCCCCATATCATACACAAAAACTTTCGGACGAACTTCTTCTACATTGAGGGCATTGAGTGTTTTAACGATACTGGCATTGTCGCCCATTTGCCCAACGAGTTTAAAATCATTATAGGGTAATGAAGCTGAATATCGACCAGAATATTTTACATCACCTACTACGGAGGTACCTTCAAGTGGAACTTCAAAAGCTTTTTTCCAAGATTTATCATCATAAGTAGCTGTTGTCCAGCCTTTTATTGCATCTTCTTTGGTGGCATCATACACTTCTCCCTGAAAAAACGACCCAACTCTGATTGGTCCATCGGTATAGATTTTCCAATCTTTATCATTCGACGTTACGATTTGTTCTGAACCATCGGCATAGGAAATCACCATTTTTGCCAGAAGCGATTGACGGTCGCCGAACCAGTTCCAGCTTTCGCCGCTATATGTAATATTTCCTGACCACCAACCTTCACTCAACCACGCACCAATGGCATTGGCTTGTCCATTTTTTAGTGAAGCAGTTACATCATAAGTTTGATACATGTGGTTTTTGTTGTACTGCGTAAGTCCAGGATTGAAGTATTCGTTGCTTATGCGTTGTCCGTTTAGATAGACCTCATAAATACCACGTGCGGTTACGTATAAACGTGCTTTTTTGATTGATTTTGCTTCAGTTTTGAACACATTTCGGAGCATTGGTGTAGCATTTCGACTTGGATTTGCTGTTATCAAAGTATTGGGTGAAAGTCGATAAACACCATTTTCGATAGTTAAGCCTTCAAAAATGCTTTTATTGGTTGAGAGGTTTTCGGAAAAAATAGTATTACTCGGATAACGAAGATTTTTTACTTGAATATTTGAAAAAGAAGCGGTTTGATTGGCTTCAGTTTTGAAACCAATATCGGCCAACATCGGAAAACTGATATAATTATTGCCGCTACCGACTGGGTTTAGATTGATGCCTCTCGGACCAAAACGACCAGCGGATGGAGCATTAGGGTCTTTTAGTTTGTGGGCATCATCAGTACCATCAACAAAAAATTCAAATAAATCGAAATTACATTCGGTATAAATGCTATGTTTATCAAATTTATTAGTGTTATTGATGATATTTTGAGGAATTGATAGCGTTTTAAAAGGAATATTTGTTTTATCATCAACAGTGTAGCCAACTCGATAGATGTTTAATTTAGCTCGGCTGGAAGTATCAGCACTGAGTGATGAAATATCTAATTCAAGCGAAACATAACTTTCATTTTTCTTGCGTTCGACTGCCATCAGATTTAAACTTTTATTCATCAAACGGCTATCATTCGCTCCAAATAAAAATGCGGCTTTACTACTATTTTTATCCAATTGAATATCGTATTGAAGTTTAAAAACCGATAAATAATGCGAATAAAATGGCATATCTTCTGCACCTCCGCCAATCCAGTTAGCACCTGACCACGCATCCATTTTTGTATTCAGAAAACCTGTTTCAAACCAAGAATTATTGACCGAAAAAGCCTTAAAATTATCCCAAACCGTTAGTTTCCAACGGTAGCGTGTGGTTGGTTTTAAAGTTTCTCCTTCATACTGAATGGCATGAGAAAGGTCAGATTCGACCCTTTTTGAGTTCCAAACTACTTGATTTTGTTCATCAGTAACTTCAATCTGATAAGCGATTTGGGCTTGTCCTCGTTTGTTAGTAGCATTTGTCATTTGCCACGAAAATTGTGGCGTGCCTAAATCCGTACCCAGAGGGGTGGTTTGATAATTGACTTGGAGTTTTTGTAGTTTGAATTGAGCAAAAATTTGACCCAAAGACAACATAAAAATAGCTGTCAGTAGTATTTGTTTTTTCATCGTTAAGGTTGAATATTTCGTTTGAGAATTGAATTTGTAACTTCAAAAATATAACTAATATTTATCAAAAGACTCCTGCACTGTCTTGTTTAAAAGTAATTTCAAATCAGAATTTTGAGGATACACAAAAGTGCCACAAAACCACGAATAAAAAGAGATAAATCGTGGCTTTGCAGCAAAATACTATTACCTCAATATTACTTCTCCACAAAATACTGCACAGCTTCAACTTTTTTTGTAACTGAAACCCCTACTTTGATATGTTTTTGATGTTCGGGCGACTTGGCGTATTTATCTAAATCTTCCAAAGAAGCAAACGTAAAAGCATAGGTATGTTTGTTTTCTTTGTTGCGGTCGGTGATAGGAGCAACTCCCCATTCATAAGCCTTCACAACTTTTAGTTTGGCCAAACCTTTAAAAGATTTATCGACTTCATCAATTTCATTTTGAGGAGCATTTTCGGTGAAAGTTACCGTAACAATATGCTTGAAAAGTTTAGCTGATTTAGCTTGTGTATTAGCACTAAAACTACTGACTATCAATAGGATAGCAATTTTAAAAAAGAGTTTTTTCATTGTTATAAATTTTTGGTTAAAATTAAGCAAAAGCCCCACCATCAACGGCCATACAATGCCCCGTAATAAAACTCGACTGGTCGGAACAAAGCCAAAGGGCTACATCAGCTACTTCATCGGGATGCCCCATGCGTTTCATGCGTTGAAAATTAATGGCCTGTTGTAAAGCTTCAGGATTTTCGGCCAGCTTTCGTCGTCCGTGCATAATCATGGGTGTTTCGATGGCAGTCGGACAAATGGCATTGATTCTAATATTTTTGGTAGCATATTCAATAGCTGCCGATTTCACTAAGCCATTTACGCCATGTTTCGATGCAGCATAAGGTGAGTTTTCGGGTTGCCCCACCAAACCTGCCGCTGACGACACACAAACGATATTTCCGCCGCCTTGTTTTATCATTTGTTCTAACTGAAATTTTACACAATACCAAGTGCCTATCAGATTGATTTGGATTTGATTCAACCAATCTTCTTCGGGATATTCATGCACTGGTTTTGAGACTTTTCCTGCAATTCCTGCACAGTTTACGGCATAATCTATTCTGCCAAAGGTTTTTACGGTGGTTTCTATTAGATTTATTACGTCTGCTCGTTCGCCGATATTAACCTTCAGCCCCCTAACCCCCAGTGGGGGAATTATTTTTTCTATTTCAGAAACTATTTCACTTAAATCATTAATATCAGCCAATACAACTTTAGCTCCTTCTTGAGCAAATTTGATGGCGGTTGCACGCCCAATGCCCGATGCTGCACCCGTTACGATAGCTACTTTATTTTGGAATCTTTTCATTATCTTTGCTTAAAATCTTTGTTTTTTTATGGAAATTACCAGTTTATCTCAATTAGATGTCGCCAACGGAATTTATACCTATGCCGATTATCTCACTTGGAAGTTCGAGCAAACCGTCGAACTAATCAAAGGTAGAATTCTGCAAATGTCTGCTCCAAGTCGGAGACATCAAGGAATGTCAATGGAACTTAGTGCAACTGTTTATCAAAAATTTAAAGGGCATCGTTGTAAATTTTACGCTGCTCCTTTTGATGTTCGTTTGTATGATAAATCTAAGTCTGTTAAAGCCAATAAAGATATTTATACCGTTGTTCAACCCGACATTTCTATCATCTGCGACCTCGAAAAATTAGATGAAAAAGGATGTCTCGGTGCTCCTGATTTGGTCATTGAAATTCTTTCTCCTGGCAATTCTTCAAAAGAAATGAAACTCAAAAAGGCTCTTTATGAAGAATCAGGCGTAAGAGAATACCTTATTTTTGACCCCGACCACGAAAACGTATTTCAATTTCATCTAACAGAAGCGGATATTTACAGTCCAGCTACGATTTATGTGGATGATGAAATTCTAACAAGTGTAATTTTTCCAGATTTTCATATAAATCTTAAAGAAGTTTTTGCAGCAGAATAATGAATTTCGCACAAAACCCTTCCATTAACCAGTACACCAATAACAAGTAAACCAGTAACCTAATTCCCATCACTAATAGTAGTTCCGCCATCAACTATAATATTTTGACCTGTAATTAAACCACCGGCTTTTGATGCCAACATGACGGCCACACCCGCAATTTCTTCTACCTCTCCTACCCTACGAAGTGGTGTTTGAGATAAACGTTTTTTCATAAATTCTTCGTTTTTCATCAAAGATTCCGAAAAAGGTGTATTTATCATTCCTGGCGAAATTGTATTTACTCTGATATTGTCGGGGCCAAATTCAACGGCAAGATTTCGAGCCATTTCTATCAAACCTGCCTTTGAAACGCCATAAAGTCCTAAGTTTTTATTGCCCCGAACACCTGCAATACTCGCTAAATAAATAATTACTCCATCTTTCTGAGCTTGCATTTGAGGAAGTATCAACTTCGTGAGATAGATAGCCGCTTGCAGATTCAAACCCATAGTTCTCTCGAAATTTTCTTGATTAATATCGAAAAAACTACCTACTGGGGCAATTCCGACACAATTCACGAGAATATCAACTTTCTCGAAAGTTTGAATAGCTTGCTGGTAAAGGGTATCAATATCGGCCTTACTGTTCATATCACACTCCACCCCTATAGCTTCAATATTTTCTGCACGAAATTCTTCAACGGTTTCTAACACTCCAGCCGTATCATTACTCGAAATGACAATTTTTGCACCATGTAGCCCCATCGCATAAGCAATTGCTTTTCCCATACCCGATGTAGAGCCTGTGATAAGTGCGGTTTTTCCAGACAAATCAAATAAATTATTCATAATTTACGATTGAACCGATTTACGAATGACGAATACAAATAATCGTAAATCGCTAATTCGTAAATCGTTAATAAAATTCAGTGTATCATACATTCCTCTAATGCCACGCCATTTACTTCGTACGGTTTGGCTTCTGTCAGTACGAATACGATTCTACAAATTTCGTCAGCACTTGGGTTTCTCCATTTATGAATTGTTCCTCTTTGTACGATAATTCCGCCTACCTCAATGGTTTTAAATACATGATTATCAAGTTCTAATTCTATTTTTCCGCTAATCACAATGCCATAATCAATGCTACTCGTGCGGTGCAATGGCGAAGAAGCATTGGGCAACATATCTACTACTCGAATCACCGAACCACCTTTGAGCGTTGTTCCTGCATCTCGGAGTCGGCCATCGGTTTCGTCATTGCAATCGGCAGGAACGGTAGCGGTTGTCCAGATAGTTGCCATAGCGGCATCGCCCGATGGAATCACGATGGTTTCAAAAGACTCATCAGAGGCAAAAATTGCCGTTCCTTCGGTGGTGTGTCCAGTTACTACTCTTCTTATTGTGCTGCTCATATCATTCAGTGTATGCTATTTCTTGCAAAAGTATAAATCAATCTATGTTTTTTACTATTCAAAAACCGACTACAACTATGCACTATCCGATTATTTCTTACATTTGTGCTGAACTATTCTTTTTTAGTGCAAACACTAATCGACCACTTTCAAGATTATCTGCTTCTTAACAAAGCAGAAATATCTAATTTCTTAATGTAGTTTAAGGGTATATTTTCAACATTTCTCCTAATTTTGCACCATCATTTTTTAACCAATACAATTATGAAAACATCAAAACTTATTGCAATTCTATTGATTTTCTTAGGAATTTCGGCCGCTTCAAATGCTCAATCTTCGGTTGATGAAATCGTGAAAGAATGGGAACGTGCAAAAACCTACACCAAAGAATATTTGGATGCCATGCCAGAGTCGGGTTATGCTTTAAAGCCTACACCAGAGATGCGTTCATTTGCTCAACAAATGCTACACTTAACTGATGGAAACTATGGTTTTGCGGCAGCTGCTACGGGAGCAAAAAGTCCAGTTGGACAAGGAGAATCGGAAAAAACTACCGATATTTCAAAGGCAAACGTTACTAAATTGGTTTTGGCAGGTTATGACTTCGTGATTGAAAATGTGAAGAAAATGACTCCTGCTCAACTCAATGAAACAACAAAGCTTTTCGGGCGTTTCGAGATGACAAAAGGAACAGCATTGGCAAAATGCTTTGAACACCAAACTCACCACCGAGGTCAAACAACGGTTTACATCCGTTTGGCTGGAGCAAAACCACCACAAGAAAAATTATTCTGATTGAAGTTTAGCCTTTTTTATTGCCACGAATGTATGAATTTAGGTTTAATTCATTCGTGGCTTTTTTATACACCTATGAGAAATTTTCAGTTAATTATCTTCATAATTCTTGCTCTGCAAGTGCAAACTCAATTGCTCATTATTCCAAATAGTGGTCATGGTTGTTTTTCTGAAAATTTCTGTGCAGTTTGGTCAAGTATTATTCCATTTAAAAAAAACTAATTTTATGAAAAAGCTCATTCTTTTATTCGTAAGTTCCTGTTTATCAGTAAGTTTGTTTGCTCAAAATATAAAACTTGGTAAAGAAACCCTGAAAGCAAATCAAGTGCTTTTGTCTTTCGTGAAAATGGAAGGCGAAGAAGTTGTGAAGGTAGAATTTGATACAGCAAGTAAAGGAGTTGACCAACCAACATTTGTTAAAGTGAGCAATTTGGACTTCAAAAATGGAAGTATCGAAGTAAAAGTTTTAAGTCGATTGATGAAAAACGCAACGCCTACTTCGAGAGGTTTTATAGGTTTGGCTTTTAGAATTGATGAGAATAATAGCCAATTTGAAAGTATTTACATTCGGCCTACGAACGGGCGAGCAGAAGACCAAGTTCGCCGAAATCATAGCATACAATATTTTTCATTTCCAGATTACGACTTTGACCGTTTTCGTAAAGAATCTCCCGAAAAATACGAATCTTATGCCGATATGGGGTTAAATGAATGGATAACGATGCGAATAGAAGTTGAAGGTCAGAAAGCAAAATTATTCTTAAACAATGCTAAATATCCTTCCTTGGTTGTTAATGACATGAAGCATGGAATTGGAAAAGAAGGTAGTATCGGGTTTTGGGTGGGCAATTATACCGAAGGTTATTTTAAGGATTTGAAAGTGGTGAAGAAGTAATAATAAAAAAGCCATTGCTGATAAAATTTATTAGCAATGGCTTTTTTTATAACTACTTGCTTTGCTCAATAATTTTCTGCAATTCTGCTACCTCTGCTTCGGTTGGCATCGTGAGTGGCGGACGAACATCACCTGCACTTTTACCAATCAATTTTGCTCCTGCTTTAATCAGACTAACGGCATAGCCATTCTTTTTGCCACGCAATCTGACCAATGGAATATAAAACTTCTGTGTGATTTCTTCAACCGTCGTTTTATCTCCTACACGTAAAGCCTTATAAAATTTATTGGCCAATTCTGGTACAAAATTAAATGCTGCCGACGAATATGTATTTACGCCAATTGAAAGATATGCCTCGGCAATAATTTCAGCCGTAGGAACTCCGCCGATGTACGAAAGACGTTTTCCGACAGTTTTTATGGTATCATTCAAATCTTGCATATTGCCTGTGCCGTCTTTCAAACCAATAAAATTTGGACAGGCATCAGCCAATTTCTTGATATATTCAGCTGATAAAACACCATTGCCACGATTATAGTAAATAACTGGTAATGAGGTGTTTTGTATGATGGTTTTGGCATATTCATACACACCATCTTGCGGGCATTCGGTTAAGTACGGAGGGAAAAGTAAAATAGCATGAATACCTGCTTTTTCGGCAATTTGAGTGAAAGTTTTTGCTTCGGCAACGCTTCTTCCTGCACTGGCAATTACTGGTACTCGTTCGGCTACAACTTTGACCGAAATATTTACAATCTGCTCGTATTCGGCCGCTGTAAGTGAGAAAAACTCGCCCGTTCCGCCAGCCACAAACACCGATGAAACATCGTGGCTTACAAACCATTCTACACGGTCGGCGAAGGTTTCTGCATTAAATTCACCGTTTTCATCAAAATCGGTGATTGGAAAAGATAGAAGCCCATCTTCGAGCGATGATTTTATTTTTGATAGTTCCATATGCAATAATGATAAATGTTAAATGATTAATGGTGAATTTTTTTTAAGATAAATAAGGAAAATGAGTATTGAAATTTTATTCCATTAAACATTAATACTTCCTCATTTATCATTAGAAATTACCATCTTGTCGCTTTAAATTTCCAATCTGGTTGTACTTTCTGCATTTCTATTTCGTCATTTCGTTTGGTTAGTCCGCACTTTTTATAGTTTTCATGCAATTTTGCCAAAGCTACTCGGTCGAGTTCAACTCCCAAACCCGGGCCAGTTGGTACGGCTACTGCTCCATCTTCAAACTTCATGCGTCCGCCAACAATAATTTCATCTGACTGCCATGGATAATGTGTATCAAGGGCATACTTGAAATTCGGAATGGCTGCACCCAAATGCACCATTGCTGCCAATGAAATGCCCAAATGCGAATTGGAGTGCATAGATAAATCTCGGCCAAAAGTCTGACAGATGGCAGCCAGTTTCATAGAATCTTGCAAGCCTCCCCAAAAATGGTGGTCTGATAAAATAATGTCTTCCGCACCCAAAGAATAACTTTTGGGTATATCTTCAAACGAAGTCGTACACATATTGGTTGCCAGTGGCGTTTTCAAGGCTTTTCTTACGGCAGCCATGTTTTCTTGTCCACGGCACGGGTCTTCCAAATATTCAATAATCCCTTCCATTTCTTTGCCATATTTGATAGAAGTTTCTACCGTCCAAAGAGCATTTGGGTCTATTCTCAAAGGGGTATCTTTTCCAAAAGCCTCATGTAAAGCAAAAATCGCATCTACTTCTTGACGTGGTTCAAAAACACCTCCTTTGAGCTTAATCGACTGAAAACCAAATTCTTTGCACATGGCCTTTGCTTGAGCCACAATCTCAATCGGATTCAAAGCACTTGCTTGTCGAGCTGCCGCCCAACCTGTGGCATTTGGGTCTATTCCAAACTCAAATTCACCACCTGCACCTTCGTATTTATAAAAAAGATAAGCAGAAAATGGTACTCTGTCACGGCGTTTGCCACCCAATAAATCAACTACTGGTCGATTGACGATTTTACCAACAATATCCAGACAAGCTACTTCAATCGAACTAAAAATATGAACTAAAGTACGTTGGTCCCACGGAGTATCACCTCTTTTTATGGTATCTTCAGAATCGAAATTTGCGGCCAGAATATCTCGAATTTGATTTAATTGAAATGGGTCTTGGCCAATAATAAATTGTCGGCTTTTTTCGAGGGCTTTATCTATTTCGATATTGCCTGGTATTTCGCTTACGCCGCTTATGCCGTCTTCGGTTACGAGTTCGACAACCGTACGTAAAGCATAAGGTGCATGAAGCCCAGCAGCATTGAGCAATGGAGGGTCAACAACCGCAATGGGTATAATATGGAATTCTTTAATTTTTGGAAATTTCATTGTTTTATAAGTTTTAGCGACGGCATCGCTCAGAGCGATGCCGTCGCTTGAATAATTATGTCAAAGGCCCTGGATTGAATAAGACCAAATCATTATAAAGCCCCAATTTATCAGTTGCTACTTTTTTGTTTCCGCTGGCAATTTCGAGTATTAGGTGAAATAATTCCCAGCCCATTTCTTCAATAGTTTGTTGCCCGAAAGCTACTGGACCAGCATCAAAATCTATCAAATCATGCCAGCGGTTGGCGAGTTTTGTATTTGAGCTTACTTTTATAACAGGAACCATATTTAGCCCATAAGGCGTGCCACGACCCGTAATAAAAACGTGCATATTCATTCCAGCCGCCAATTGGAGAGTTCCACAAACAAAATCACTGGCTGGCGTTGCCACAAAATTTAATCCTTTTTTACGAATCTTTTCCCCTGGTGAAATCACATCTACAATCGGACTTGTACCAGATTTCACGACCGAACCAAGTGCTTTTTCTACAATATTACTCAATCCGCCACCTTTGTTTCCAGGAGTTGTATTCGCACTGCGGTCGGCTTTTCCTTGATTTAGGTAATTATCATACCAAGCCATTTCGTCTTTGAGTTTTTGGGCAACTTCTTCACTTTCACAGCGAGGAACAAGCAAATGTACAGCATCTCGCACTTCAGTAACTTCTGAGAAAAACACCGTTCCGCCTGCTTTCACAATCAAATCAGCGGCAAAACCCGAAACAGGATTTCCTGTCAGACCCGAAAAAGCATCACTTCCTCCACATTGCATACCTACGACCAAATCAGCAACTGAGCAAGTTTCTCGCTTTCGTTGATTGAGTTTTTTGAGATGCCTTTCAGCCATTTCCATAATTCCATCAACCATTTCGTAGAAACCCTCAAAGGATTCATCTTGTAAATAAAGAATCGAAGCGGAGGCTCCCCCATCAGGGGCGGTGGGGGCTAATCTTTCAGGTCTCAATTTCTCACAACCCAAGCCAATTATCATAATTTCCCCGCCAAAATTTGGGTTTTGAGCAATGTGTTTAATGGTACGAATTGGAATAATTGCCGCTGATGCGTCAATCGCAATGCCGCAACCATAACTATGATTAAAAGCTACCACATCATCGACGTTTGGATAAAGTGGCAATAATTCTTTTCTTATTTTATTTTCGATGAAATTCGTAATTCCTGCAACGCACTGCACACTGGTGGTAATACCTAAAACGTTTTTAGTGCCTACGCTTCCATCTGAGTTCTTATAGCCTTGGAATGTAAAATCTTTAGGAAGTTCTGTTTGCAGAATGTTCGGTTTCACATAAGGAATTTCCTCCAAATTAGGCGGTTGTGGCATACTGATATTGCTTTCGTTTACCCAACTTCCCTTTTCGATACTCTTATTTGCAAAACCAATTACCTGTCCATATCGAATGATTTTTTCACCTTCATCGAAAGACTTTAAGGCTACTTTATGACCCATTGGAATATCTTCTTCGAGAACAACTCCATCAAGTACGATTGCTCCTCGTTTTAGTCCTGTCGGATTGGCTACGATTGCTACGTTATCTTTTGGACTTGTTTTTATTACTATATTTTGCATCCTTTTATAGTTTATTGGTTACTTGGTGGATTAGTTATTAGTGGACTGGTAAACTGCTTATTGGTGTATTAATTAAAAAAACATACAATTATTTATAATAAAAAGCATTTTGAGTTCACAAAACCAGTCACAAATAGACCAATAACCAGTCACCAGTTTACCAATCACCAATTATACCATAGGAAAAATCCAAGCGGCAATCATTGTTAGAATTACGCCAGCCAGACCCATCAAACTTTGCATAGGTGCAATGGTTTTGAGGGCTTCTTGCTCGGTTAGATTTGATGTTTTACACATTATCCAAAAACCTGCGTCGTTCATCCACGGAATAAGTTTTGCTCCGCTTCCAATTGCTAAGCATAAATACACGGGATGAAACCCAAGATTGGCATTTTGTGCCATTCCTGCTAAAATTCCTGAAGCAGTTATCAAAGCCACTGTTGCCGAACCTTGTGCAGTGCGAACAACCATCGTAATAAAAAACGCCAACGGAATCAAGGCCATTTGGTAATCTTTCGTTAAATCGGCAATGCGGCTACTAATACCCGTTTGCTGCAACATTCCGCCAAAAGCACCTCCAGCGGCTGTTATTAAAATAATTCCGCCGCCGCTCATCAGGGCAGTTTGCACAAATGCCGTTAGCTTATCTTTGGTAGTTTTTTTCTGATTTGACAGAACCAACAATGCAAAAACTGCCCCCATCAATAAAGCAATATTTTTATCGCCGAAAAACAAAACGATGTCAATGAATTGATTGATAATGGCAGAATCGGTCAGTAGCTCTTTGGTTTTTACGAAAGCTTCAAACGCCGAACGAATACAAATCGTAACCAAAGGGAAAACCGCAGGTAATAAAGCCCAACCCAGAGAAGGTAATTCTTTGTCATCTTTTTCGGCAATGGCTTTGATGTCTTCCAGACGAGCATCGGGCGAGTCACGAAGAGGAATATCAAATTTTTTATTAAGGTAAATCGCTATCAAATAGCCAACTGTGATAGTACAAAGGCCAAGAATTGAACCACAAACCATCATCAGTCCAATCGGAACATTCATGGCACTTACTAAATATAATGGTCCAGGTGAAGGTGGAACATAAGAATTGGCCATCACTGCTCCAGCGATTACCGAGAGAGCGAGAAGTAAATAATTTTTCTTTAGTCGCATTCCCATTGCTTTGGCGAGTGGCATCATCAAGAATATTACAGTATCGACAAACACAGGAATCGTTAGGAAAAAACTACTCAAAATAAAGCCAACGGGAGCATTTTTTTCGCCCGTAATTTTGAGCATGGCTCTAATTATTTTTTCGGCAGCACCGCTATCAAGCATTGCTTTACCTATGATAGCAGCCATTGCTATCAAAATGCCTATTTTTGCACAAGTATTGCCAAACTCTACTCCTATCCTCTCTCCAATACTTTTATGAGCGGCTTTAAGAGCTTCGACCTCCGACATTCCTTTTGACATGAAATATTGCTGCACAAATTCGGTTGGCGTAAGCAATGCCACAGCCAAGGCAGCCAATAATAAAGCTAAAAAAGGATGCAGTTTAAAGCCAATGATACCGCCAACAACGATAACAACGCCTACGAGAAGAATCAAAATAGGGTCTGCCATGTGAAAGATTTTATAGTTTTAGAAATAGGGCTGAATGATTAAACAAAAGTATATAATCTCAATCCTATTTTCTATTGATATAATGCCAAAATATAATACTTTTTGGACGAGTGTTTTTATTCCTTAATGTCAAATTCAGTATCCTGCTAGAACTTTTTTTGATTCACCGCAGAATTTTCCGAGTTTAACTCATTTTTCCAGTTTAGTATTTAAAAGTTACTTAATTTGTATATTGAATCATCTAATAAAGGTTTTAGTACAGGTTTAGGCTTAACATGGCCCAAACAAAGTTGAAAACCTAATTTTGGAATTTTCTTTCACTAAAAATTTATCTATTTTTTAAATCATTAAACTTAAAAACAATGGCAAAACCAACTCAAATCAACCAAACCATGCGGGAATATCACCGCTATTTAGGATTTTTTCTTGCAGGAATCATGGCGGTGTATTCTATTAGTGGAATCATAATGGTGTTCAGAAATACTGATTTTCTTAAAAATGTTGTAAAAATTGAGAAAACGGTTGAACCCAACCTCAAAGCCGAACAACTCAGCCCTATTTTAAAGATGAAAGTGAATGTTGACAAGGAAGAAAATGGTATTATATATTTTAAAGGTGGACAGTACAATAGCCAAACTGGAGAGTTGAAAGCCGAGAAAAAGGAATTGCCGTATATTTTAGGCAAAATGGAGCATCTTCACAAAGCAACCACCAATGACCCGCTTTTTTATTTAAATCTGTTTTTCGGTGTTTCATTATTCTTTTTTGTAATCTCTTCGTTCTGGATGTTTTTGCCAGGCACTAAAATCTTCAAAAAAGGAATTTACTTTGCACTTGGTGGAATTGTTTTGACACTTATCATGCTCTTTGTATAATATTCAGCAAAAAAATACCACGAATACACGAATCTTTTTCGTGTATTCGTGGTAACTGTCGCACGGCAAAATATTTAAAACTTAACTACTTTTCTGATTCGGTTGCTCCGACATAAACGGCTGATTATAATAACGTTTGCCAGTAGTTTTAAACAAAGCATTGGCCACCGCACCGAATACGGGTGGAAATGGAGGTTCGCCAAGACCCGTCGGGTCGATGTCATTTTCTACGAAATGCACATCAATTTTTTGTGGAGCTTCGTTATGGCGAATCATGCGATAATTATGGAAATTGTTTTGCTCAGGAACACCCGCTTTGTGGGTCAATGCTCCGTAAAACGACTGTCCGATGCCATCAACTACTGCACCTTGCACCATATTTCGGGCGGCATCTGGGTTCACAACTACCCCACAATCAACGGCACTCGTAACAGATTCAACATACGGCTGTCCATCTCGCATAACCATATCTACTACGTGAGCAGCATACGAAGCATGGCAGAAATAAGCAGCTACACCACGTTTTTTGTTCGCATTTTCGGGTTTCCCCCAACCTGATTTTTCTTTTAATAATTCCAAAACACCGATATATCTGCTTGCGTCATAATCGTTGTTTTTGCTAACTGGATTTTCTTTGGCACGTTTCAACAAATCAAGACGGAAAGCGATTGGGTCTTTGCCCATTGCTTCGGCCACTTCATCCAAAAACGATTGCTCGGCTGCTGCATTGAAGTTTGAACGTGGAGCTCTAAACGCACCAATCGTAATGTTTGATGGAATCTCCCAGCCATCGGCCAAATAATTATCAACTGCACCCGCAGGAAAACGATTGGCATGAACTGGGTTTTCTGGAATACCACCACCTGTTACATGAAAACCTATCAGATTTTTATTGGCATCCAAAGCCGCACGATAAGTAGCGGTGTACATAGGGCGATAAATTCCGTAGGTCATATCGTCTTCACGGGTATAAATCAATTTTACGGGAGCTTTAAGTTTTTGAGAAATTCGAGCCGCTTCATATACATACGACCCGTAGGCTCTACGACCAAAACCGCCACCCATGCGAGTCATCTGAATCTCAATCTTATCGGCAGGTAAATTTAGAAGCTTTCCAAGTGAAGGCTCTACCCAACCTGGTGCTTGTAATGGTCCAGCCACTAAGGCTTTATCATCTTGTACATGGGCGAAAAAGTTCATTGGCTCCATTGTGTTATGTGCCAAAAACGGAGCATTGTATGTACGCTCGATAACCTGAGCAGCGTTTTTGAAAGCTGTTTCAGGGTCACCGTCTTTTCTTAATTCTTTGGCTGGCTTTGCGGCATATTCAGCCATCATTTCAAATTGCTTTGCTGTTGTTTCTAATCTTGCAGGAACTATTTTTTCAGTTTTTCCGCCTCTGCCCATCATGGTTTCTGTCACATCACCAGCCGCTTCCCATTGAGCATTTATCTTCTTGCGGGCATTCATTACCTCCCAAGTAGAATTTCCAACTACGGCAATCATTTCATTGAAGGCACGGGTATCGAAACCTGCTTGCTCAAAACCATCATCATAGAGTTTGAAACTAAAAATATCTTTGATACCAGGCATTTTTTTTGCGGCGGTGGCATCAAAAGATTTTAATTTCATACCAAACGCTGGCGGATGCTGAATCATGGCAATTAACATCCCGTCAACCTTATAATCTATTCCGAAAAGTGGTTTTCCTGTAACTACCTTTACACCTTCTGAGTTTTTCTTTGAATTTCTAACAATCGAAAAGTCTTTTGGCGATTTTAACTTCACATCTTTCGGAACAGTCAATGTTGAAGCTTTTGCGGCCATTTCGCCATATTTTGCTGATTTTCCACTTGAATGAGATAGAATACCTGCTTTGGTTGTGATTTCAGTTGCAGGAACGCCCCAAGTTTGAGCGGCCGCTTCGATGAGCATTTGACGAGCCGCTGCACCTGCATTTCTCAAGGGTTTCCAATACATTCTTACAGAATTACTGCCACCTGTAAATTGTGGGCCGTATTTCACGTTATCGTGTGTACCCATTTCTACAACCACATTTTTCCAATCACAATCCAAATCTTCTGCTACCATCATTGGCAGTGAAGTCATTACATTTTGACCAAATTCTGGGTTTGGCACTAAAATCTTAATGACATTTTCAGGTGTAATTTTTATGTATGCGGCAAGCTCGCTCCAAGTTTCAGCTACGTTCAATTCTGCTACTTTTTCAGCGGCTTTTGCTTCAGAAAACCAACTAAAACTAAGCATCAAGCCACCTCCTGCCAGAGCCGAAGACCTTAAAAAATCTCTTCTACTTTGTGATTTTATATTTTTCATAGTCTTTTCTTATTTAGTGTTTGATGTTTTAGCGGCTGTTTTAATTGCCTCCTTAATTCTCAAATAGGTTCCACAACGGCAGATATTGCCGCTCATGGCGTTGTCAATATCTTCATCTGTTGGTTTTGGATTGCTTTTCAGTAATGCCGCTGCCGACATGATTTGCCCTCCTTGACAATATCCGCATTGGGCAACATCATGTTCGAGCCACGCTTTTTGAACAGGATGGGTGCCATTTTCAGAAAGCCCTTCGATAGTTGTAATGGCAGATTTTCCGATGGTCGAAACAGGCAACACACATGAACGTGTAGCATTGCCATCTAAATGGATGGTACAAGCTCCGCACTGAGCCATGCCACAGCCGAATTTAGTTCCAGGCATATTGAGGTGGTCACGCAAAACCCATAAAATAGGTGTCGAAGGGTCAACATCGACTTGTTGCGTTTTTCCGTTGATTTTTAGAGAATATTTTGCCATAATGCTGTATTTAGCTCTTTTTAAAATTTAACAAAAATATATAAAGAAATCTACATAAAACAATGTTTTTCAAATAGAAACTTACGAATTTCAAACAAAAAGCCACGAATCTTAGATGTTTGATTCGTAGCTTTTGCATTTCCTTAAACTATTTCACAAATGACTCATTATAACTCAAAACTCACTGTTACATCATCAGTTCCAAGTGCGGCCACAAGTCCCGTTACATCATCAATTTTTCCGATTTTGGTATAGCTGTATGAAGTTGAAAAGCCTCTGTAGAAAAGTACCAATGTACTTGACCCATACATCATCAAATCTCCCGCTTGAATGCTCGACGGTACGGTTGCGTTGGTAGGAACATTTTGGGGCAAAGAGGCGAACTTTTCGTTGTTGTTTAGCTCATTCATCTTAATTGTTAATGGTAATTGTGCTACAAATGCTTTGGAAGTGGCATTATCCAAAAGTGTGGCTGTGAAAACCTTGTCGCCTACTTTGATTTTTAGTTTATGTCCGCTTATCGGATTAGAATTTTCGTTCATAATTTTAATAGAAACTTGATTTTCGGCTTTGCACGAAACAAAGAAACCGATGAACAATTGAGCAAAAAAGAATAAAATTAATCGTTTCATTTGTCTGGATGTTTAGTTTATTTTCCTGTAAATCTTCTTGAAGTTATAATTCAACGTCACATTCCACATAAAATCCTTATTACCAGGAACATTCGAGGTAAAGGTCTGATTAATAGTAGATTGCAGACTAAACGGCAGTTTTTTATGAGTTAAAGCACCTGTAACCGTCAAATAATCGCCTCGATAGCCATCAGTATATAAAAAATAAATGGAAGGGAATAAATTAAAACTAAGATTTTTACTCAAACTAATATTGGTAATGCTTGTATTCAAAAACAAAACACGAGTCAACTGCGGGCCGTGCTTTTGAAGTCTGTTCCCTTGCAAATACATCGCACTTAAACCAAATTTATTGTTGAATTGATAACTCGGCACAACCTCAAAGGCCAGAAAACGAAGCATTTCGGTGATTTCTTTTGTAGTTCCATTTTCAGTATCGGTTCGGCGGATGAGCGTGAAAGCAGGATGTGTACCGACTCTTAAACCAAACTTCTTTTTATCAAGCAGTTGATAACGCAACCACCAAATTAAACCACCATTTTGGGCAGTGGGAACAAGGCGAATATCAGGCTCAAAGCTGAATCTTTTTTTTCTAAAAGATAGATTGGCCACAAAAGCGGGGCTGTTCAATGAAAATGTAGGAATGATAGAAAAACCATTATTGGTAAACCCCACCGACCCCGAAAAAGAAGAAATATTTTTGGTGCTATCGACCGATTGAGCGACTGCTGTTTGGAAAAAAAATGTAAACGTAACTAATAACAAAATTGAGTATAAGTATTTCATTGATAGACAGTTAAAGCATTTAAAACAACTTTACTGCAAAAGTATAAAGCTTCCATACCAATACTTTTATACATTTTACGGTTTTACTTACCAATTTTACAGATAGCTATTTAATTGATGTTTTTTATATTTAGTTTTGGTAAAAAAAGGACGATGGTAATTTACGATACGATAAAAAAATACAGCGAAACTTTCAACAACAAAACGCTGCATCCGCTAATCAATTTGGTTGATTTGAATAAGTCGAATGAATTGGTACGAACCAAGTTTACACTGAATTTTTATGCCATTATTATCAAAGAAACAAACTGCGGAGATATTCGATATGGCAATAAATACTATGACTATTCGGAGGGGAGTGTAGTGTTTTTTAGCCCCAATCAAATAATTACCAACGAACCCGAAGGCGAATTACACCAACCTTACGGCACAGCTCTGATTTTTCATCCTGACATTATCAGAGGAACAAGTTTGGGTAAGCAGATTCACGAATATTCATTCTTTGGTTATCAGTCGAGTGAAGCTCTGCATCTTTCAGATAGAGAACGAGAGATAGTGAATCATTGTTTTGAGAATATTGCCACCGAAATCAGCCAAAATATTGACCGACATAGCAAAAAATTGATTGTCGCTAATCTCGAATTACTTTTAAAGTATTGCTCTCGTTTCTACGACCGCCAATTTATTACCCGTGAAAATGCCAATCAAGGTATCATAGAGCGGTTTGAAACATTACTCAATAACTATATTTTTAGCGAAAAACTTAAAACAGAAGGCCTGCCTTCGGTAGCCTACTTTGCCGATGAATTGCATCTTTCAGCCAATTATTTTGGAGATTTAATTAAGAAAGAAACGGGTAAATCGGCCTTAGAATTTATCCATCTAAAATTATTGGAAGCTGCCAAAGAGAAAATTTTGGACACCACCAAATCAGTCAGTGAAGTTGCTTATGAATTAGGTTTCAAACACCCTCAGCATTTCACAAGGCTTTTCAAACAAAAAATTGGGGTGAGTCCGAATGAATTTCGGGGATTGAATTAAACACTAAACTATTTTTCGGAAAGCTGTCGGCGTACTACCTGTAAATTTCTTGAATTGCTTACAAAAATGGCTTTCATCAATATACCCAAACTCATCGGCAATCTCCCCTATTGTCAGTTGACTGTATAAAAGACGTATTTCGATAAGTTTCATTTTGTATTTGGTAATAAACTGCTTGATTGATTCGCCAGTGTGTTTCTTAAAAAATATACTGATATAATCGGGCGAATAATTAAAAACATCGGCTAAATGTTCAATCGTGAGTTTTGTAGGCTCATATATGTGCTTCTTAATATAAACCAAAATCGCTTCTACCGAATCTTTTAAGACTGGACTGACAAGTGTTTCTCCAAAAAGATTTCGAGCAAGAATTATCATAATACTTCGCATGATACTTGTGCGTATACTGTCAAAATATTTTGAATTTGGGTTCTCATTTTCTTCTTCCAGCACAGCCAATAAACTATGAAGTTTTTTACGCTCTTGTTTATCACGTACTATTGTGCCGCGGCTCTGCGACGATGTATATAATAATGTATTCGTCACTTGCTGCCAAAGGCTATCTTTTTCATCGGTATAATTTTTATAAATCGAATCATTGAATCTTACGAAACAGAACTCAGTCAGGGTATCAATTTCAAAATTATGGAAATCCTCTGGCCCTAACATAAAAACATCTCCTTCGGTATAATCGAATGTATTACCGTTGATGTTATGAATGCCATTTCCTTTCAGAATAAAAATAATCTCAAAATACGTATGCTTATGCACGGGATGATCCCATGTCTTAGCTTCAAAGTGATAAATACTAAAAGGCGTATGAAGTAGGTATCGCTGCATGATAATATGAAGATAGTCGCAAAAGCACCAATATATGTTGGATTTTTACAATTAACAAAAAATGTTTTTCAATTAGTTTTGCAGAGTAATAATTGTTCTAACTTACAAAATGATATTTTATTGGTCAAAAATCAGATTTTTGCCTATCAATGAAGTTGGAATTTCGAGAAATAAATAATGGAAATATACAAAATATAATATTAAATAATATAGAAATGGAAAAATCAACACGAAGAAAATTCTTAAAAACAAACGCCATTGCTCCGTTGGCATTTGCCACAACACTGGGTTCGGAAAAAATAGTAAAAAGCGAACTATTTGTTCATCATGTTTATTTTTGGTTGAAAAATCCAAATTCGGAAGCTGACAAAGCCAAATTGATTGAGGGTTTAGATGTGCTATCGAAAGTTTCGGAGATCAAAATGGCACATATTGGCACGCCAGCCAGCACCAACAGAAGCGTTATTGAGCGTGGATATGCTGTTTCTTGGCTATTATTTTTTGAGAATCTCGAAGACGAAGAAATCTATCAAAAACACCCAGTTCATCTAAAATTCGTTGCCGATTACTCTCATCTTTGGGAAAAAGTAATTGTCTATGACTCGGTTGGAACGAAGAGAAAAGGTTGAGATAAATGCCCCGAATTGGCATACTGATTCGGGGCATCTGTCTTTAGTTCAGAACTGCTTTATTAGTTTTCTCCAAAACCATTCGTCCAACTCTAAAAATAGTCAAACCGAGTAAAGCACAACCTGCCATTACGGCGGTCATTGGCAAGCTCGTTCCGTTGCTTAAAAAACCAACTAAAGCTGCTGATAATGAGCCAATTCCCATCTGAATTGCTCCCAAAAGTGCCGAAGCACTTCCTGCTTCTTTCGAGAAAGGGGCTAATGAAAGTGCCGAAGAATTAGGAAAACTAAACCCTTGACAGCACAGAAACAAGAAAATAAGCAAAATCAGACTGTATAGATTCAAGCAATCGAATGCACTTGCAACACACAGAATAGTACCTACGATGGTTTGAATGGTTAAGACAACTCTAACGATTTGTTCGGAACGAAATTTTCTGAGAGCCAAATTGTTGAGTTGGCTGCTTAGAATTAGTCCACCCGCCAACAAGCCAAATATCCACCCGTATTGCTGTTCGGTTACGTGGTATATTTTCATAAACACAAATGGCGACCCTGATAAATAAGCATACACTCCCCCTGAAACCATAGAACCCGCAAAAGCATAGGTAAAAAACTGCGGATTTCGGAAAATATTAAAGAAGCTCGGTATAATATGTCGGGGTTTTAATGAGATACTTTCATCGGGCTTTTTGCTTTCGGCCAACAGAAAAACCACTGCCAAAAACAGCAATAAACCCATGCCTCCTTGCAGCCAAAACACCGAATGCCAGCCCAAAGCCGTAATCATATAACTACCAACTGTGGGTGCAATGATAGGCGAAACACCAAGAATTAGAATCAATGTAGAAAAGATTTTGGCACTTTCTTGTACAGGGAAACTATCTCTCACGATAGCTCTTGGAGCAACCATGCCCACACAACCACCTAAGGCTTGCAAGAAACGTAAAACAATGAGCATTTCGATAGAAGTTGCCAATGCACAACCAACCGATGCAAAAAAGTAAATAACCAAACCTATGATTAGAGGGATTTTACGACCAAAGCGGTCGAGCAATGGTCCATAAAGCATTTGGCCGAATGAAATTCCGATAAAAAAGCTTGATAATGAATACGATACATCATCAACTGTAACTTTCAAATCGGCAGCAATACTCGGAAAACCCGACAAATAAGTGTCAATCGAAAATGGCCCGATAGCCGACAACAAGCCAAGAATTAGTATTAATATCGTTCGGTTATTATTCATTCGTTAGTTATAAACTGGATAAAAGGAAAAGCTTACCAAAAGCGTTAAAACCAATTAGACAAGCAAAGGTAAGCACAAAATAAATCAAAGCCCCGTCGATTTCTCCATTGCCTCGGTATATCTCGTTCCCACCACTTTCACTTCTTCTGAGGTGGTTGTTAATTCGGCTAACTCTGAATCAGTAAAAGTGATGTTGATTGCTCCATTATTTTCGGTCAAACGATGCAGTTTTGTAGTTCCAGGAATCGGTACAATCCACGGTTTTTGAGCCAATATCCAAGCTATTGCAATTTGAGCATTAGTGGCTTCTTTTTCTTGAGCAAAACGTTCGATAACACCAAGCAAAGCTTTATTGGCTACTCGTGCTTCTTCTGTATATCGTGGCAAAGTATTACGAATATCACCTTCGGCAAACGTGGTGGTTTCGTCTAATTTTCCTGTCAAAAAGCCTCTTCCAAGTGGACTAAACGGCACAAAACCAATTCCCAGCTCTTCGATAGTTGGAATAATCTCGCTTTCGTGTTGGCGTGTCCAAAGTGAATATTCTGACTGTAAGGCAGTTACTGCTTGCTCGGCATGAGCCTTACGAATTGTGCTTGCACCCGCTTCCGAGAGTCCAAAGTGTTTTACTTTCCCTTCTTTAATCAAGTCCTTTACCGTTCCTGCTACCTCTTCGATTGGCACATTTGGGTCAACTCGGTGTTGGTAAAATAAGTCAATTACCTCAATTTTTAGTCTTTTCAATGATTCTTCGGCCACTTTTCTGATATTTTCGGGGCGAGAGTTTACACCTGACATTATTCCATCAACGATATTGAAGCCAAATTTTGTGGCAATCACTACTTCATTCTTAAAAGGTGCTAAAGCCTCTCCTACTAATTCTTCATTGGTGTATGGGCCATAAACTTCGGCAGTATCAAAAAATGTATTCCCTTGCTCAACGGCAGTACGAATCACTTTTATCATTTCTGATTTTTCGCCCGCAGGGCCATAACCAAAACTCATTCCCATACAGCCTAAGCCGATGGATGAAACTTCTAAATTTTTGCCGAGTATTCTGGTTTTCATTGTTGATAAATTTAGTTTTAAAGATTATTGATTGTAATTTTTTTAAGCCTTCCGAAATTTCACTGGACTCATTTCTGTATGTTTTTTAAAGAAATTGTTAAAGTGTGTAACCTCTTGAAAACCAAGCGAATAAGCTATTTCAGATACATTCCATTTACTTTGTTTGAGCATAATTTTGGCTTCTTGCAAAAGCCGTTCACCAATTAGATTTGAAGTTGTTTTACTACTTGTTTCTTTCACCGCTCGATTGAGATGATTGACGTGAACATTGAGCTGGTCGGCAAAATCGGAGGCGGTTCTTAGTTTAATTTCGGTATGGTTTTCGTCAATTGGGAATTGTCTTTCGAGCAATTCCAAAAACAACCAATAGATTCGCTGCGAAGCATTTATCGGTAGCTGCTCTATTCGAGTCGATGGGCGAGTTTTCATAGCAAAATGAATCAACTCATAAATCAAATTTCTGATGGCATCGTATTTATGAATGTATTCAGAGTCGAGTTCGGTCTCTATTTTCTCATAAATCCCATATAAATATTCAAATTGAGCATTGTCTAACTCAAAAACGTGCGTACCCGTTGGCTGAAAAACCTCGTACTGAATCAGATTACCAAATTGATTAAAAAAGTTTGCATTGAAAATCACATAAAAACCCAAAACTTCTGTCTCGATATGTTCCCATTTATAAGGAATAAAAGGATTTGAAAAAACAAGTGCTTGTTTCTCGAACGAAAAAACTTTATCGGCATAATGAATGCGACTACCACCTCGACAGAGGGTGACTTTAAAGAAATCTCGTCGGCGATACGGCACTGGTTTATTGGCAGGGTGCGGTAATCGAAACAGATTTACATGCCCAATATCTTTGCTCAGATTTTCGGGAATCCATTCAAATTTTCGATTATAAAAATCTTCTAATGACTCGAAACCACTATTCATAATTTTACAGTTTTACATTCAGTGCAACATTCCAAACAACGTTATCACCCGCAATCGTAGAATTCAATTTACAGGTGAATATTGATGAGAGATAAACGGGCATTTTTTTCCTATTGATACTAATCATGTGGCTGTAATAATAGCCTTTTTTATCATCTAAAGTCAGATGGAAAACCTGTGGAAAAAAGCCTAAATAATAGTTTTTCGAGATTCCGATATTGGGAAAGCGTGGTTGGAGTGAAACATAAGTACTTTTCTGAACTCCATAATTTTTATCTAAGCCTTTTGAGCCTAATATATGTAAACCCAACGAAAACTTGGCAGAATGATGCAAAACTGGCACAAATTCGGCCGCCAAAAACCGATTTGCAACCCATCTATTCTCTAAGTTTCCGTTGATTGTCACTTGACTTGGGCGAACAACATACGAAGGATGAGCTCCTACGTGCCAACTAAAATGTTCGGTACGTTTCGAGCGGTATCTCAGCCAAAAAATATAAGACCAAGGCTCTCCGTTGAGTCTCCAACGGAGTTCGGGTTCAAAGAAAATATGCTTTTTTCCAACTGTCAAATTGATAATCGTGGCAGGTTTACCGAGCATTAAATTAGGAAAAAGCGATACGCCATTATTCGTGATTTGAATATTGGCAGAAGCATGCAATGGTTCAGCTTTTTTGAGTGAATCTGCTTTTTGGGCAAAAATTGCGGTATTATAAAAAAGAAGTAATAGGATTGTTTTTAGACAAAGAGTGTTTTTTTTTAGGTAGTTCATTTTAATAAAAAATAGGTCTGTTTTCTATTACAAAACTACTGCTTTGACATGAGTATTTTAAACAAAATTCAAAGCAAAACTTACGAAAATCAAATAATGATATACAAACAAAAAGAGCTGAGTTTCAGTAACTCAGCTCTCTGATTGGAATTTCTGTTATATTTTTAATTATCGCTCAAAGCATCACGCAAAATCGAAAATGATTTCAGTTTGGCATCTAAATCAAAAATATGCGAAGCCACCATTAACTCATCAACTTCTGTTTCTTCGATAAAAGCTGAAAGATTTTTATTTAGCGTTTCTTTACTGCCATAAAAAGTACAGGCAAGCATGTTATTGACAGCTTGTCTCACTTCTGGAATTTGATACACTTCGGGCAACTTCCCCGCAGGTTTGAGTGGCTTGCGTTTATTAGTGATGATTCCGACAAATAAATTAATTAAACTTGTCAATAATTCATTGGCTTCTTCATCAGAATCGGCGGCGAGAACATTTACACATGCCATTACGTAAGGTTTGTCCAAAACCTCAGAAGGTTTGAAATTGTTGCGGTAGATTTTAATTGCCGCTCGAAATTGTGCTGGAGCAAAATGTGATGCAAAAGCATAAGGAAGCCCCATTTCGGCAGCTAAATAAGCACTATCGGTACTCGAACCCAATATCCAAAGGGGAATATCCAAGCCTTCGCCTGGAAACGCTCTGACTCGGGCATCGCAATTATCGTCACTAAAATAAGTTTGCAGTTGCCTCACATCTTCGGGAAAATTATGGGCAGTTTCTTGATTTCTACGCAAAGCCATTGCCGTGAGTTGGTCAGAACCTGGAGCTCTGCCCAAACCCAAATCTATGCGTTTTGGATAAATAGATTCTAATGTGCCAAACTGCTCGGCAATAACCAACGGGCTATGATTAGGCAACATAATTCCGCCCGAACCGACACGAATTGTATTTGTTTTTCCTGCTACGTGGCCAATCAAAACCGATGTTGCCGAACTCGCAATGTATTCCATGTTGTGGTGTTCGGCCATCCAAATACGTTTATAGCCTAAGTTTTCGGCATTTTTGGCAATTTCTACGGTGTTTGCGATGGCAGTTTGGTGAGTGCCACCTTCAGCAACGGTGGCCAATTCTAAAACTGATAATGGTATTTTTGTCATTCAGTGTAATCTCTTTCTTTAAGAACGCCAAGCTTATTTAGAAAGTTTCTATCTTTCTTGCCGAATTTTACTTCAAACAAAAAGAGCAACACAATGGCTGCTCTTTTTGCTTAGTATCCAACAATCAACATTTGCACATCTGTTGACAGCCGACTGTGGGCTTTATCACTCTTTAACCCTCACGGCTTTTGCCTCGAACATATTCATCAATGTTCCTTTCAAGTTATCGTCGTCAACTTTTACTAAATCAACGTTTACATCATAGCCTTGTGCCGAGAAGTAAATGACAATTTTATCCACCGATTCTTCGATGTTAGTAATTGGAATTTTAGGAGCAGAAGAATCTCCAATTAATGAAAGTTCGCCTGCTAATTTACCGTCTTTACGTTCAAGTTTTGTTACAAATTTAGCATCACCATTTGGCGTACCTGTAACGGTAATTTCCCATTTTGCTGCAAAAAATTCAGACTGAGCAAATGTATTGAACGAAAGCCCCATTATAAAAAGGACTACAAAAACACTTAGTTTTTTCATTTTATTTAGTTAATTTATAGGTTTATACTTATTTTATTCTGCTACCTTTTACCTCAATCATTCCCATGAGTTTGCCTTTAATATTATCGGCATCTTCTTTGCTTAGATCCATATTAAGGTTCATACCATTTGCAGAAAAAGATAGTTTAATTTTTTCGCCATCTATTTCTTCTACTTTCTCGAAAGCCTGACTTCCCATTTGTTGAGAAATCATTTTACCAGAAAGTACACCATTTTTTCTTTCAATGACCATTTCAATCGAAATATCACCGCCAGGTGTTCCAATCATTTTGGTTGCCCATTTGCCTACAAAGAAATCATTGGCAGAAGTAGCATCTTTTTTAGGTTCAACGATGGCCTCACCTTCATTAGCCAGTTTAAATTCAAGCCCCATAACAACCATCAAAGAACCTTCAGCCTTTGTGTTCACAAAAACGGCATAAACATCTTGTAGTTTATCGGTCGCAACGCCAGTTAAATTAATTGGTACAGTAACTATTTTTGGGTTGAAATCCATTGTTTCTGATGCTTCCAAGAAAGCAGATTCGCCCAATAATTGCCCCTTAGGACTTCCTAAACGTAGTTCTACTTTTCCACCAACAGCATTGAGTTGCGGTTTTGGAGCAGTAGCCATTACAACCAATTCTTTCAAACCTGCCAAATCGATTTGTTTCATGGCCATGTATGAGCCAGATTTTGCGGGAATTGCCAAATTTCTACCACCAAAAGCCATTTTATTAATATCAACATACTCATCAAATCCGTGTGGGTCGATTTTTGAATTTTTCAATACAAAACTCTGCTCGGATTTCAACGAAGGCAAGCCATTTGCACCTTGGTCTTCGTAAGCTGCACGCACGATATAAACGCCTTTTCCTTTATCTGACGATGGGATTTTAGCAGTAAACATACCTTTTGTTGGTAAACCTTTCTCTTTTGGTTTTTCGTTGGCAATATTTAGAATGTATTTTACCATTTCAGAGGCATCAGCCGTAGAAAGTTGCGGATGTCCTGCCATTGCAGTCTCGCCCCAAACACCACTTCCGCCCGAAATTACCTTTTTCGTTAGGTTTTCGAGTGCTTTGTTATCGCCTTTGTATTTGTTGGCCACATCACGGTAGCTTGGTCCGATAGATTTCTTTTCTTTGCTGTGGCAAGCCATACAATCGCTGGCTTCGATGAGTTTTTTACCCGTAGCATAAGCAGCACTTGCATCGGCCGAACGGTGCCCCATTGCAATCATGTTTTTATCGAAGCCTTCTTCCAAGTAATCAATATTTACAGCCACGTTTTCAGCTGCGATACCTTTTTCAAGTTCGCCATCTTCTTTGTCTTTTACTTTGATTTCGTAAGGGAACGATTTATTGGCAACGTAGAAAGATTTATTGCTGGTTGGCATTTCCAAACTCAACATTGGCGGCTCATTTCCTGCCGTAATTTCCATTGATTGTGAGTTGATTCCACCTTTGCCATCATTTACCGTGAGTGTAACTTTATACGTACCCATTTTGGTAAGCGTCAAGTTCGCATCTGGCGTAGCAATTACTTTATTGAAACCTGTTTTTGAAGTAATTTTCCACGAGTACGTCAATAAATCGCCATCAGCGTCAGTTGTACCTTTTGAAGTCAATTTTAAGTTGAAAGGCACTGAACCACCCATTTGATTGGCTGCTAACTGAATTTGTGGTTTACGATTTCCGCCATTGTATTCGATGCGAATCAAACGAGCATCATCATTGGCCGTAAACCAACCACTACCGTATTCGAGCATGTACAAATCGCCATTTTCAGCAAATTCCATGTCCATCGGATTGCTAAATTTATAGCTTGGCATAAAACGTTCCATCGAAACAAAATTACCTTCTTTATCCATCGTTACAGCCATAATCCAGCCACGCATCCACTCGTATTCTAAGAATTTTCCATCGTAATATTTCGGAAATGCTTTTGGTGCAGTTTTGAAATCTTCTGAATAGAAAACTGGCCCAGCCATGGCATTTCTACCGCCACTTCCTACTAATGGAAACTCTTTCGATTCGCCGTAAGGATACCAAACAAAGGCTTTCTGAGCAGGTGGTAATACTTTCAAACCTGTGTTGCTTGGCGAAGTATTGGTCGGAGCATTTACATCCCATTTTTCGAGCGATTTATTGGCTACGAAATCAAATTTATTGTAAGCTTTATTATCGCCTACGAAGTGTGGCCAACCAAAATTACCAGCTTTGCGAGCTTGACCAACCTCATCGTGTCCAGCAGGGCCACGAGTTGAATCTGGCTTAGAAGCATCGGGGCCAACTTCGCCCCAATAAACATAGCCAGTCTTTTTATCCACCGAAATACGGAACGGATTACGGTGTCCCATGGTATAGATTTCTGGGCGAGTGCCAGCCATGCCTTTCGGGAAAAGGTTTCCTTCTGGAATTGTGTAGCTTCCATCGGGTTGAGGCTTGATTCTGATGATTTTCCCACGTAAATCATTCGTATTTGCCGAAGATTTCTGAGCATCCCACGCTTCACGGCCTGGGCGTTCGTCGCTTGGACTATAGCCATTTGAGCCGTGAGGATTGGTATTATCACCTGTCGATAAATACAAATTACCCGTTTTGTCCCAAGCAATTGAGCCACCTGTGTGGCAACATTCTTCACGCTGAGTTTCTACTCTTAGCATTTCTTTTTCAGATGCTAAAAGTATGTCATCGCCTTTCATCGTAAATCTTGAAAGTTGATTATACGACCCTTTGGTTGATGAATAATACAAATAAATCCATTGGTTTTGAGCGAAATTCGGGTCTTTGTTTAAGCCCAAAAGTCCGTCTTCGGCTACTGATTCCTTACCTTCTTTACTCACATATTTTAAACTTACAGGAAGTTTGGCAATCGTTTTGAGGGTCTTAGTTTTTACGTTGTATAATCTAATTTCACCTTTGCGTTGAATAAAAAGCACACGGTCTTTATCCAGTAGTGAAAGCTCCATTGGTTCGTCGAGTTTTTCTTCCAAAACTACTTTCGTAAAACGGTTTTCTTCTGGACGTGCCTTTGAGAAATCGAGCGATTTTGGCGTTTCGCCACCTGCTGCATATTTGATACCTGCATACAAATGATTCAAAAAAAGCGGTTCGGCGAAAGTTTCGTCAGTATGCCCCATGGCAGTATAGAATGAACGTCCACCATCAAACTCTTGAAACCAACTGATTGGGTGGTCAGCACCATTTTTGCCTCCTGTATAGCTTTTTTCATCAATTTTAAGCACTACACTGATTTTCGAAGAAATATCTTTGAAGCTGTAAAACTCGTCCGAACGCTCAAATTCATCGGGCATTCCTGCTGTTAGTTCATTCTTTTTGGTTACATAAAACTTACCTCTCTGCACATTATTAGGCATTGGGTGGTCAAGAAACCATGCACCTGCCAATTTATTATACCAAGGCCATTCGTATTCGGTATCTGTTGCGGCGTGAATACCCACATATCCTCCACCCGCTTGAATGTATCGTTCAAACGAATTTTGTTGCTCGTTATTCAAAATATCGCCCGTTGTATTTAAGAAAATAACTGTATTGAATTTCTTCAAGTTAAGTTCTGTAAACTGACTTGCATCTTCTGAGAAGCTTACGCCAAAACCTTTTTCTTTCGCCATTTTAGCGAGTGCAGTTTTACCTGCTTCAATAGACTGATGTCTGAACGCCGCCGTTTTGCTAAAAACCAATACATTGATTTTGGTTTGTGCAAACGCAGTACTGACAAAAAACAGCATGAATGCTGTCTTGAGAAAAAATTTGTTCATATTTATACTTGATTTTTGGAACGCTGATGACACGGATGCAAGCAACGCTGATTCTTACGGATTTTTAATAAAACTCTTTCTATTATTTTCAAATACTTTTCTTCTAAATTCGGGTTTCTTGCCAAAATTCAACAATAAACCTACTTCCATATTGGTTGCTTTTAGGTAATTTATTAACTGATATTCAAAATCTTCTACAATACATTCTGCGGCTTTCAACTCTAATATCACTTTTTCATTGATAATCAAATCTGCATAATACTCACCAACTTCTACACCCTTATAATTTACTTTAATTTGTTTTTGGGCTTCTACATAAAAACCCCTTGATTTAAGTTCCAAATACATAGAGTTCTGATACACTTTTTCTAAAAAACCATATCCAAGTTCATTGTAGACGTCGAAATAGACTTTTAAAATTGAATCCGTCAAAGTTTTGTGCAAAAGTTCCATTTATTATTATTTTTTAAATCCGTGAAAATCAGCGTTTCCGCAGGAATCAGCATCATCAGCGTTCCAAAACTATTCCTCCATATAATTCAAATCTTTATGAAAAGTCTCTTCTAAATTGCTCAAACCCCAAAAGGCCAGTAAAATAGCCACAACCCCAACAACCATTGCAGATTGAACCGTTCCGATGTAAGGATTTAGAAAACCAAAAAGCAGGGTTTGCGGAATAACCGTTGCACGAAGGATATTCAATGAAGAAGTCGTAACGGTTGCTCTGATATTTGTGCCGTATTGCTCGGCGGCAAGTGTGAGCAACACAATTGAGTAGCCAACACAGAAACCAAGAAAAAGCAATAAACCATAATAAAGCATAAGCGATTGATTACCGATAGCAAAAAATAATACCGCACCAATTGCATAAAGTGATAAGTACAGGCGAATGGCTTTTTTACGACTTTGAAGATATTGGCTTACCAGTCCACCAGTTAAATCACCAAAAGTAAAACCGATAAAATAGTAGGTAAAAACCGCAGATACCGATGGAATTTCGGTCATTCCCCATGCTTTGGCAATCTCGGGAGTAAAAGTCATTACTACGCCATTGACGTACCAAACAGGAAAACCCAACACGCAAATACTGATATATTTAATGATATATGCTTTATTTTTGAATAAAAGTCGTAGATTTCCTTTATTGGATGTTTTTTCTTTCATAGCATTAAACAGACCAGACTCTAAAACACCTAAACGTAGAATCAAGAGAGCAAAACCTAATCCTCCACCCAACTGATAGGTAAATTGCCAAGAATATTTACCGCCAATATACGCTCCAGCGATTGCTCCGAGCATACCGCTGCCGCCGATAATTGCGGGACCAATACCTCGATATTTTTGTGGCATTTGCTCAGTTACGAGTGTGATAGCAGCACCGAGTTCGCCCGCTAAGCCAACACCCGCCAAAAACCTAAGTAATAAGTAAATTTCAAAATTAGGAGCATAAGCATTGACAAAAGTGGCCGTGGAGTATAACAATATTGAGCCAAAAAGCACCGAAAGCCTGCCGAATTTATCGCCAATAATTCCCCAAATGAAACCACCGATTAACATTCCAACCATTTGGATATTGATTAATGATACACCTTTCGAGAGTAATTCAGCTTCGGGAACGCCCAGTTCTAAAAGACTTTTTGAACGTACAATACTCAAAATGATGATATCGTACAAATCAACAAAAAAGCCCAATGCTGAGGCAATAATTGCAAGCCAAATGTGTTTTTTCATACCCCTATTTTATATTTTTATTGATTGATTTCTAATTATTAAGCACTGATTCAGTCAGGAACTACATCAAATTAGCCACTTGATTTGGTCATTTCTACTTCAATACTTCGGGCATTAGCTGTCATTACAACCGCCTTTCTTTTAGTCTCACTTATATATCATTATGGTTTACGGAACAAATGTAAAATAATTTCTAATTATTGTCTAATTTTTAGACAATATATTTTTATTTTATATTATATTTGAATAATTATATTTTACGAACGGTATTTGTAAAGGATAAGCCGTAATTTTGTGGCTAAACAAATTCATCGATATGAAATTATTTGACGAAGAAAATTTCATCAATCAGCTTTCGATAGATTGTGTGATTTTTGGGTATAAAGAAAAAGAATTGAAGGTGTTGGTGCCGAAAATAAATCTATCAAAAGATTTATGGGCGTTGCCAGGCGGCTTTATTCAACAAGATGAAAGTATTGACGAAGCTGCTCAAAGAATTTTACAAGAAAGAACAGGGTTGATAGATATTTTTTTAGAGCAATATAGAGTTTTTGGACAAACAGAACGCACCAATAAAGAAGTTTTTGACGAATTCAGCTCAATAAAAAATGAGCTTTTGGAGCAACATCCATTTAGCAAGAGTGATATTACTTGGCTTTCAAAACGATTTGTTTCGATTGGCTATTATGCCTTGGTTGATATAAACAAAGTAAATCCACAAAAGGGAGATTTTGACGAATCGATTGATTGGTATAATATCAAAGATTTACCAAACATGATAATGGACCACAACGAAATGGTCACTTATGCACTCGAAACACTTCGCCAAAACCTTGACCATAAGCTAATTGGCTTTAATTTATTGCCAGAAACTTTCACGATGAAAGAAGTCCAAGAACTTTACGAAGCCATTTATGACAAGCCTTTTGCCAGAAACAACTTTCAAAAGAAAATTCTGGATATGAATGTTTTAGAACGCCTCGAAAAGAAATTTACGGGTGCGGCCAACAAAGCTCCGTATTTATATAAGTTTAAAAACTGATGTTTCTTACTTATGAAATGTATTTGTGCGAACCATCGCAGTTGGGTAGCCTTTTCGATAGCCCACAAATGCAATCATTAAAGCCTTTGCCATTCATTATTCGTTCGGTGTAGCTTTCTATTCTTGAATTACGAGCCTTTGAAGATTTCGCCCCAGTAAAATAAATATTGTAAGCTCTTTGGCGGCCTGGAGTAAGTGCTTCAAAAGCTGTTTTAAAGGCTGTATCGGATTTAAACTTTTGAAGTAATTCATCAGGAAAAGCTAATTCGGCTTTCACCTCGGATACCACTTTTAAACCTGCTTTTTCAACCTCCATGGCTTCATAAATATAGGCTTTCAAGGTTTGGGTCAAATCGTTTATTTCCTGAATTTCAGTAAATGGAATAATACGACCTGATTGAGTATTTTCGCCTGGTTTTTGTAAAATATTTTCTGAATCATGCAATAACACTCCTTTAAGAAAACTAATGAAACAATAATCTTTAAATCCTCCGAGAAGGATAACATTAGTGTTATTGAACGTATAGCAGGGCTGTCCCCATTTTAGTTCTTCGGTCAGGCCACAAGCGAGAACAATATTTCTCAGTCTTTTGAGTTCTTCCTGCCATTTGGCACTTTTTTCTAAAAATTCATCCACTTTTGGGTTCATGTACTTGATTGATTGGTTTTAAAAATTAAGTTTTCTATCGGCTGGTCTGAAATACCAAGAGACTATCGTCAAGACTAACAATAAAACTGGGCCAAAAAGGTCTTTGGCGGCATCTCCACTGGCAATGTGCGAATAAATCGCTCCCGACATAGAAAAGAAAAAGCCTGCATAAGCCCACTCTTTCAATAAAGGAAATTTAGGCACAAGCACCGCTACAACACCAGAGATTTTCCAGATACCCAGTAAAGTTAGAAAATACAGCGGATAGCCCAAATGTGCCATCATATCGGCTTCTTCTTTCATTTTAATAAGCTGTACGATTCCAGTCGAAATCATGCCCAGCGAAAGCCAAACGGTGGCAATCCAATAAATGATTTTGTTTCTCTTTTCCATAATTTACTTTAACTTGTTTACAATTTCTTGAAGGCGATTATGTGCCATATTGATGCCTTGTGCAAAAGGCAATTTGAGCATTTGATTACGATATTCAGCTGATTTATAGACAATTTGCATGGTCAGTTTACTGGTGCTATCGCTGAGTTTTTCAAACTCCAAAAATTCGAGTTGCACAGGAAAAGGAGTGTTTTCCATCTCAAAAGTACGAGTGATTCTCTGATTCGGACAAAACTCGTGAATGACACCATTAAAGCCGTGTTTGTTCCCTCGTGGGTCGGTGGTTTCAAATTGCCAACTTCCGTGTTTTTTATTTTCAAGTTTTAGCACCTTTGTTCCCATCCATTGCTCCACAATTTCAGGTTCGACGTATGCCCTAAAAAGCAATTCCACAGGCAAATCAAACTCTCTCTTTATCACCAAATCTTGTTTACCTTCTTCGGCTTGTATTTTTGTTTTCTGTTCCATAAAAGCTATTCTTTGGTTTTATATGTCTGCATAATGGCCTCCAATTTATTGAATCTATCATCCCACATTTTGCGGAATTGCTCAACAAAATCTGCTACTTCTCCCATTTTATTGGCATTGACATGGTAGTAAATTTCTCGACCATTTTGTTCTTGTTTGAGCAATTCGCACTCGGTCAGAATCTGTAAATGTTTTGAAACCGTTGGTCGTGCGGTGTCGAAATTGGCGGCAATCGCACCTGCTGTCATTGATTGTGAAGCAACCAAAAGTAGAATCGCCCTACGGGTAGGGTCGGCAATGGCTTGAAAAACGTCTCGTCTTAAATTCATTATGTAGCTATTTGACTACAAATATATGCGTAGCTAAATAACTACGCAATTTATTTTTTGTTTTTTTGATTGAAGGGGTTTTGATTAGCTCTTAAATATTTTGAATGGTGATTCTCTTTTTATTTTTTAGTACCTTGAAATAGCTTGGGGTTAAACTTATTGCTTTTTTCAACTGTGTAAATAAATGTGTGTGCTATAATGTAGTTTATGGGCGATTCCTGAAAAACTATTTTCATCAAATATGAATGCCCAGAATGAGTGCCGTACAAGAAACCATTGCCATGTTTATGGTAAAATCATAGATAGTCTGGGCAAACCCGTTGAGTTTGTCTCGCTGGTTTTATTGACCAACCAACCGCAGATGGTTTGCTTGAATTTCTCGTATCGTTTTGGAAAAATAGATATGTCGTTGTTCAAACGCCAAAACATGAAGAGCCAACAAGAAGGAATGCAAAATGGCATGCAAATGCAGTAATCAAAAACCGAATCACCTATCAAATTTAACAGTTTAATGGTTGATTTTACTCATTAAATCGCATAGAAATTATTTTTTTCTACACGCAAAAACTACATTTGGAAACGTTTGCATTGCCTAATTCTACTTTTTTGCCATTCCAGCAAGCCTTAACCGCTTTAGAATTTTATTTTTTTAAGTACCTTTGCTAAGAAAAAGTAAACAAAATCTTGAAAAGTAAACATTCAAATATTGATGAACAGGCACTTTGGCAATCCTTCAAGCAAGGCGATACCAAGGCGTTTGAACAATTGTATAATCAGTATTTTAAGGTTTTAGGAGCTTACGGTTTACGCCTCAGCCACGACACCACACTCGTAGAAGATGCCATCCACGATGTGTTTATTGAACTTTGGCGAAGAAGAGAATTTTTGAGCGATGTAGAAAACCTAAAGTTTTATCTTTTTAGAGCTTTACGCAATCAGTTTCATGGCAATCTAAAAAATGATATTTTGGATAAAAACGAAGACATCAATCAATTTTTAGACTATTTGAGTACGATTTCTTCTGAGCAAGAAATCATTGTTGGCGAAGAAACTCAACTCATCGCCCAACAAATCGAAAAAGCTATCAATAAGTTAAGCAATCGTGGTGCAGAAGCTATCAACCTGCGTTTCTATCAAGGTTTGAGCCTCGACGAAACCTCCGAGATTATGCAAACGCCTAAGCAAGTCGTAAAAAATCTTCTTTCAAAATCCATTGCTATCCTTCGTGTTTCGCTCAAAAAAGTGGTTTCATTTACAGCATTCTTGAGCCTACTCCCCTAACTTTCTGTGCTTGACAGTTACCTTAACTACTCATAATCAACCATTTAGCTTCTAATCGATAAATTATTTCAAAAAAAAGTACAATTTAATGGTTACTTTTTTCAATTTTTCTCACCTATATAATTGAAGCCAAATTGGCTAAAATTATAAAATGACTAATCAATTTAAAAATATACAAGATTTTCTCAACGACGATGATTTCGTTGCGTGGGTTTTGCATACACAAAACGATTCTTTTTGGCAAAATTTCATCAACGAAAACCCTGATAAAGCGATTATCATTCAAGAAGCAAAGAAACTTCTTGAAGAAATCAGAGCTTTTGAAGACACTCAAAGTAGTAAACTCAATCAAAATCGTGTTTGGGCAAAATTGAAGGAGTCGATGCAAGAAGAGACCGAAATAGATAGACCAAAAATCCGTCTGTTTCATTCGCAGGTGTTTCGTTGGGCAGCCAGTATAATTTTTATCTTGGGTTTCATTGGAACGTATTTTTGGATGAATGAGCCGAAGAATGTCTCATATAATTCGTTGGTTTCTTCGATTGAAGAGAAGCAGTTGTGGGTAGAATATACCAACGATAAAGCAACTCCCAAAACTATTAGCTTAGAAGATGGGAGTTCGGTGATTTTGGAGAAAAATAGTAAAATAAGTATTCCGAAACACTTTGAGGCGGATAAACGAACGGTGATTTTGAGCGGAGAAGCGTTTTTTGAGATTGCTAAAAATCCACGCCGACCGTTTTATGTATATGCCAATGAGGTAATAACGAAAGTTTTGGGTACGAGTTTTCGAGTACGTGCCTTTGAAGACGATAAAAAGATTACAGTTAAAGTAAAAACTGGCAAAGTTTCGGTTTTTAGTCAGAACAAACAATTGCTCAACACACCCGAATCGAAAGGTTTGATTTTATTACCAAATCAGCAGGCAATTTATAATCGACCAACCGATGTTTTGAGCAAGCATTTAGTAGAAACTCCCATGCCGCTTCCTACCAACGACGCTACTGCCCTACCCGAATATTTTGATGAGCAGTCAGTATCAAATATCTTGGAAGTAATTGAAAAACGGTACGGAGTAAAGATTATTTATGATGAAGAGCTTTTGTCTCGTTGTGTCATCACGACCCGCCTTCGTGATGAATCTTTGTATGAACAACTCGATTTGATTTGTACCATTATCGGAGCAACTTATAAAGAAGTTGATGCACAAATCATTTTCGAGTCGGAAGGATGCCAATAAATATAAAGTATTAAACCTATTAACCTTAAAACCAAACAGAACCGACCAAGAAAAACCCTTAATTTACTCGACAATTCCCTTAATTTTTTATTAAAGAGGTAAAGATGCGGCCACACCTTTACCCCAAGCCTTCACCATTCAATTTCTTGGGTGGCTGGCTTTTGTTTTGTCTTAACTCTAACAAAAACAAACAAATGTATGTCAAAATTATTTACTAAAAAAGCGATTTTCAAGATTATGAAAATCTCCCTAACTCAGCTCATGCTGCTCATTCTTGCGATAAGCATCAGCTACGCCCACGATAGTAGTGGTCAAGAATTTCTAAAAGAACGCCTGTCGGTTTCTCAAAAAAATGGGAATCTGAAAAGCCTTATTCAGACCATTGAAAGTAAGGTAGATGTGACGTTTTCTTATAACAAAGAAGTCATGTCGAATCAAGAGAGATTCTCTTATGATTTTAATAACGAAACTCTTGAAGAGATTCTGAAAAAGGTACTTACGCCACGTAAGATTTCGTTTCAGATACTCAGAAAGAACCATATTGTTTTGTCGAAAGCTTCATTTTTGGGAAGTTTAGACCTCAACAAAATTGATGCAATCAGTACTACTCAACTCCAAGCAATGGCCGAATTTGGGGTAAAAGGTAGTGTAAAAGATGCAAAAGGAGAAACATTGGTTGGTGTGAGTATTACGGTAGAAGGAACAACCAGAGGAACAACAACCGATGCCAATGGGCAATACTCTTTGAGTGCACCTGATAAAAATTCGGTGTTGGTGTTTAGTTTTTTGGGCTATGAACCTCAGAAAATCAATATAAATGGCCGTTCGACGATTGATGTAGTTTTGAGCGAAAGCGAGAGTACACTCAACGAAGTAGTTGTTGTTGGTTATGGTACACAATCAAAGAAAAACTTGACGAGTGCTATTTCAAACATCAAACCAAGCGATTTGAACCGTGGTGCAATCACCGACGTAGGTCAGTTATTACAAGGTAAAGTACCAGGTTTGAATATTTCATCAAATGGTGACCCGAACCAACGTGCTGCGGTGGTTTTGCGTGGTGCCTCTACACTCAACAGCTCGCAAGGGCCATTCTATGTGATTGATGGAATCCCTGGGGCAGATATTTCTGTCATTGCTCCCGACGACATCGCTACGATTGACATCTTGAAAGATGCAGCCGCAACAGCCATCTACGGAAACCGTGCCGCCAATGGTGTAATCATGGTAACAACCAAAAAAGGCAAAAAAGGAGCTTTAACGGTTGGCTATAACGGCTATGCAGGTATCGAGAAAGTATCAAGCAAACTTGATATGATGAATGCCAGCGAATTAAGAGCATTTCTTACGAAAAACGGTTTGAGTTTTTCGCCAACGGACGATAAAGGTGTTGATACAGATTGGCAAGCGGCGGTTCAAAGAGAAACAGCCGTATCTCATAATCACAACTTGTCATTTAGCGGAGGCGGTGAGCATAATACGTACAGTGCAAGTCTAAACTACATTGACCGACAAGGTATCATGTTGTCGAGTGCATTATCGAGAGTTATTGCACGTATGTCAATCGAACAATCTGCTTTCAACGATAAAGTAAAATTTGGATTATCGGTTGTTAATTCTAATAGCAATGCCAGCAATACACCCATGCGAAACAATGTTTTGGAGCAAATGATAAATCACTTGCCAGTTTCGCCAGTTTTAAACCCTGACGGCACTTACTTTGAAAACTTCCAAAACACTGGTTATTTCAACCCTTTGGCCTTGATTGAAAAAGCAAAAGATAACAGCAAATACAATAACTTTATTGGTGCGTTTAAAACTCATATCGAACTTCCTTTCAATCTATCGTATGACCTAAATTTATCGTACCAAAATAATACGTCGCTCAATAGTCAGGCTTACGCAAGCTACTATTCGCTTTATAATAGTGCTAATTTTTATAATAATCCAGAGCCACCTGCGGTGCATTCATTGCAAAACTTTGGTGTAAATGGTTCGGCTTTGCGTAATACGTATCAGGATGTACAAAAAGTGGTAGAAACATTCCTTACTTGGAATAAAACCATCGGAAAGCACTACATCAATGCAGTGGCTGGATATTCGTGGCAAGGCAATACTTTGGGAGATGGTTTTCAGGTTTCGAGTACCAACTTCCCAGTTGATAATATTGGTTACGGAAACTTTGCTTTGAGTAATCCTTATGCGATTCCATCTTACAGAATCAACTTTGGTTCAGATGGCGTTTTCCAAGAAAACAAATTGATTTCTGACTTTGCTCGTTTGAATTATTCTTACAACGATAAATACTTATTTCAAGGCTCAATCCGTCGTGACGGAAGTTCAGTTTTTGGTAAAAACAATAGTTGGGGTTACTTCCCATCCATTGGTTTGGCATGGAGAATCAACGAAGAAAACTTCATGAAAAATCAATCAATCTTCAATGATTTGAAACTTCGTGTAAGTTATGGTGTAACAGGGAACTCATCTGGCTTTAATGCTTATACCGCTCAATTTATTTCGGGAAGTTTGGGTACATATTACTATAACGGAACTCAAACTGCCGCTTATGGCCCAACGCAAGCAGCTAATCCAGATTTACAATGGGAAAAAACATCGACAAGCAACCTCGGTCTCGATTTCACGATGTTAAAAGGTCGTTTGAGTGGTTCATTAGAAGTTTATGACAAAACTACCAACGGTATGATTTATACCTATGGTGTAAATCCGATTTTAGTACCAGTTGGACGTATCGTAGCAAACGGTGGAAGCATGAACAACCAAGGTGCTGAATTAAGCCTAAACATTACGCCAGTAAGCAACAAAAATGGCTTAACTTGGACAACAGGTTTAAATTTAGCTCATAACAAAAACAAAATCGTTAGCCTAACGAATCCTCTTTTTGCGGGTGGCGACTCAGTTAGAATTACTCAACCAGAAGGTGGCGGTCAAACAGGTAGTACGATTCAGATTTTGAAAGCAGGGCAGCCGCTCGGCCAGTTCTTTACGTTTGAATATGCAGGAAAAAACGCCAATGGTGTTTCGCAATATTACAATAACAAAGGCGAACTCACAACTACTCCAGTAATCGGAAGAGACTACAAATACTTAGGAAATGCTCAACCGAAATTATTATTGGGTTGGACGAACACACTCACTTACAAAAACTTCGATTTGAATGTATTCGTTCGTGGTGTATTCGGCAACAAAATTTTCAACGTAACTCGTGCTGATTTGTTCAGACCAAGTACTGCTCAATTTACTAATATCTTGAACGATGCTGCCGATGAAAGTACGAAAGATGTAAATTCATTCAAATACTCATCAAGATTTATCGAAAACGGAAGTTATGTAAGACTTGACAACGCAACACTTGGTTATAGTTTCAAAAACTTAGGGCCGAACTTCAAAAACCTTAGAGTATATGCTTCGGTAAATAATGCTTTTGTGATTACGAAATATACAGGAATTGACCCTGAAATCAACCAAGGAGGTTTAGCCCCAGGTGTTGATTCTAATAACTTTTATCCAAAAACTCGTACAATGTTATTTGGTTTAAATGTATCATTCTAAGTTTTTGTAGCACCTAAAATTTACTATTCAAATGAAAAATATATTAAAAAATTCATTCGCACTCTTAATCGCCTTGTTAGTTTTTGGCTGCCATAAGATTGAAGTGCCTGTCAACACTCAGTTGACTCCTGATATTTTCCCTCAAAATGCTTCTCAATTTATTCAAGCATCTGGCCCACCGTATGCGGCTTTGAGAGGAAACTATGCCCTTGATTATTATTTCATGCAAACCTTTACTACCGACGAAGCGATTCTTCCAGCTCGTGGTGGAAACTGGTACGATAACCGTGGTTATATTGATATGCACTACCATACTTGGACAAAAGACCACGGTGGTACAGGTTCGGTTTGGAACTGGCTTTCGACAACAATCGGTACAACCAACCAAGCTATTTCGATTTTAGAAGCTAATATTCCAGCCTCAACCGCTACCAAAGCACAGAATATTTCGGAGTTGAAAATGGTCAGAGCCATCGCTTATTTTATGATGATGGATATGTACGGAAATGTGCCAATTTATACTGATTATGGCGATTTTACACCAAAAACTAACTCGCCACGTGCCGAGGTTTTCAAATTTATTGAGTCGGAAGTAAACGCTGCTTTGCCTAACCTTAGCGTAGAAACAGGCGTAACAACCTACGGAAGAGCTACCAAATGGACGGCTTATGCTTTGCTTGCAAAAATGTATATCAATGCTGAGGTTTATACAGGAACACCAAAACTAAAAGAGTGTATTGATGCTTGCGATAACATTATTAATTCGGGTAAATTTGCGATTGAACCACGTGCATCTTATTTGCAAATGTTTTACCCAAACAATGGCCCGCAAATGAAAGAGTTTATCTTTGCGATTCCGTATGACCCTGCTGCTACCAATTTACCAGGTACAAATGGATTCATGTACCACGCTCGCTATGACGTACCTCGTTCACTTCGTGCAAAATATAACTTGCCATTTACGCCAAGTGCCCCACAAAGTACATTGCCAGAATTTTATGCTCATTTCAATGATAAAAACGATATTCGTAATGGTCAATGGCTCACTGGTTTGCAATTTATGAACGATGGCGTTACACCAATCAGAGTAACGACTACCAAAAAAGGTTATGACCAATTCTACACAGGTAGCGATGGCTCTGCTCCATATACTTACCAAGTTGAACTAACGCCTGAAATTAAATTACGTCAAGATGTAGCAACTTTCGACCTTGGAAATGATGAAATTGCTTGGAATATGGGTTATAGAAATGTAAAATTCTATCCTGATGCTACTTCTACGAACCGTAACCAAAATAACGATAAACCGTTTTTCAGATATTCAGATATTATCTTGATGAAAGCTGAAGCTATTGCCCGTGGTGGAAGTTCATCTGTATCGGCGGTTTCTTTGGTAAATCAGATTAGAGCTAACCGCACAACTTCTCCAGCACTTACTGCTGTAACTCTTGAAGATATTTATCAAGAAAGATGTAGAGAATTTGCGTGGGAATCTTGGCACAGAAATGACATGATTCGCTTCGGAAAATATGAAGGTTCATGGGGCTTTAAGACGGATAAAGATGTAAACAAACGCATTTTCCCAATTCCGCAAGGAGCGATGGTTTTAAATCCTGCATTGAAGCAAAACCCAGGATATTGATTTGAAAGAGTATAAAAAAAGTCAAGGAAGCTTCCTTGACTTTTTTTATACCAATACTGAAATACGTTTATTTCAATATATTTATCTTCACCTCTCCAATCATTCCCGAAGGTAATAATGGTGAGTTTGCACGATAGAATGGCATTGTAGTGAAAGTAGTTTTTACTTTCACATCTGGTTGGGCATCGCCAATGAGGCGGTTTACCCAAGTGTTTGTTACTTTCACTTGGATGGTGTTATCTCCTGCCTTTAAAGCCTCGCTTATATCAACTTTGAACGGCTTTTTCCAAACAGTACCTACATTTTGACCGTTTAAAATAAGCTCTGCAATATTTTTTACATCACCTAAATCAATCACATACTTTGCTGATTTATTAAGAGCATCAACTTTGAAAGTATTAGTATATGTAGCCGTACCTGAAAAATATTTTACATCACTATCGGTATTATCAACCCACGACGTTAGTTTATCAAACGATACATTCTTATCATTAAATTTCACTTGCCAAGGTGTTGAAATGATAGTCAATGTTGTTTCAGTTTTTGGAGTAATGGCTACACTATTGGCAGTCGCTTTATCTTTGAAAACCACAAAGTAAGCATCCCAAGAATTAAATTTCAGCGGCACAATTGTTCTACCATCTTTTATTTGGTAACTCAATTTCTCAGTCTTTCCTGTTTGAGCATTCCAAAGCTCTGGTACTTTGCCAGAAACTCTAAAACTTACTTCAGCATTAGTTGGGTTGTCGCTTCTGTTGTTTAGCCAATAAATATCTTGATTGGCTGTTGGATGAGCGGAGTCGAAGCCTGCACGATGGCGAAACAAAATTTTGTTTTTGGCATTTGAAATGACTACATCGGGTTGCAAATTGGTTTTATCAAATGTGGTAACATTCGATTTCGACCAAATTTCATTAACTAATTTTTGAAATTCGGCATCATTATCAGCCAAACTTGGTGATTTTTCTGGTTTTAACCCAATTACTTTTACGCCTGCATCAACCAATGTTTTGATTCTTTTCAAAAGTGATAATGTCATTAGTTTGGTTGATTCGTCCAGCATCAAAACATTATACGAATTACCCGATTTGGCTACTAATTTGCCATTTTGCGGATTGATTACATTCATAAGAGCCGAAGAGTTGACAAAATCAAACTCATATCCCGCTGGGATATTTGGTAATTTTTCACGACAAAACCAAGTGATATTGGTATTTTCGCCATATAAATACAAAATATCGGCTACGTTTTTGCCTTGTTGAAGCATGTATGAACTTCTACCTAAATAACTCATCCAAGCAGTTGCCCCTGCTTCTGCCCAAGTTTCTTGACGAGTAAAATACTGTCCAAATGGCCCGAGCGAGAACCCTGGCTTTTTATCATCAAGCGGTTGGTGAACCGAGGTATGAATAACGAAACGATTAAGACCTGAAGCAAATTCTAAATCGGCCGTGCGTTTAAGCTTTTCAGGAGTCCACGAGAAAGCATTTTGAATAGCGGTCATTGATTCAGCCGCTACAATGTTTTGTCCGTAAATATTTGCTACAGATGCCGCTTCTCGAATATCGGCCTCACTACGCACTTCTTCATCACTTCCACCTGCCAAGCTACCTGGCGTCCACATAGCCGCCATCGGAATCTCGGCATTACGCTTCACGTCCATTCCATCAGCCAAATAAATACGTCCGTTTTCATGCGATTCTGTATAACGCTTCATGCCTCTTTTGTTCAATTCTTCGCCAATGACATCATAATGATTTTCAGCAATCATTTCGCCAATCGTTTTTCTAAAATCCCACAAGAATTTTTCGCTGGATTCAAGACTATTTACAATTCTACCCGTTAGCACAGGAATCCATGACCTAATATCATAACTACGGCGTTTCTGAAATTCGGCAGGAAAGCCTTTTGTCCAATTCATGTGTCCAGCTTCATAGCTATCCAAAACCATGTATTGGAGTCCTTTTTCTCCCATCAAACCACCAGTAGCATCTTTATACATATCCAGATAAGTATTAATGTAACGGCGAACGGCTTCTTTATCGAGTTTATCAACTTCAAGACCAGTTGCCTCTGGTGAAGCAGGATGATTTTGGCGACCTGTGAGCGAATAACCCAAACGAACAATCATCCAGTTACCTTCAGGAACGTCCCATTCAAGGCTACCATCTGCATTCATTTTGGCTGTTAAATCAATAATATCTTGTGAAGGAATCACCTCTACATTTTCAGCACCGCTCAGTTTCCCATCCTCTTTCCATGGTGAAAACCCGGCTTTATCTTCGGCTTGATTGATGCGAGAAGTATTGAAAAGTACAAATTCTGAAATATTTGTTCCTGCTGGTTTGGGAGTTTCGGTCATACCCATCATGGCCGCAATTGGGCTGATTGTAGCAGGGAGTGTTTCAAAACAAATTCTCCAGTATTTAGCCGTTGTAGCAGGAATTGCAGTAGTAATAAACGGCAAAGTGCTATTTGAAACTTTGGCAACAGTACGGAAGTTTACGCCATCATCGCTCACTTTTAGACTACGATTGGTCGGCCCTCCGTTAAATTCGGCCAGTTCGCCAGCCTCGCCCATACCCAAGGCAAAAGCCTTGAATGTTTGCGGGGTTTCAAATTCATATTGTACCCACATATCTTTACCTACTTCCATCGGAGGTAAGAAATAGGTTTTGCCCATATCGTGGTCGAGCAATAGTTTTGTATCAAAATCACCGCCACTTTTTGTCATTTTGGGGTTTAAATCCATCAAATGCTTTTCATTTGATGGTAATTTATAAGCAATCACCATGGCATCAGCAGCAAATTGTGGTTGAGTACCCACGAAGCCACCCATCACCCCGCCAGCATGTGTTTCGGCATCTTGAAACTTACCAATCACATCGGGTAATTTAGGTAATTGAATGCTTTGCTTTTTACCTCCTTCAATCAATGCTTCTGTCCAAACATATTTTTTCATACCATCTTCGGGTTTTACCCACGGGCCACCCGTTACGCTCCAACCTGGTGAGCCAGCAATTGCCATTTCGAGTCCTTTCTTGTCGGCAAATTCGGTGGTAAATTTGAAAGCATCTTTCCAATCAGGTTGCATAAAAACCAATTTCTTTGGCACAACTACTGGTGTAAAAAGATTGGCATCGAAATTCTGAAAGCCTCCGATTCCGACACGGCTCATCCATTCTAAATCTTTTTGGATGCCTTCTTTCGAGATATTGCCGTTCATCCAATGCCACCAAACACGGGGTTTTGCCGAACTGGGTGGCGTTTGAAAACCTTGTTGCAGGTTTTGAGCATTGGAAACACTACTCAACATTACTCCGAGAGCAATGCCAAAAACTGAGTATTTTTTCATAGGTTTTAAGGGAGAAAAGTAAATAATCAAAGATATAATAGTACAAATCATTGACCATCATGTACTATGCTGGCTTTTAGGGAGTTTTCTTGAATATAATTTCAGAGAAGCACGTAATCTATTTCTAAAAAGTCTTCGACTGATTTTATCCAAAAGTCTTGAATAAAAGTTTGATGTTGAGGGTGATTTGAGTAAAAATCGTATTGCTCTTGGGTATCAAATTCCATTGAAATGCCGTATTCAAAGTTGTTTTTGGGGCTAATTTGCTTCAAAACTTCAAACTTTTGTACGTTGGGTATGTCAGTAAGTTTAACAACAGCCTCGAAGAATGCTTTTTTATCTTCGGAACTAAGTTGAGGTTTTAGGCTTAAAATAACCGAATGTCGTATCATGATTGCTATTTATTTACTTTTCACTGGAAAAACCGGAGCTGGCAATTTTAAGATTTCATTGTAATAGCCTACCATTTGTTTCAATGATTTCAGATTATTGGGTTGCTCTTTTGTGTCTCGTTCAAACATGATATTTCCCTTAAAATTCTGCTTTTTCAATTCGGCAAACACCGCCGAAAAATTTACCACACCTGTTCCAACTGGCACATCCTGAATCTTTGGATTATTGTATTCGGCAATATCTTTGAGATGTATTCCGATGATTTTTCCATCTAATTTCTTCAACGCATCTATTGGGTTGATACCCGATTTAGGATAATGACCGAGGTCGGGGCAAACACCAAAATTTGGGTGACCTTTTAGAGCTAAAAGCACAGAATCGGGGTGCCAATAAATACTATTCCCTTTCCAATGATTGTGTAAAGCCACCTTTATTCCATAGACTCCCGCCAAACTATCGACACTATCCCATAAATTTTGAGGTGGCTCGGCGGTTACATACCGCACACCAAAGTTTTTGGCTAATTCAAAATCTCTTTTCCAATCTGCCACTTTTTTACCTCCAATGATATAAATTGACTCCATTTTAAGTCCTTTTTTATCGACTGTCTGCTTGAGCTGCTTAATACCAGTTGGCGATAATCGCATAATGACCGAATCTTTCAGTTCGCTTCCCGCTTTCCCAAACGTAAAACCTTCTACATATTTCAACGAAGCACTATCGGCATAGGCCAATTGCTCTGGAAACGACATATTACTAAATGTATAGAGTGCTACACCTAATTTCCAGTCAGGATTTTTTGTGCGTTTATCTTTCGATTGAGCCAATCCATCGAACGAACAGCTCAGCCCGAAAACAAGCATTATAACTATCTTTAGCCAAGTAATCTGCTTTACTATTGTTTCCATTTTGTATTTATGATTAATATGGTGAAACCCCCACCGATGTCCAACCGCCATCAATCACGAGGTTTTGCCCCATGATTTGTCGAGATAAAGGTGATACCAAAAATAAGGCGGCATTGGCAATGTCTTCGACAGTTGCAGGGCGGCCCGATGGCGTAATTCTCGACCAAGTTTTGATGTAATCTTCATCTTCGAGTGTGCGTTCGGTGAGCGTTGCCCCTGGCACGATTGTATTAATATTGATATTGTGCGGTGCTAAATCTACAATCAAGTTTTTGGTCAGTTGGTCGATTGCGGCTTTGGTCATTCCGTAAGCAGCTAAATTGAGGTGAGCAGCGTGAGCCGTAACTGATGATGTCAGTAAAATACTTCCGCCACGCCCTTGCAAAACCATTTGTTTGGCAGCAGCTTGTGTCAAGAAAAAAGTACCAAAAAGGTTGACTTGCAGCAGTTTCTGCATTGATTCGGGTTGATAGGCCAAGAAATCTCCGAAAGTCGTAATTCCTGCATTTGCTACTAAAATATCTAATTTTCCGAAAATTTCTACTGCAAATTTTACGATTGCTTCAATAGTTTCGATTGTTGAAATATCTCCGCCAAATGCTTCACAAAGCCCCCCCTGTTCATTGATTTTTTGGCTTGCCGATTTGGCTAAACCTTCATCAATATCGTTTAAAACTACTTTTGCTCCTTGCTGAACTAATTGACGAGCCACTTCAAAACCAATACCCACGCCTGCCCCCGTAACGATGGCTACTTGATTACTAAAAAGTTTGTTTTGCATTGTTAATTTTCGCTATTAAGTTTTTCAAATAAAATCCTGTAAATGTATCGAAAAACTCAATTGTTTTGACTTCATAATGAAGTTTGACCTATATTTTCTTTTTGAATAAAATAATACAATTTTCAACATTTAACACTCATGCACTATCATGTTTATGAGATAAAATTTCAAAAAATACAATTATTTTTTCAGTGTTTCGGTCAATTTCATTACGAAAAACAAACCCAAAATTGCTAAACTCGCCGAAACCCAAAGAAATGCCGAAGGGTCAATTTTATCAGAGAATACACCAGCAATAGCTGGTACAATTACCCCACCCACGATTTCACCAACGGCTGTAATCAAACCAATAGATTTAGCTTTTAGGTGTACAGGAACTGCTTCCGAAGGAATCACGGCTGCTACGAGCGGAATCGCTCCCATCAGAAAATAAGTAAAAAACATGGCGGGTAAATGCAAAGCCATACCAACCAAAAAATAAACGGCAAACGGATATAAAGCACCCACAATCAGAAAGAAAAAGACTACTTTTTTGCGTCCGAATTTATCAGATAAAGCAGTAACAACAATCGAGGAAACAAGACCAGCCACTCCGAGCAAACCCATGGTTTTACCCATATCGTCGGGCGTCATGCCTTGGTTTTGTACAAAATAATTTGAAATGAATGGCAATGTAGAAAACCACCAACCAAATACACAACAAGCTGCTCCAATGCCGTATTTTACATTGTTGTATTGTAATAATTCTGAAATATTAAGAGCCGATTTTTCTTGTGTTCGAGCTACACTTTCAACAGTTGATTTTCTGAGAAACTTCCAAGCTAACAAACCCAATAATAAACCTGGAGCTCCAGCTACAAAAAAGGCATTTCGCCAACCGATGTTTTCGGCAATTTTTACTAACAATACAGGTGCTAAAATAGACCCAAAAAGTGCAGAGCCTACACCTTGCAAGATACCCGCATTCAAGCCAAGTCGGTTTGGAGAAGATTCTCTTTCAACAAAGTTTTGAGCTAAAGGCACAACAGGCCCTTCGGCAAAACCCATGACTAAACGAGCCAGCAACAAAGTAAAAAATGAAGTAGCCAAACCCGAACCAAACGAACAAATTGAGAAAACAAAAACCGCTACAATGAAAACGATTTTCTTTTTATTGTTAGTTTCGGCCCATGCGGTTGAGAAAAAACTCGAAAATGCCCAAGCCAATGATAAAGCCCCAGCGAGAAGTCCGATTTGGGTATTATTTAGGTCAAGGTCTTTAGCCACATAAGGCATTAAGAAATTAAGTGCGAGGCGGTCGAAGAACAAACAACCGAAAGTAAGTGCCATGAGTAGCACGATGCCGTTTTCGTAAGAGAAAATTCCTTTTTTCATTAGGTTTAGGGTTATTTTTAAATAATAATAAATCTTGATTTGTTTTTACTATCAATTGTTACAGCTTTAAATCAGCATAAAATATTGCTCTCTTACGAAATACCCCCATCAATTTTCAAAAAACTTTAAAAACGGGATAGAAAAACATCTATCCCGTTTCGATTAAACTATTTCAACCTACATTAAAATTTATCTCAAAATCAAGTAATCGGCCCTTAGTTCTAACTTTAACTACAACCGAAACGCCAACAAGTGCTTGATTTTTTTCATCAGTTACCTTTCCAAATACTTTGGCAGATTGTGCAAAAACCGATAAACTGAAGATATTTATAATAAAAACTGACTAAAATCCTTTTTTTACAGATGATTTTCTCATTTTTTTGTAATTAGGTTTAAAGATACGCTTTCAAACCTTTGTCTCTCTTTGATACTTTGGTCGGTTCGAGAGAGTTATTCGGCTGATAGGGCTTGCAGGCTCTATCAGCTTTTTTTATTAAGGTTTCCATAAATTATTGTACAAAACTAATAAGAGTAAGGCGAGAAAAATTAGCACAAAACGATAAAAATCATGCAAAATCCGACAATTAGGATTGATATTGATAAGAATTTGATTGGTTTATGCAGAAATACTACAAAGTTATGAGATTACGATTCTTCTAAACTCTTTTGGCGATACACCAGTTTTGGCTTTGAAAAATCTTGTAAAATCACTCGGATTTGTTTCGGAAAAACGAAAAGCAATTTCGCTAATGGAGAGATTTGTTTGTTTCAAAAGTACTTTTGCTTCGAGAATAATCATATCGGCGAGCAATTCTTGCGAAGTACGGCCAACGGTTGCCTTTACGCACTTATTGAGGTGGTCGGGCGTGATGGCAAGCATAGAAGCATAATCGGCCACCTTATTGGTTTTGTAGATGTGTTGCGAAAGGAGGTTTTTATATTTCTCGGTGACACGCAAAGCGGCATTTTTGGGCAAATTGACCTGTGCCTTCTGAAAAACGCTTAATTCAGTAAATAATGTCAGTAAATAAGCAGTAATCAGATTGGTATTCAGCGATTTATTGGTTTCGTATTCATACAATAAACGCTCAAGAATATTCAAGATTGGTTGTTGAATATTTTCATTTACTTCTACTAAAGGCTCGCCCGAAAACTGCCAAAAGCTAAATTGCTCCGCCAGTTGATTATTTGGGAAAAGTTTTGAAAAAATTTCTGCATCAAAATGACAAAAAAAACCTTTGGCTTCTTTACTAATATACTCGTGCGTTGAAATCTGATACGCTGGCAAGAAAAAGAAAGTATTCTTCTCAAATTTATATTCGTGTAATCCTTTGCTTCGTACTGAATGCCCTTCAGTCAGAAAGAAAAAATCATAGACAGTTTTTCGGTGAGGTTGAAGTGGGAATTTGATTTTTGGAAGCACTTCTTCTACCTTATTGATATGAAACAGGTGATGAAAATCGCCCACGTTCATCTCCCATTCACCGCCAAAATGATGAATATTTAACTCTTTCGGTGAAAGTGGGGCTATTTTACTTTCTTTTTGGTTCAAATTCGTTTGGTTCAATATCCAGTGTCAAAGTAACTAATAAAAACCAAAATACACAATTTGCAATAATAAGTTTTTCGAGCTTAAAGCCATTAATAAGAAAGGACCACTAATATAAAAATTTACAAAGGATATAAAGAATGCCACAAGTGAGTTGACATTCTTTAATCTATTATTTCACCAAACCTATCGAAATCTGAAATTGACTTGGAGACATCTGAAACTGGACAGGATTATTAGTTGGTCCGATTTCATAATCAATCATGTTAATAAACAAACCTTCGTATCGGCCTTCGATAAAGAAATGCTTAAATTCAAAACCAATGCCTGCATTTACACCAAACTTTGGTCGAGTTAATAATTCATTCTTAAAATCTTTTACGGTATAAACGTTCAGAGCATCTTCTATTTCCTGATTAAAACTCATTGGAAACGACGCTACTGGCCCTGCAAAAATTCTCCCTTGACGAAAACGTAGTCCGAATGTCAGCGGAATATCAATTGCATTGATTGTCCCATTGACACGTTTAAAAAGATTACCATTTGTCTGCAAAATATCAAACTTCCCTCCTTTTTGAGAATAAACAGCCTCAGGCTGAAAATAAAACGAACCACGAGTCATACGTACAAACACGCCACCTAAATAACCCAATGCCGATTGTGCATTATTCAAGAAATTATCTCTTACGATTGGAAATTGCGGTAAACCCGAAGAAGTAACTCGCACCACATCTTTTATTTCTTTGATTTGGTATCGACCAAAATTTACGCCACCACGAAGTCCAAACTGGAATTTCACTCGGTCACGTTTGAACTCTTCTGTATAGCTCAAAGTATCTTCTTCTACTTTTTTGCGTTTTTTTGAAACCTCTTGCTGATTAATCAAAGTATCAACTTTCACCGAATCGGTCTTTATTAACGTTGAATCTGCTTTTTCTTGGGCAAAAAGAGTGCTTGATACCACACTTAATAATACTAATAATAGTTTTTTCATCTAAAAACTTTTTTATAATTCACTCAATATTAAACTACACATTTTTAAGCAAAAATCAAGCCATAAAGCCTTACTTTGCTTCAATCACAGCAACTGTCAGACGCACCACACAAACCAGTTTTTGTTCTTCCGACGTAATTCTAATGTCCCAAATATGTGTACTTCGGCCAATGTGTATCGGAGTCGCTTTTCCGTAAACCCAACCACTGCTTACCGACCGAATATGATTTGCATTGATTTCAAGACCTACGGCTCGCTGTTTTTCCATATCATCCAAACACATCACCGAAGAAATACTACCGAGTGTTTCGGCCAAAACTACCGATGCTCCACCGTGCAAAATCCCAAATGGTTGTTTGGTTCGGTGGTCAACAGGCATTCGAGCGGTTACGAAATCATCCCCAATTTCCAAAAACTCAATTCCGAGATGGTCGCCCATCGAAACTTCACCAAATTGTTTAGTCAAATCAAACTTATTCTTAAAAATCATTCTCTATTATATGTTTTGGTTCGTTATTTTAAAAAATTTCAAAATTTATATAATCACTTACTTATCAAGCCTAATATTTCGTAATTTTGCGACTTTATTAGTTTTAAGGTCAAAACTAAGGTTTGTTTTAGATAGTTTCAATTTTAAATACTGATATTTTGCTTACCAAAACAATTTATTTGATTCGTCACGGAGAAACTGAGTTTAATCGTCGAGGAGTAGTTCAAGGCAGTGGCATCGACTCAGACCTTAACGAACTGGGATTTTTACAGGCAAAAGCTTTTTTTGATGCATATCAACACATCGAGTTTGATAAAATTTATACTTCAAAACTACGTCGAACTGTGCAATCGGTACAAGAATTTATTAATCTTGGCATTCCGTATGAGCAGTACGAAGGACTAAACGAAATTAGTTGGGGCGAAAAAGAAGGAAAAGTACCAAATTACCTCGAAGATGAAAATTATCTCGAAATAATAGCCAATTGGAGCAAAGGAAAAACCGATATTCCGGCAGCTCCAGGGGGCGAAACGCCAGAGCAAGTAGTGGCTCGTCAGAAAGTTGCTTTTGAAGAAATAATCGCTCGTTCTGATGAAAAAACAATTTTAGTAGCTATGCACGGTCGTGCCATTAGAATCTTGCTAACTCACCTGCTCGACCTTCCACTTTCCGAAATGGATAATTTCAGTCATAGTAATTTATGCCTTTATCGCCTAAGCTATGATTATAACACGCAAAAGTTTAGCCTTGAGGTAGCCAACGATACTACCCACTTGGCCGAACTCTTGGTAAAATAATATGTCCGTTTATCGAATCATTTTCCCTTTGATGTAGAAAACCCGTCTTTTTAGTCGGGTTTTCTGTATTTTTATTTTGTGTTGAAAAATTCTACTCTAAAGCAAAATAAAATGGAAGCAAAATCGACAAATAGAAAGACTTTTCAATTGACTGAAAATGGACAGCTCTTAGGGGAGTTAATTTATGAGAGTATAGTTTCGCTAAAAGCTGAAATTAAATTGCCCAATTCAGATATATATGGAATTGAACACATTGGTATTTTTGATACAAGTATTAACGTTACAAAAAACGGAGCAGAAATAGCAAAATTAGCAATGAATTGGCGTGGACAAATCGAATTTAATTTTCACGATGGACAAGAATTTATTTTGAAAGCGAAAGGCTTTTTGGGCAATAAATTCGTACTTGAAAACAAAAATGAAGAAAAACTAATTCAATTTGACCCACAACTTAACTGGAATAAGTTAAATTATAATTACGACATTACATTCGACAACAAACCGCAAACCATTTTATTGGTTTTACTCGGGGTTTATGCTGCCAACTATTTCATGGCATCCATGTCGGGAGCAATGGCGTAAGATAAGGCGTAAGATAAAAGGAAATAATAAATCGAGTTAGGCAAATACTTTGAAAGATTATGAGTAAAAACAAATTATATTGGTTATTTCAGATTGTCGGCTGGTCGCTTTATTTCGGTAACGAAGTCTTTGCATACACGCTTCAATACGGTTTTGAAAATCAGTTGCTTTTTCAAGCATTTGCCAATATAATTTTGACGATTTTCCTAACGCATACATTCCGTTATATTGTAAAACGTTATAATTGGATTACATTACCTCTTCCGCAACTCGCCATCAGGGTTTTACTTGGCGTTTTTATAATGACCGATCTGATGGTAGCTCTCAATTTACCACTTGATGCTAAATATACGGGGCAACTCATCAGCGAAGAGCCAATTCTTGCCATCGAATACTTCATCAATCTCTCAAAACCAGTAATGGTTTGGGTCTTGATTTATATCTTTTATCATTATTCAGAAGAAAAACGTCAACGTGAAATTGAACAACTCAAACTTCGCACTTCAATCAAAGAAACCGAAGCAAAAGTTCTCAAAGCACAGATGAATCCACACTTTATGTTCAATGCTTTAAATAGTATCAGAGCATTAGTTTATGAAGACCCAACCAAAGCACAACAAGGCATTACTCAGCTATCAAATATTCTCAGAAGCTCACTCATTGCCGACCGCCGTACAACGATTTCGCTTAAAGAAGAACTCCGCACGATTGAAGATTATCTGGCACTCGAAAAAGTACGTTATGAAGAGCGACTACAATCAAAATGGGATATTGATGAAAATACTCTGGGCATACAAGTACCACCGATGATGCTCCAAACTTTAGTAGAGAACGCCATCAAACACGGTGTACAAAAGGCCATCGGCTGGGGTTTTGTCGAAATCAACACCAGTATTGTAGAAGATAAATTATATATAAAAATTAGAAACACTGGTCAACTCCACAGCACCGACTCTGACTCAGAATCTGGTGGTTTTGGTTTAAAAAATACAGCACAAAGGCTTGATATTCTTTATGGAACAGATGCTTCTTTCAAGATTTATCAAGAAGATAACCTAACTGTTTGTGCTGAAATAGTAATTCCAACAGGAAATATTGATGTAAAAAATAATAATATCTCGCTTGATTCGTCAAATATTCGAGCAGCGAGCTGAAGTTGGTTATTAGTGTACTGGTTATTTGTTATTGGTAAATTTATTAGTTGAAACGTTTATCCAATCTACCATTAGCTATTCCCACGTAAACAGAATACCAATAACCAGTTCACCAATAACCAGTAAACCAATAACCAATTCCCCAATAACAAATTACCAAATGAAAGCACTTATCGTAGATGACGAACGCTTGGCTCGAAACGAACTACGTCGTTTGTTAGAAAATTTTCCCAAAATCGAAATTATTGGAGAAGCTGCAAATGCCGATGAAGCCCTTAATCTGATTGATGAATTATCGCCTGATTTATTATTCTTGGATATTCAGATGCCAGGCAAAAATGGCTTTCAGTTACTCGAAGCCATCGAAGGAAAAGTGCCAGAAGTTATCTTCACAACTGCTTATGACGAATATGCACTTAAAGCGTTTGAATTCAATGCTCTTGATTATTTAATGAAACCCGTTGATATGCAACGCTTAGCCGAAGCAATTCAACGTGTAGAAGAAGAGCAAATACATGAAGTAGAACGTAAGGAAGGAATCAAACTTTTGGGCGAAGCTGACCAAGTTTTTGTGAAAGATGGCGAAAAATGCTGGTTCGTAAAACTCGGCAAAGTGCGTTTGTTTGAATCAATGGGTAATTATGTACGTTTGCACTTCGACGACCAAAAACCAATGATTTTGAAATCTTTGAATAGCCTCGAAGAACGCCTCGACCCCAAAATTTATTTCCGTGCCAACCGCAAGCACATCATTAACTTGGCTTGGATTGATAAAATCGAGCCGTGGTTTTCGGGTGGACTTTTAGTCACACTCAAAACAACCGAAAAGGGAACTACGACCGAAAAAATTGAAATTTCTCGCCGACAAGCAATCAAATTCAAAGATTTGATGTCATTATAACATAATTATTCTACAAAATATTTAGCCGTAGAGACGTTGCAATGCAACGTCTCTACCCACCATCTCCTATATCTATTTTTATTTAGCAATAAAATCCGAAAATAGCCAGCCCATAACTCGTCTTTTTGTTGTAGATTTTCTTAGATTTGTCCAACTCAACGAACATCGAAGATAACAATGACAGCAAAATCAAATTTAGACAAACTCGAAATTCTGAATCGTAAAAATGAAGAAGCTCTTTTGGGAGGAGGCGAGAAAAGAATTGAAGCTCAACATAAAAAAGGAAAACTCACCGCTCGTGAACGCATCGAACTCCTACTCGATGAAGGAACATTTGAAGAAATTGGCAAGTTTGTGATGCACCGCAGCAAAGACTTCGGCTTAGATAAAGAATATTATCTGGGCGATGGTGTAGTAACTGGTTACGGTACAATTTCGGGGCGTTTGGTCTATATTTTTGCCCAAGATTTTACGGTTTTTGGCGGTTCACTTTCTGAAACTTACGCCGAAAAAATCTGTAAAATCATGGATATGGCCATGCAAAATGGAGCTCCAGTAATTGGCTTGAATGACTCAGGCGGAGCAAGAATACAGGAAGGTGTAAACTCGTTGGCAGGTTATGCTGATATTTTCTACCGCAATACGCTCGCTTCAGGTGTAATTCCTCAAATTTCAGCTATCATGGGGCCATGTGCTGGCGGGGCCGTTTATTCACCTGCTTTGACAGATTATGTAATGATGGTTGAAAATACTTCGTACATGTTTGTTACTGGGCCAAACGTTGTAAAAACAGTTACCCACGAAGATGTAAGTTCGGAAGAACTGGGTGGAGCAATGACCCACGCTACAAAATCTGGCGTTACTCATTTCGTATCGGCCAACGAAATTGAGTGCATCAACGACATCAAAAAGCTCTTTAGCTATATTCCATCAAACTGCGAAGAGCAACCACCTTTCACTCCTTATGAGTCGAACGGCAACGAAAAACGCCCCGAATTAAACAAATTAATGCCCGAAAACCCCAATCAGCCTTATGATATGCGTGAGGTTGTGGAGCAATTGGTTGACGAAGGCAGTTTCTTTGAAGTACATAAAAACTTTGCCGAAAATATTGTCGTTGGTTTTGCTCGAATCGGTGGTCGTAGTATCGGGGTTGTGGGAAATCAGCCAGCCGTGATGGCGGGTGTCCTCGACATTAATGCAAGTTTGAAAGGTGCGAGATTTGTGCGTTTCTGTGATTGTTATAATATTCCACTTTTGGTTCTGGAAGACGTCCCAGGTTTCTTGCCAGGTACTGACCAAGAATGGAACGGTATTATTTCGCACGGTGCAAAATTACTTTATGCTTTCTGTGAAGCCACGGTTCCACGCATTACTGTTATTACTCGCAAAGCTTATGGCGGAGCATATTGCGTAATGAACTCGAAACATATCGGTGCTGATATGAATTATGCTTGGACTTCGGCCGAAATTGCGGTAATGGGAGCAGCAGGTGCAGCAGAAATTATTTTCAGAAAAGAGATTTCGGAAGCAGAAGATTCGGCGACTGAATTGAAAAATAAAGTCGATGAATACACCGATAAATTTGCCAACCCGTATAAAGCAGCACATCGTGGCTATATCGACGAAGTAATTAATCCAGCCGATACTCGTGAGAAACTCTTGAAGGCATTTAAAATGCTTGAAAATAAGGCAACTAATTTGCCTCGCAAAAAACATGGCAATATTCCTTTGTAGAATTATTTCATGCCGTAGGTGTTTTTTTAACCACCTACGGCATATTTTTCGATATATTACGCCACTCGTATAACCTCACTCGTTTCTAAATAAACCAGTATCATTTCTATTTTATCATAGCCCATTTGGCGATAAAGTTTGCCGTAATTCCGCACTTGTCGGGTGTTGCGTTCGTGTTTGTTTTGGTCTTTGCTTGTGCCTGTTTTATAATCAATGATATGCACAATTCCATCTTTCATTACTACTCGGTCGGGGCATTGTGCATCTGCTCCGTTGAGCAATATTTCTCGCTGATTATCAACCTGCAAACCTTCTTCAAAAAGTGCTTTGAGTTCGGGCAAAGCAATGATTTTTTCGACTGATTCTATAATTCCATCGCTTTCTTTCGGGCTTATAACTCCCTCAAATTCAAGCAATTGAATCGCTCTCGGAATATCTTTTCGGGTCTTGATTTTTACAAAGGCTTCATGTAGTTTATTTACTCGGTCTTTGGTTTTATCAAGCGTTTCTGGGTCGAAGATTTTCTCTGATATTCGTCGTAAACGTAGTTTATCGCTGCGGTCTTCGCTTATTACTTTTGGTAGAAAAATCACATCACGCTCTTCGGGTGCAGGTTTCTCTTTTTTTATGAAACGCCCTTGACTAATTTCATAAATATTTTGGTCAGCTTGATATAATTCTTCCGCCAACAAAAAGCCTTGCATCAACCCTCCCACTCCCTGCACTTTATTATGGTAATTTTTGCCCGAAAGCACAAATAGTTTATCAACCGCTCTCGTAAATGCCACATAAAGCATATTGAGATTTTCGAGGAAAATCGCTTCAAATTCTTTGGCGTATTGTCCCGCTAAATCGGTCATCAACATTTTACTATTTATCTTTATCGGTGCTGATAAAAGCCTCACAGCATCGCCTTGCTTATCATAGCTAAGTTCTTCATAATCAAGTCTCTCTAAATCAGCCCAAAGTTCTGAATAATTATTCGGTTCGATATCCCATTGAGCATAAGGAATAATTACGACTGGATACTCAAGTCCTTTTGAGCGGTGAACGGTTGTGATTGTAATAGCATCTTGCTCGGCAGGAGATTTGACCGAAAGTGCCGAACTATCTTTTTTATCATCCCAAAAATTCAAGAAATCTTGTAGGTGATTGCTTTCTTTAAGGCTGTAATTTAGCACTACATCCAAGAATCTAAAAAGATAAGATTTTCTGTCGGTTCGCTCGAATAATTGGAATACATGGATGATTTTTTCGGCCAATTCATAAATCCCTGCTTTGTTGAGATTTATCGAATCCAGCTTAAAGCCATGTTGGGCAAAAAGTAAATAAAAATCGGCAATTTGTGCGGCATCAACGGCATCCGAAATTAAATCATTGGCCTTATTATCAGGTATTTGACCGAGAATTGTTTGATAAAATAAATACGCAACTTCCGATTTTGCCAAGCGATTATCAGGTTGATTGACCACTCGCATAAAAGCCACCAAAAGCCGCACAATTGGCGAGTTTTTGAGCAAAAGTGAGTCACGAGAAATGATTTTAAAATTGGCTTCAACTAAAAAATTAGCAATTTCGGCCGAGTCTTTATTTTTTCGACACAAAATAGCAATATCGCCCATCGAATAGCCTTCATCAAGCACTTGCTGGATTATCTCGACCGTGCGACCCAGCATCAGATTTTCACCTTTTACGTAATCTAAAAATTCAATCTGAACGTGTCCACCAGTTTTAGCATTTTCGGGCGTTTCTTGAAAAAAATCAGCATAAACATCTTTCAAAAAAGGGAAAATATTTTCGTGTTCTCTCATTACCGAGGCAAAAAAACGATTGTTAAAATCAATCACTTCTCGGCTACTTCGATAATTAGTTTTTAAGTTTTGCGGACTAATATAATTGGAAATGGTCATAAATTGCTCAATCTGAAAATCTTGAATGAGCGAATTATTCATCAACATTTCCACTTCATTTTTGAACAAATGCACAATTAAGTCCATTTTTCCACCTCTCCAACGGTAAATTGCCTGCTTGGCATCGCCCACGATGAGATTGAAGTGATTATTGGCCAACGAGTTTTCGATGAGCGGTAATAGGTTATAAAACTGCATATCGGAAGTATCCTGAAACTCATCGACCAACAAATGATTGTAGCGTTCGCCAATGCGTTCGTAGATAAACGGCACGGGTTCTGACAAAATGATTTGCAGAATTTTACGGTTAAATTCCGATATAAAAACTTGGTTTTTATCTTCTAAAACAGCATCAAATTCAGCCTTGATTTTCTTCAATAAAGATAGTTTACGAAGGTTGGGTTTAATCATCGTAAACAAGGCGTATTTTGGCAAATGCTGTGTTTTAAATTCCTGCATTTCTTGGAAAATTGCCGTCAAATCTTCCTTGATTGAATCAATGGCTACTTTTACAGGTGTTGGTGTTTTGGCACTATACCATTTATCTTCGTTGATGGCCGCCCATTGGTAAGAGTTTGGAGATTTATCTTTTTTTCTAAAATATTCATCTTCAAAATCTTCTCGCATATTATAAAAATACCCGCCGATCCCTTTGGCTTTTTGCGTGAAATCATCAACACTAAGCCCTTGATTTTCAATATATTGAATCGCTTTTTCAGCTAAAGCCTTGATGCCTTCCTCAACCGATTTTAGATAGGTGTAAATATTATTTGAAATATGCCAAAAGTCTTTTGGATCGAGCGAGTCGAGCTTGATGAGCGATGAATAGAATTGGTCGTTGATGAGGTGATTTCCGAAATTGGCCAATTCTTCGGTTACGAAATTCCAAGTTTTACCGTCCGAAACTTTTTCTTCTACGAAGTGTTCCAAAATACGAGTCACGTCTTGGTGCTCGTCAAGACCCGCTTTTTCAATCAGCCGTTCGACGGCCTCGGTCATGACCGTCTTAGAATCCAATACGATTTCGTAGTTATAGGGCAAGCCCAAATCTTCGGTAAAAGCATTGACGAGTTGATTAACAAAACTATCAATTGTTTTTACAGCAAAATCAGAATACTCCTGAATAATATGACTAAAAACCGCCGCCGCTCTGAGTTGAAGAATTTCATCGGGAAGTTTTAGTTCATTGGCAATTTCTCGAAACATCCCCCAGAACTTAGATTTTTCGTTAAAGTTCTGCACATCTGCAATCTCCTTCAAAGCTGCCAATATACGCTCCTTCATTTCGGAGGCAGCATCGTTGGTAAAAGTAATGGCCAAAATTCGCTTATAATAGTAAGCTTTATCACTGCCAAGAGCGAGTTTGAGATACTCTCGTGTAAGTGTATATGTTTTCCCAGAACCAGCTGAAGAGCTATATACGTTAAATTTCGACATTAGTAATATTTTGATTAAAACTCAAATCTTTTTCACCCTAAAATCGGCAATACCATAAATAAACATACATTTAGAGGCTACTGTGATTGCTCTTACAACAGGATATGCCCAAAAAAGTCTCTCCAAAAATGTATGGTACGCATTCAGAATATTGGCCACCACCAATAGCGAAAACCCTAAGATGATATAAAGTCGGCGTTCATCACCCACTGGTAAAAAAACTGACAAAATACCTGTATATGAGAAAATAACAGTGTAAATAAAAACTATAATAGAATAGACTCCAGAAAGAGCTTCATATAAACTAAAAAAATAGAATGAAAGAGGGAAAATCAAAAAAGCAGGAATAATCTTCTGAAAATTATTATCCGAATCTCTAAAACTTATCTTTGCCCCCATCGCATGAAAGTAGTAAATCCATATCAAAAAAATGAAGGTATTAATACATATATTGACAATAATCGCAATAGGTTCGGGAAGTAAAAAAGAAATGAGAGAAACAGCAACAGGCAAAACAATACTGAATAAAAAAAGCCACTGTCGAAATTCAAATATACCTTTTTGCAGTTGATAAAACCAAATGCCCATTAAAATCCAAGATATAATTCTAAAATTATTACTCCACAATTCTGCTTGGTCTTTATCAATGTATTCATGTGTAATACATTCTCCTATAAGCACAATCAAGATTATGCTTATAAATAATAGGTTTATTCTCATAAAGCAGTTTTGTTGAGGAATTTATCATAGGGTTGGGTGCTTTTCAAAAAAGTAAAAAGCACCCAATGTATTTTCGTAATTAAGTATTAGTGAGACTCTCGTTTCACTTCATGTCCTGATTTTCCAACTAAAAAGTCTAAATCAGCACCTTTATCAGCCTGCATTACCGTATTGATATACATTTTCGTATAACCACGATCATAGCCTAAATCAATTGGTGTCCAATTCTTTCGACGTTCGGCTAATTCTTCATCAGAAACGTGCAGATGAATTTTACGGTTTGGCACATCTACCTCGATTTCATCGCCGTTTTGCACCAATCCAAGTGTTCCGCCTACTGCCGATTCGGGCGAAGCGTGCAAAAATACAGTTCCATAGGCAGTTCCACTCATACGAGCATCGGAGATACGCACCATGTCAGTAATACCTTTTTCGAGTAATTTCTTTGGTAATTGCATATTTCCAACTTCAGGCATTCCTGGGTAGCCTTTCGGGCCAACGTTTTTCAGAACCATCACCGAAGTTTCGTCGATTTCGAGATTTGGGTCGTCGATGCGGGCGTGATAATCTTCGATTGTTTCAAAAACGACGGCTTTTCCTCGGTGCTGCATCAAATGTGGCGAAGCTGCCGAAGGTTTAATAACTGCTCCGTTTTCACAAAGATTCCCTTTTACTACTGCAATCCCTCCTTCACGTAAAATCGGATTTTCAGCACTCGCAATTACATCATCGTTCCAAATTTTTGCCCCTTTCGAGTTTTCTACCAAACTTTTACCATTGACCGTAATGGCATCACGGTGCAGGTATTTTTCCATTTCTTTAATTACGGCAGGAAGTCCACCAGCATAATAAAAATCTTCCATCAAATATTTACCTGAAGGCATGAGATTCAATAAAAATGGCATTTTACTACCTATTTTATCAAAATCTTCGAGGTTTACATCTACGCCAATTCGACCAGCAATTGCCAATAAATGCAACACTAAATTAGTAGAACCACCCACTGCAGCATTCATCATAATGGCATTTTCAAAAGCTTCACGAGTAAGTACTTTTGAAAGTGTAAGATTCTCTTTTACCATTTCAACGGCACGCATACCCGACATGTGAGCTAACACTTTTTTGCGAGAATCAGCCGCTGGAATTGCTGACGCCCCCGGTAATGTAAGCCCCAAAGCTTCAACCATTACGGCCATTGTTGAGGCAGTTCCCATTGTTGAGCAATGCCCTACACTTCGGCTCATGCACGATTCGGCCTCTTCAAACTCTTCGGGAGTCATCTTGCCCGTTTTCAAATCATCTGCAAAACGCCAAACATCAGTTCCAGAACCAATGGCTTTACCTTGGAAACGCCCATTGAGCATTGGTCCACCCGGCACAACAATCGTCGGTAAATCACAACTGGCAGCACCCATCACCAGCGAAGGAGTTGTTTTATCACAACCTGTAAGCAAGACAATAGCATCGAAAGGATTTCCTCTGATGCTTTCTTCAACGGTCATGGCGGCCAAATTTCGATAAAGCATGGCAGTTGGGCGAATGATGGTTTCGCCAAGCGACATCACTGGAAATTCTAATGGAAAGCCCCCCGCTTCATACACACCATTTTTTACTACTTGAGCCAACTCTCTAAAATGTCCGTTACAGGGTGTTACTTCCGACCAAGTATTACAGATTCCGATAACTGGTTTTCCTTTAAATTGATGTGCTGGATAGCCTTGATTTTTTATCCAACTTCGGTATATAAACCCGTCTTTTCCTTCTTTCCCAAACCAATCTTGGCTACGTAAATTTTCATTCTCTTGCTTCGGCATAATTTAATTATGATTTTATTAGTCAAATAATATTGACTAAGGTCGATAGATATATTTATATTAAAATCTTTAAGATATTTTTTTTAACTTACAAGCTGATTATCAAGCAATTACATTATCTTACTACATAGTCATAGAAAAAAAAAAAAAATCGTTGTAGTATGAATATCAAGAAAAAGGTGTGAAATTTCTATCAAAAATCCGTACTTTTGTGTTGTTTTGCACCAAATTATAAATTTTGTAGGAAACAATTGCCAATTATTTAAATAAAAATAAACTTATGAACTTATTTGATACGTTGAACGAGGCTCTGACAGATGAAGTGGTATCAAAGATTGCCAAGCTTTCTGAAGAAGAGCCAGAGAAAACACGAAAAGCATTAGATGGTATTTTTTATACATTGGTGGCGGGTTTGGTGCGTCGTACGAGTAGTATGATGAGCGTGAGTATGCTTTTCAATCAAATACAAAAAGGCAATCAAGGTGGAGAACTGATTGGAGATGTGATGTCTTATCTAAATAAAAAAGATAAATTAGATAATATCTTAAAAGTTGGTGACGGTCTGATTAGTCAGATTTTTCCTGCCTACAAAAGTCCACTTGTAAGCATGATTGGTATCTATGCGGGTATCAAGAAAAACTCTTCAACGATGTATTCGAGCCTTGCTGCTCCGTTGTTGATTGATGCAGTCAGCAAAGAAATGGACACTAACAAACTTGATGTTGATGGTTTAATCACATTTCTGAGCGATCACCACGAACCACTTTTCAAGTTAGTTCCAGAAGAATTACTCGAAAAAATGATTCCGCAGTTAGGTTTGCAGGAATTGCTCTCGCCTAAATTTGTTTCGGCTAAAAAATCGGTTTCAGCAAAACCCGCTTCTATCAAAGGAAAAAACATTGTTTCAGCAGATGAAACCTCAGCTTCTAAAAGTGCAGCCCAATCAGTAGCAGATGAAGAAGAAGAAACGAGTAGCTCGCCAATTCCGATTAAAACATTGTTGATTGGTTTACTCGGTGCAGCAGTAATTGCTGGTGGAGTGTATTGGTATATGAATTTTTATAAACCATCTCAGTCCGAAAACCTTGGTGAAGAGTTGGTCATGGACTCAACTGCGATTCAGCCTGATACAATTACCAAACCAATCATTGACTCAGTTGCTATAAAAGATTCAATAGCAGCAGCTACAACTACCCCATCGTTGACTTCAAGCGAGCAATATAGTACCTTTGGAGAGGGCTTAAATGCTTATTTAGTTGATAAAGCCAAACCAGTTGGGCAGATTTTTCCGATGGCAAATGTAGCCTTTGTGAAAGGTTCACAAGCTCTTGATGCAGAGTCTGATTTGATTATTGATGAGTTAGCCGATTTGATGATTAAATATCCAAAAATGCAGATTCAGCTACAAGGACACTCAAATAATGCTGTTGGTATGGACAACAAAACAATGGCGACCAAAAGAGCATTTGCTATCAAAAAGAAACTTTTGGTAAAAGGAATTGTTGATACAAGGATTGACGCAATCGGCACAAATGGTGCGGGCAATGGTGCTGATATTAAGATAGTCTCGAAATAAGAATAATATAGCGAGCGTACCAACAAAAAAGCGTGGAGGGATACCTTCACGCTTTTTTGTTATTTTCAGCCCTAAAACTTCTACAAAATATACTGGCTTAAATCTCGGTTTTTTACTAAACCCGAAAGACGATTAGCAACTAATTCTTTAGTGATTATAATCGTAGAATCCATGACAATATTATCGGGTACATCAAACATGATTTCGTTGAGTAAATGACTCATAACGGTTTGTAGTCTTCTTGCACCAATGTTTTCTACTTCGCTATTGGCTTCAAATGCAATACGAGCAAGTTCTCTCAAAGCATCATCTTCAAAAGTTAATGTTACACCTTCGGCATCGAGCATTGCAATGTATTGTTTCGTGAGGGCATTTTTGGGTGCTTTCAGAATCTGGTAGAAATTATCTTCGGTTAGGCTCTCCAATTCTACTCTAATTGGAAAACGCCCTTGTAATTCAGGAATTAAATCAGAAGGTTTTGAAACGTGAAATGCTCCAGCAGCAACAAATAAAATATGGTCGGTTTTTACGGTTCCGTGCTTGGTATTTACGGCACTTCCTTCGACAATTGGGAGTAAATCTCGTTGCACACCTTCACGGCTAACATCTGCTCCCCCACCCGATTTTGCTCCACTATTGGCAATTTTGTCAATTTCATCAATAAATATAATTCCGAGATTTTCGGCTTTCCAGATTGCCTCCTCTTTTACTTCATCCATGTCGATAAGTTTTGAGGCTTCTTCATCCAATAAAACTTTTCTTGCTTCAGCAATTGTCAGTTTACGTTTTTTACCTTTTTTGGGCATTATCCCACCCAACATTTCTTGAATGTTGAGCATTGACATATCATCAATCGGCCCACCCATTACACCAATATTTGGCATTCCGCCTGTTTGTACATCAATTTCTACTTTACGGTGGTCAAGTTCTCCGTTACGAAGTTTTGAGCGGAAAGCCTCACGGGTTTTCTCGTTTAGTAAAGATTCGGTATAATCTTCAATTTCTTTTTTGTTCTCTTCAATAACAAATCCTGTTTCTTTTTGGTCTTTTACGGGCGGAATCAGAATATCAAGCAGTTGATCTTCTACCACTTCAAGGGCTTTGGCTTTTACTTCTTCCTTCTTGGCGAGTTTCACCATATTAACCGATTGTTCGACCAAATCACGCACCATGCTTTCGCAATCACGCCCCACATAACCAACCTCAGTAAATTTTGAGGCCTCTACTTTTACAAACGGAGCATCAGCTATTTTGGCCAGTCGGCGAGCTATTTCGGTTTTACCAACACCTGTTGAGCCAATCATCAAGATATTATTTGGAATAATCTCGGCAACCATGTCAGCAGCGGCATTCATTCTTCGCCAACGATTACGGAGTGCAATAGCCACATTTCGTTTAGCTTCTTTTTGTCCGATTATATATTTATCGAGTTCGTTTACGATTTGTTGTGGTGTGAGGTTTTCTATTTTTTTCGACATTATTTTAGAAAAATGCTTTATAATAAAGCTAAGCTTTTTGATTAAATATTAATTACAAAGGTAGCTTTCGTTGTGATAAAACAAAATAGATAGCAGAAAGTTTGTGAATGGCAGGTTTTATCAAAAAAAAACAGCAATCACAAATGTAATTGCTGTTTCTGTTCATCAAAGTCTCGGTTACTAACCAAAACTCCTACTCAAAAAAAATACCTTTTGCTTGAAAAAAATTTCTTGCGGTCCACTCAAAAGACAAGGTTTTACTCAATTTATAATTAACAATTAATTATGCATAACAATAAATTTATCGCTCTTCATCTTACGGCCATTGACCGAAAGCTGAAAGAAATACGTTCCTTCCATCCAAGTAGAAGTACTTACTTTAATTTTGTTTTCGTTGTTCTCTAAGCCATAAGAGGCTATTACCGTACCCGAAACATTAAAGAAAATTAATTTTGCTGATGGTAAACTTTCAGGCAAATTATAATCAAGTGTCAGATGGTCATCGGCTGGATTTGGGTATAAGGCCGTAATCGTAACCTTACTGAAATCATCATCTGGCAAAATAGTAGCACTTTCACACTTACACACTTTATCCTTGAAAACGCCCTCTTTTGGTGTTACTATTTCTGTAAGCGTGAGTTCACGCTTCATACTAAGAGTCTTTGTCTTACGATCACGAGCGGCTACAAAGTATGTACCTGCTTGTGTTGGCGTAAAATATGTGCCTGTTGCAATTGGTTTAGTGGCATTTTCATCATCAAACCACACTACATCAGTTCCTTTAACTGTGCTTACTACGTTAAACGAAGGTATTTCGTTACCTGCCGCAAAGGTCTCTATTTGATTCAAAACCAGCGGAGCTTGTACACCCTGAATATTACAATTTGGAGCATTCACAATTTTACTGCTACTACATTTGCCCGAAATATCGGTAGCAACTAAAGTAACATTAGGCATAAATGCTGGAATATTTTCGATAGTATAGAAACCATCACCATTGGCAACCACATAACCCGCACTCGATTGCAAAGGCAGACGATTGAGGCGTTTTAGATAATCTACGGCGGTTGGCATACCAATATTTGAAGTTGCCAAATATGCTTGTTGCACGATACTCCAATCGTCGTCGAGTAACTTAACTCTTATGCTATAACTATCAATTTTCTTGTTACAGTAAATTGAATCTACAACAATTTTGGGTCCCGAACAGCCCTCAATAATAATGGGGCAACAGCTACTGACGTTACAAGTACCGACGAGTTTTGAAAATGTATATTCTCCACCTCTCAATACGCTTAAAGAACTATCTTTGTTGATAACTGCAATGTCAGAAGGTGTATTCTTCGTAACTTCCTCATAAACACCCGAAGATACATTTTTATAGTACCACTTAACTCCGCTGTATTTTTGGAGTGTAACTTTATAATTTTCTCCTTTTTTCAATGAAATCGGCACACTTACACAGCTAACACCATAATCATCTCCTCCATCAGCAGCATTACGAGCTTTTATATCTCGTTCTCTACCATTCTGACGCCAAATATATGAGGTTAAATATGATAATCCTTGCTGCAAAACCTTAGCTTTTACTACGAGTTTAATAGTTTCTCCGCTATTTACATTACCAACACCCCACAATCCACTGTTTGATTCAAACACACCTCTATCAGAATAAAAGTAAACAACTCTCAAACTACTGCTGATGAGAGTTTGAATTTCAACTCCTGTTGCTGTTTTATTACCTTTATTTGAAATAATGGTTGTGAAAGTAACGGTTTCATCAATTGCTGGGTTATGATTATCAACTGCTTGGATAAGTTCTAAACGACTTTCATCGACCAAATCAGCAAAATTCACGTGTTCTAAAGTAATTTTTTGATCGGCATAACAAGTCTCCGAATTATATACTCTCACAGTATATGATGTAAAATCGGTAGGATTTGGTAAACCTTTAATAGCTACTTCTTTTTTGGTAGGATCAAAAATAATTGCTTTAGCATAAGTCATTTCTGCTGTTCCTTTATCAGAAACGGCATAACGTCTGGCGTTTTGGATGTTTGATAAAATAAGCTGAGCATCGTTAGTGTTTGGCTGTGTTACATCTACGCTTCTAAGCGTAAATATAGGCGGAAAACAATCGATTTTTGCTGATTTCTCTTTTGGTTTATTCAATCGTTCATTTGTACCATAGCTATTTGGGCTTGATAAAATCAAGCCCGAGCATAGCAGTACAGTTACGAAGATATTACCAAAGATTTGCTTTAGTAAACCTTGTTTTTTTTTCATACGAGTAAAAACTCAATAGCATTTATAGAAACTCAATAGCTGAATTTTCTTGGTAGAAAACTGACACTTTCAATGAATGTTTTTAGACATTCTTGAAAATTTAAAATGGGGACATCAGGAATGGTCGTAAATGATACCGCAAGATAAGAATTTATTCTGAAAAAATTATTAAACGGATGCATTTTTTTTACAAAACGTACATTCCCCGAGAGATAAACTCTAATTTTTTGACTGAAATAGCATTGAATATTGTTATAAATACGATGTATTTCAGTCTCTGAACTTTATTTTTGCTGGTATGATACTATGACTATGTCTCTGATGGAAGGTAACAAAAAGAAGATCTTTTTTTGTTAATTCATTCCCAAGTAGGTAGTTTCCTCAATAACTTTTTTTCACTCAGCTTTTTACTAATTTATAATTTACAGCAAAAGATAGGTGCTTATTCTTAGTACTTAACACTCTTATTTAGCCTAATCCCAGCCCACTTCTGGCAAGTGAGCTGGGAAAGGCAACTTTAATTATTCTCTATTTAGGTATCACCTATACTTGAATTGTACATTTGATTATTTCGTTTTGGTAATCGTTGCAGGTTCGCAATATCCGCCAGGACATCCACAATCTGTTTTTGTAAGATTTACAGTACGGTCGATCGTACAACCATAAGAGTTTTGGATTCTTACAGTATAATCTTGAGTTGGCACAGTTGGATTGGCCAAGTTACTCGCAAATACACCACCAGAGTATGGTTTAGTCAAGATTGGTAATGTTGTTCCTGTAATTGTTGTACCTGTGTTATACTGAATTACTTCGTCAGAATTACGGTATCTTGTTAGAATCAACTTAGCATTGTTTTGAGATACAGTACCAATACAAAGTGAATTAACTGCGATAACTGTTGCTACTGGTTTAGGGTCGATTGTTACAGGAATACCTGACATACCCGACTCACAACCTGTTCCTGGAATTACTTGTGAAACATAGAAATATGTTAAACCAGCCGTAGCAGTATTAGGTGTTGGAGCAGTTGTTGATGTTGCACCGCCATTATACCAAACAATTGTGTTACCCGTATCTCCTGTTGCAGCAAGAGCTGTTGCGGTTGCATCTTGGCAATATTTAACACTGGCTATGACAGGTGCTTTAGGCGTGCTGTTTACGATTACAGTTGCTTGGTCACGGTTCGACTCGCAACCTGTTAAAATACTTTTTTGGCTAACATAATAGATTGTTGTTCCTACATTATCAGTCGAAGGAGTCGGTGCTGCAGTTGAGCCTGTTCCACCCGTCGATGACTGTCCATACCATAAGAATGTATGCTGAGCATCACCTGTTACAGTAAGAGGCGTAGGAGTTACACCTTGGCAGTATGTTTTGTCATCTGCCTTTGGTAGTAATGGCTTAGCGTTAACTACTACTACTAACTCACCACGATAAGACTGACAACCAGTTACATCACTTACTTGTGTTACAAAATATTTTGTTTCGCCTGCAGTTGTCGGGTTATGACTCGGTGCCGCTGTTGAAGAGACACCTCCTGTAGAGTAAGTACCATACCATAATAATTTATGAGCATCTAAGGCTGTTGCTACAAGTGTTGCTTCATTATCTTCCGCACAGAAAGTTCGGTTTGTCACTACTGGAACGGCAGGGAGAGCATTAACCACTACATTAACTGATGTACTTGCCGAACAACCAACACCGTTAGTTACGGTTACGTTATATGTTCCTGCATTAGCCAAAGCTGCACTTGCGATTGTTGGATTAGCAATGTTGCTTCCTGTAAATCCAGATGGTCCGCTCCAAGTATAAGTTGTTGCTCCTGCTGGTGTTGCAGTCAAGTTAATTGGGCTTTCAGCACAAACTGGACTGTTAGATGCCAATGTAGGTACTGGAGTTTCACGAATTTCAACGGCAAGAGATGCACGATTAGATTCACAACCTGTATCGTCGGCTTTTCTACTAACATAATATGTGGTAGTTCCTGTGGCATTAGTTGGAGCAATATCTGCAGTTGTAGAACCTGTTCCTCCTGTTGAATTTAAACCATACCACAATACTGCGAATCCTGTGTTACTTCCTGTTACAGCTAAAGTAATTGGAGCTGAATTTTGACAAGCCGAAACTGGGTTAGGTGTTGGCGGAAGTGGTTTTGCATTTACTTTTACCAATAATTCTGCACGATTCGATTCACACCCTGTTTCGTCAACTTTCTGTGTTACATAGTAAGTTGTTTCTCCTGCCGTAACTGGGTTGTGGAATGATGCTGCTGTTGATGATACACCACCTGTTGAGTATGTACCATACCATAATAGTGTATTTCCTGTAAGAGCTGTGGCTGAAAGTGTTGCTTGCGGATCTTCAGCACAGAAAGTTTTATTGGCAACCACAGGAATAACAGGCTTAGGATTGACGGCAACGCTCACAGAAGCTGTTGCTGAACAACCAACTCCATTGGTAACTGTTACTACGTAGTTACCAGCACTTGCAAGTGCTGCACTCGCAATTGATGGATTTTCAATGTTTGAACCTGTAAATCCATTAGGACCAGTCCAAGCGTAATTGGTTGCTCCTGCTGGTGTTGCAGTAAAATTAATTGGACTCTGCTCACAAACTGGGCTGTTTGACGCCAATACAGGAGTAGGCAATTCTTTGATTTCAAGTGTTACCGTTACAGAGTCAGCACAGTTTTCGTGTCCTTGCTCATACGCTTTCAATTTATATACATAAGTACCTACTGCCGTTGGTAATGCTGTTAAAGCAAGACCTGTTTGACCAACAATCGCTGTGGTAGTCGGGTTAGCAGCACCATTGGCATTATACCATTGATAAATATAAGTTCCGTTAGGAGAGGTTTCAGTATTTGAAGCAGCTACTGCATTAAATGGTTTGCTGAAACAAACTGCTTGGGCAGTTGGTGCAACCAAAACAGGCGGCTTACCAGCTTCAACTTTTATAGGACAACATCCACCGCTTGGACAAGCATTAGGCCCTACGGTCATACTATATGAATAATCACCTGTTGCGAATACTGTCAAAGATCCATCACCATTTAATCTTACACCATTTGTGGCTGCATTAGAGGCTGTCAACTCGGTTGTACCTTTGAACCATTTAATGCTCGTATAACTTGGTAATGTGATTGTATATTCATCATTCGTACAATAATCAAACGGTGTAGAGATACAAACTGAACCAAAATCATCTTCTCCTGGTGAATTGCTTGGATTTGCTACGGTAGTTGGTCGTGAGTCAATATCATTTTCAACCAAAGCGGTTAGGTCAGCAGTTAGGTATTTTACACCTCTTGTCCCCACTGTACCTGTTAATGTTAGCTTTATATTTGTTTGAGAAACAGCGACATTACCAATTGTCCATTTTTTCGTGGTATTATCATAAGTACCGTAGGTAGCAACTCCTGTTACAGCCGTAAGCCCCGGAGGAATACCAACGGTATATTCTACGCCAGTTGCTGGACCAGTACCTGTATTCTCAACTTCTACAACGATGGTTACAGTTGACCCCAAAGCATAAAATCCCAAATCTGGAGCTTTAGTGACTTTAGCCATGATATCTGGATAAACAGGTGCTGTATTAAAGTTTACATATTCTAAAGTAAATACTTTGTCATAATAACAAGTAGTATCTGCCTTATAAACCCTAATTGTGTACTGTGTACCAGCAGTATTGGTTGGAGTAGGGAGAGTTTGTGATAAATATCCACCAGTTAATGTAGATAGCTTTGCTGTTCCAGCAAAGTTTGTACCTGTATATGTAGCACCTAATGAATAACCTACACGATCATCACCAGATAAAGCTCCTGATATACGCATTTTTGCATCATTTGCAGTCGGTGCAGATGCATCCTCACCAATAATGGTGAATGGTCCATCTCCTGTACAGGCGACAGGAACTCGTTGTCCGTAAGTTGTTAGGCTTACAAACAATAGTAACACGCAAACCGTTAAACAATTTGCCAAAATCTTGGCAAATTTAAGGTTGGAATGTTTAATACTGAGTAAATTGTTTTTCATTTGACAAATTGAGTAATTGTTATATTTAATTGAGTATGAGTTCTTTATATTGCTATATCAATGATATAGTTATCCTTGATTATTACTTACGCAAAAACTGTACCACTTAATAATTTTTTTATTTTGTTTTTACAACTGTTGCTGGTTCACAGTAACCTGCTGGACAAGGACATACAGTTACTGACATGACAGCAGTAAGGTCATTGATACAATTTGTAACTGTATTTTTCAATCTTATCGTGTAAGTGGCAACTGTATTCGCTAATCCTGAAGCAAAGATTCCACCTGATGGAATATTTGCAAAAGTTGGAGTAGCTGAAATCGGCGAACCATAAGCTACTTGGTCTGAATCACGGTATTTATTCAGCATTAATTGACCGTTACTTTGAGCTACACTTCCCAAACACATTGAAGGAATAACTGTAACTTCGGCAGTTGGTAATGGTTTTACATCTAACCAAACTGTGCGTGTAATAGAACATGCTGGATTTGAAGATGAGGTTACTGTCAAGGAATATCCTGTAGGAACTGTAGGGTTTACCGAAATATTAGATGATGTAGCCCCTGTACTCCATAGGAATGTTGCAGCGTTTGACAGTCCTGTTGGAGCTAAGACTGTCGTTGTTCCAGCACAAGGTGCTGAAGTTGCTAATGATGCAGTTGGCAATGGGTTTACAGTTACGATAACTGTTGTCGTTGCACTACATGATTTACTATCAGTTGCAATTACCGTATAGGTTGTTGTAGTTGATGGTGTAACAGTCTGAGTTGATCCATTTGGAAGACTGTTACTCCAAGTATAGGTATATGGTGATGTTCCACCTGAGGCTGTTGCCGTAAACGTTGCTGATTGGCCTTGACAAATAGGAGTTACTACTGGAACATTTACACTTAATGCCGCTACTGGTTGAGTGACTGTTGCACTTGTGGTTACACTACAACCATTCGCATCTTTAACTGTAAAACTATAGGTTCCTGCCGCTAAGCCTGTAAAGGCATTCGTCGATACAAAACTCCCTGTCCCTTGTTGATATTGATAAGGACTGGTGCCACCCGAAGCTGTTAATGTTACACTGCC